>JAQWMC010000052.1 GCA_029246985.1 Pirellulales bacterium
CATCTTCCCACAACCGAACAGTCCCGTCTTCTGATCCGGTGAATAGACCGGTTCTTCCTGCTGCAGCAAGTGACCAGATAGCTCCTTCGTGGCCATTAAGTATCCTTACCTCTTTCTTCCCGTGAACATTCCAGATGCGAAGGAGCTGATCTCCAGCAGCACTGGCCACCCTTCCTGCCCCACAGAACCGAACGGCATTCACGCGGACTGGATGATAAAAGCAGGCATGCTCGGTTAAATTATTCAGGTCCCATACCCTGACTGTCTGGTCTTCAGAGGCCGATGCAAGGTGCTTCCCGTCATCAGAAAAATCCACCCCAAAGACACGGTCCTGATGCCCAGCAAGCAGTTTTTCCTGACCTGTATCTTTATTCCACAGCCGGACTGAACCATCACGCAGACCAGCTGCAATCCAGATACCATCTGGTGATTGAGCCAGCCCATATACTGATGTGTCATATGACGTTTTCAGTAACGACCGGGACTGGTCCTGAACATTCCACTGGCATAGACGACCATCTCGCCCACTACTAAGGAATTCTTTCCCCGAAGGTAGCATGACCAATCCGTACACAGGTCCAGTATGACCGGAACATACGCCAATGGCTTTTCCCTCGAAGGTATCAAGTACATGAATCAGTCCATCGTCACAACCAACAGTCGCAATCCGACCCGTGTGTGAAATCGCAACAGCCCACGGACGGCTCCCTGTCTCGTAGTGAAATGCTTGACGCCAGTCGAGGTGATTGGGCCTCAGCGAATAGAGAACCACTCCTCCGTCTTTATCACTTGCGATAGCCACACCTGCCCCGCCCGCAACTGCTACAGCAGTCATTGGCTCTCCCGGACTTCGCCAGAAGGCACTGGCGTCATCAAGCCGACTCCGAAGAGTCCGGATGGCAAGACTATTATTTTTTACAACACGAGCTGGCACCTGATCTCCAAGAGACGACAGGACCTCTTCTCGCTGGCCAAGTAATTCCCGCACCATCTGCGAATGATGCTCTCTCTCGGCCGAAAAAGCCTGACGCAAGAGTGAATCCGCGAGTGTGCCACGCGCAGTCTCTGCCGCGTACACTGCTTCTTGCTGAGAAATCGAAGCAGTGTACGCAAGCCAGCTAATCGCGCTCACCGCAGAGATCACGGTCAGCATAAACACCAACAGAAAACAGGAAACTACTTTATTCCTTACTGTCCAACGCCAGGCACACTCAAGCGCGCTGGACTGTCGACAGACAACGGGCTGACCGTTTAGCCAACGAGTTAATTCCTGCTCGACTTCTCGCATCGTGGAAAACCGATTTTCAGGACGTTGCTGTGTGCACTGGGCAATCACTGAACAAAGATCTTTCGCTGCTCCTCGAGAAATTTGATGCTTGCCATCGCAGTGAAGCATCTGATCCTCAAACTGCATTCCACCAATGGACTGAGAATCTCTTCTTGCCTTCGAAGACTGCTGGAAAAAAAGCTCAGCAAATAGCACCCCTATGCCATAGATATCTGATCGCGCATCAATGAACTCATCACAACCCGCTCGTTGTTCCGGACTCATGGACGCTGGCGTTCCACGCACCCTCCCCTCAGGCCCACCCTGCCAGATTGTTTTTTCGGCAAGAGCTCGACCGATACCAAAGTCGATGACCTTCACAATGCCGTTGCTGCCCACAAGAACATTTGATGATTTGATATCCAGGTGAATGATCCCCTTGGCATGTGCGGCAGTCATTGCACTGACCGCACCCAAAGCAAGGCGAACCCGCTCGATCAGTGACAGGTGTCTCCTCGCTGCATACTCGGTGAGAGAGCATGCGTCCTCAACCAACTCCATCATAATCCAGTGATACCTATGACCACTTCTTTCATACTCTCCAACTGTATAAACGTCCGCGATATTTGCGTGTTTCACGCGGGCGAGCAAGGCCGCTTCTTCTCTGAAAAGGCGACGAGCAAACCTATCTCCAGCCCCGGTTAGAAACTTTACGGCAACCCGTCGAGCCGGCGCGTGTTGCCACGCCTCAAACACCTGCCCCATGCCGCCAGATGCGAGCTCCCGCACTATTGTTGCACCACCAATGTCGACACCGGCTGTCAACAGCACACATGATCGTTTCCGCTTGCTTGTAGATAACCCAAAAGTTTCATCGTCGCCAGACAATGGAAGATCAAACGAATCGTCTTCTCGTACAACACTCATTCTTTTGTTGTACAAATTTTTGGATTCCGAATGAATCATTCGGTATGATTATTTTTGAGAGAAAGATTGCGTCTCTTCTGCGGAGAGTTTCCGCCGTAACAATAGCAGCTTGTCACGCGCTGATTGGACTCTACGAATCCGTAGCCAGACATGTTCTAACGGTAGACCTGCTTTTACTTTCAGACCGGTTTCTACTTGAAATGCTGGCAAGGAATTGGAAAGCCTCGCACTGAGTTCCCGACGCAATTGCCGGAGCTTGATTTGGGCGGCAAGAATAACATGTGCAGATGTTGGCACTTCTTCGGACAGACCATTCATACCAAGTATTTCTGCAGCATCTTGCGCACTTTGACTTTTCCCCGACCAGTTCTCCGTCTGCAAATGTGACTCCAGCTGCATCATGACTGACCTCTCTCCTCCCTCCACTTATGGCAATCTGCGAGAACTGCCTCTACAAGCAATAGCGAGAGTTAACGGCCCGAGGGGCAAGTTGTAGTGGCTAACTATTCCCAACGCCTCTCAATCGGTCTTTTTTCCATGGTAGACTTCGAAGTCCCGTGTCTCGCGACTACACCACAGAATCAGATGCAACCATGGATGCGACTCCCCATCCCCACAAGGTCGAGGATTGCTTGCGTGACCTCGCAGCTGGTGACGACTCTGCCCGTGAGCGCATCCTTGAATTGTGTAATGAACGGCTTCGTCAGCTGACACAGAGAATGCTTCGTGGGTTCCCGTCAGTGCGACGATGGGAAGACACGGACGATGTCTATCAGAATGCAATCCTTCGTCTTTACAAATGCCTTGGTGAGGTCACGATTGAATCGCCTCGAGAAATCATGGCATTGGCAGCGACACAAATTCATCGGGAATTGATTGATCTTGCACGGCACCACGCAGGCCCGATGTCTTTCAGTGCCAACCATGCTACGGGTGTTCACCCAATCGATGACCACTCAAATTCTCGCCATCCCCAAGATAAAGGAGACGATACCGCGACCACGATTGATCGCTGGACACGCTTTCATCAAGCTGTTGAAATACTCCCGGCTGAACAGAAAGAAGTTTTTCAATTAGTCTGGTATCTCGCTGCTGACCAGAAAACGATTGCCGAATTAGTAGGGTGCTCAGTTCGTACCGTCAAAACCCGCTGGCGTGGGGCCCGGGAGAGCATCCGTTCGACACTCAATGGCGAACCTCCTGAATAGGTTGTACGAAATCTGGTTCTACTGCTGAGCAATACTCGCCTGCACGCCAAGAGTCTCTGCAAGCTCAACAAGCAGCCGTTGCACGAAGCTTAGATCGGCCCGTTGAACAAGGACGCTCTTTGCCATGTCAGGATAGTCAGTAATGACACCATCCACCCCACGCCCCACCATTTTGGATACTGACACCGGGTCATTGAGTGTCCATGCATACAACAGTTTATTTGCGTTGTGGGCTTCTTGAACCATATGACTCGTTGCAAACCGGGCGTTTACAGCGAGAAAGTCTGCCTCAATGCTTCGCACATCCCCGACCGCCAGTGAAAGCAGCAGTCCAACCCGCCATTGCGGCCGCAGTTTTTTCAACCGGGCAACAATCCCTGCTTTCAAAGACATACATTGCACTTCCTCGACACTCCCTGAGGCTTCCACGAGATCAACCACCCGTTGCTCGAGCATCTGACCATGTCCATATGATTTCAATTCAATGATTATCCCAATTTTTCCCTTGCAGAGAGCCAATATCTCTCCGAGAGTTGGCACCCGCTCGTCGTGAAACTCAGGATCAAACGAACTTCCAATATCGACTGCTGTAATTTCCTCAATAGTTGCATCCCATACTTTCAGATCCACTCCGGCAATTTTCATAAGGTCACTGTCGTGGATGACAACGACCTCTCCATCGGCAGTTTCCTGTACATCAATCTCCACCCATTGCGCACCAGCACTTATTGCTCGTTCGATTGCTGCACGAGTATTTTCAGGTGCAACGCCTCCCGCACCCCGATGCCCAATGATGTCGATGGTGTTGTCAAAGGGAATGTTCGCTGTTGCTACAGAACCAACCAGAACAGCCACCACGGCACAGACACAGGCCATCAGCGTGATTGTCCCAATAGTCCATTGAACCCCAAACCGGCCGCTTGACATACTTTCAAAATGGAACCGCTGGCTGGCGCCGACACGCCCGTCATATGTCTCCCAAACGCTGTAGAGAAGGCAAGATAATGCGGCAGCCGAGACTACCTGAATAATAAAATTGGTCCCTGCCCAGATAAGCGTTGTAAGCCCAACAGCAAAAATGGCACCGGGTAGGGTCTGGCTAACCATCGGCACAAGTTCCGCAGCTACAAATACAACGCACGCCGTACTGGCCATAGTCGCGATAGATACAGCCGTGATCCACGCGCCAAGGAGTGTGACAACAATCCAGTGTCTCCCAGCAAGCCGTCTCCAGCTCATTGCAAGTGAATCCCGTGGACTGGATCCCTCGAAGACAATGAGTGGGAGAGCCAAACACCAGCCGGAAAAGAGCCTGAGTAAAAGTGCAGCCAACCCAGCCACAAGGAGTCCACCAACACCAACAGCTACAAGAAATTCAGGTGGCCTTTCAGTGAGGTAGAAGTTGATGTCATGTTTTCCCAGTAAGTACTGTGCAACCAGAAACGCACAGATCACACAAGGAGCACTCACAACCACTACCCAGCATATGATTCGAAACATCACCTGGAGTACCTTAACGCTTTGGCGAAGAGCCCACCACGTCGCTGCCCAGACATCCCCTTTTTTATCTTCTTCGGCAACAAGTAGCGTGAGAAGCGTCGCCTGCTCAAGGGCAGTAATACTGAACCAGACAGCCCCTACCAGACACATGCCAACCGCTCCCTCTGGCGTGAGCAGAAAAAACAAAACATCTGTGTCTGTTAGGGTGCCCCGTCCGCTCAACCACAAAAGGCCATGAAGCAGCCCCACTGCAAGCGGTACAAGGACAACAAATGTGAGTAGCTTAAAAAGCACGTCCGCCAGGAAAAGTTGTCGCCATCCCTGCCGCAAGGCAGTTACGGCGACTCCGTTAATTAGCTTGAGTTCTTTGCGAAATGTACCTGGCAACTCCACCGAAGGCATCATCTGAATCCATTTCAATTGGGACGGAATTTATAGTCCCGATAGTTTCGCTGGAACTCAGCGTCGGAGAACCCAACATTCAGACGAATGTCTTGAAATGTATATTCTTCGATAAGAGGAGGCTCCTCTGAATCGCTTGCTGGCCAACTATATGCTTCATAGCGAACTGGAATCGGCACATCACCAGCGATAAATATTCGTACGATGTGAAAAAGAAATTCAGAACGTTGACGTGGGTGCATGACCTGTACACACTTGCATGGTCGGCCATCAACTTTCACATCATCAAATATCTGCACTTCACATTCACCATACTGCATATCAGCAGTACCAACATCAATGAGCTTTCGTACCATATCGATCATGCCACTTTCACTCGCCGGATAACGGCTGTACTGCAGTGCGGCATCGCCAGCTGGGTCAAGGTCAAGTGTCAGATATTCAAAACGTGTACCACCTCGACGCACGACCATCTTTCCACCGTTTGTTCCTTCAACCCACAGCACTTCTCGATCAGCCATCTCTTCAGGCCCAACGAAGTGAAGGTAAAGCGACGGTCGCTGCACCTGACGGCCATCAAGTATTTTCTGATGCCGAACTTTGGCATCCATAAACTCCATTGGCTTCAGCCGGCCATCGATTCGTTCCCGCTTGACTATTCTGCATGCGTAATCGGAAACATGATCTCGCAGAAAAACGTACGACTCACCTGCCAGCTGCATTGCCGGAACAAGTGGATGAGGCTGCGGCGGAGGTGGGGGCAATTCCTGTGGTGGTCGTGCTCTATCTATCCGATGTGCAGTCGTGACTTGTGCTTGTGTCTCTTCACCAAACACACGATTGCATTGCACGCCAAACGTGAAGAATACAATCGTGAAGACGAGAGTTTTTATTTTGAAAGCTATTGACATGACAGAAGTCGCTCATTGATCAACAATAAGACCGAACCATTCAGGCTACCTTCTGCAAATGATCTGTTCCACCTTTCGTGCGTCGATCACTGGAATCTTTGACTACATGCAGTCGGTACATCCGCACCAATCGGTCTATATTCAGCCAGTACAAGCCTTCACCTGACATCTATAGCCAATCTTATTCCGAAGCTACGACGCAGACTGTGGCATCGCCCTGGTGGCACCCGTAGAAATCCCACCATCCACCAACAGCGTCTGACCGGTAACATAACTGCTCGCATCAGACGCAAGGAACACCACGGCACCATCAAGATCTTCCGCTTTACCCGGCCGCCGCAGCGGAATGCGGTCAACCAAGTATTCAAGCCATTCTTTATCCTGATAGAGAACATCGTTCTGCGCTGTCCGAAACCAACCTGGTGCAAGGCAGTTCACAGTAATGCCATGTGGGCCGAACTCATCTGCCATACTCATTGTCAGTTGCTTCACACCGCCACGACTCGCGCAGTACGGACCGAGACCGGCATATCCAAACACGCTTGTCACACTACCAATATTGATCACGCGGCCACGCTGTCGTGTCAGCATTGATTCAGCAACACGTTGGGTCATAAAGAACATGCCACGCAAGTTGGTATCCAAAATGGTGTTCCAGTCTTCCCAACGGACGTCCATTGCTGGCTTGCGAATATTGCACCCTGCATTATTCACAAGGATATCTAGATGTCCGGTCGCCGTTGCCGTTTCGACAGCAGCATGAATACTTTTCTCGTGTTGCAGGTCTAGCGCGACAACCTCAACTGTGTTTCCATACGACTCAAGCTGTCGACGGGGCTCTTTAAGGGATGCCACATCGCGGGCCGTGATTACCAGATCAGCACCAGCCCGAGCAAGAGCTCCAGCCATTTGCAGCCCAAGCCCCCGGCTTGCTCCTGAAACAAGTGCACGTTGGCCTGAAAGATCAAAAAGTGACATTGGCTTCTCCTTTAATATTTCCTGATGGCTGCAGCACGACCTTGAGAATGCCCGGCTCGCGATTATGCAGCCGCTTAAACCAATCGGTTCCATCCTCAAGCGGTACTACTCGACTCACAAACCGTGGCAGATCAACCGCACCGGAGGCTGCCAGTTCAATTGCTTCCGGGTAACACCCCGCTGAAGCGCATGAGCCCTGCAACCGAATCTGCCGGGTGACAACCGTTTGCAGAGGAAGTTCAACGGCGGGTGAGACATTTCCAACGAGCACGACAGTGCCGCCACGAGTGACGGCGTGAATAGCCGTCTCCACAGAAGCCGCTGCACCGACTGCCTCAAGGACAAGATCCGCGCCATCGGTATCAGCAGAAGACGCCCCCCACTCCGCAAGTTGCTTTGCTGTTGTTTGATCTGCTTCAAACACAGCGTCGGCACCGAATTCCCTGGCTTCTTTCAGCCGGCTTGCATCGAGGTCGACTGCCGCGATCCGTTGAACGCCGTATGATTTGAGGGCAACAATGATTGCAAGCCCAATCGTGCCAGCACCGATAACAAGAGCCGATCGTGTTGCTGGCCCTGCGATGCCAAGCCGGACTGCCTGCAAGCCAATCGTAAGTGGTTCAAGTAATGACGCAGCGACAAAACCCATCTGGTCTGGTAATCGATAGACGCACCTCTCAGGAACAATTGCATATTCTGCGAAACAGCCCTGTCGACGATAGGCATCACACGAAACACCGAGCACCTGACGGTGTGTGCATAGGTTCTCTTGTCCATTTTGACAGAATTCACATTCGCCACAGAAAACGGTAGAGTCGATCGCAACTCGCTGACCTATCATCTCGTCGGACACGTTCTGGCCAACAGCGTCAATGGTACCCGCAGCCTCGTGGCCCATCACAAGCGGAGGAATCCGACGGCCAGTTGATCCTGTGTAACCATGTACATCGCTGCCACAGATTCCACATGCAGCGATTCGCACCCGCACCTCACCAGTGCCTGGCTCGGGTGTTTCAATATCAGTGAGCGTGAGAGAACTGGGCGCTGTCAGGAGGAGTGCTTTCATAGTGCTCAACATGGTACGCTCCTGTGGTGATCAATGGGAGGACCCATCACAATCTGGCAGGGGAAACAAAAAAATGGAATCATGGTATCTCGTTGCTGTCGTCGCATTCGGCATCGCTGCGCTGATCACAGCTGTCATGTGGCTGAAAATTCATCCGTTCGTCGCGCTACTCACAGCTTCCATTGGGGTTGGCCTCGCAGCAGGCATGTCTCCAGAAACCGTAATCGATTCAATGACCTCCGGCATGGGAAACACGCTGGGCTTTGTTGCAGTTGTCGTGGGACTTGGGTCTATCTTTGGCATGATGCTTGAACAGTCTGGTGGTGCGGAGAAACTTGCTGATCGTCTCGTAAAAGTGTTTGGCCCACAGCAGGCGGCACTGGCTTTAGGACTCGTGGGGTTCCTTGTCTGCATTCCTGTTTTTCTTGACGTGGCCCTTGTGATGCTCCTGCCACTTGCTGTCGCGGCCGGAAAACGCACTGGACAACCCGTGACGCGATTTGCTCTGCCCATGCTTGTTGGCATGGCTGTGACCCACGCCTTTGTTCCCCCAACGCCCGGTCCTACGGCAGTTGCCAATCTACTTGGTGCAGATCTCGGCTGGGTCATTACTGTTGGCATTGCCGCAGGACTCCCAACATTAATCATCACGGCAATCTTCGCATCAAAAGTTTTGTCAAAGGTCGCCTCTGGTAACGTTTCACTTGACGTCTCACCTGACACGAACGTTTCTCAGCGGAAGTCTCCCCATCTCGCCATTGTTGTCGCTCTTCTCGTATTACCACTGATTTTGATCGTCAGTGAAACAGCCGCACGAGGTGCTCTTGGAAAAGAGTCTCCGACTGCACTCTGGCTGATGCTTGTCGGCCATCCTTTTACGGCACTTCTCATTGCTACACTCGCGGCATTTTATTTCCTTGGAAAGAGGCTTGGCATGCCAGCACAGGAGGTACAGCGAATTGCTGAACGGGCACTCGAGCCGGCCGGTGTGATCCTCCTTGTCACGGGCGCGGGTGGTGTTTTCAAGCAAGTGCTGATCGATTCAGGTGCCGGTGATGCCGTTGCCTCCTCGTTAACATCAGCATCAGTTCCAACTGTTGTACTCGCCTGGTTGGTGGCTGTTATCATCCGTGTATTACAAGGCTCTGCCACTGTAGCAATGATTACGGCTGCTGGTTTGGTCGCACCACTTGTTACGGCTTCCGGGCAACCAGAGCCGTTTGCCGCCCTGGTGACAATTGCTATCGCATCAGGTGCATCCGTAGCCAGCCATGTGAACGATTCGGGCTTCTGGCTCGTTGGGAAATTCCTGGGGCTGTCGGTTGGAGAGACGCTCAAAACCTGGACCGTACAGGAAACGATCATCGGGGTCCTTGGTCTTGTTTTTGTCGTCTGCATCGCGGCAGTGTACGGCGTGCTGTAGGAAAGCATATACCCTGATAAAACCATTCTTCATCACTATGAAAGACGGTTCCGAGACACGCTCTTAGCCTGAAAGCACCTGCTTGATATGTCGAGCAAGCCTGTCTTCGAGAGCATGAAAATCAGCTTCCGTCACTGTCTTTTTTCTTGTTTTATCAAGAAAAACCTCACAGCATGTGCTCAGGCTTTTCGGCCAGTGATCAGTAGAAGCATTCCGGGCATCTAAGTCCTGTTTGATATCGGCCGCATGAAGAGTTTCTCTGCCACCAGCTGCATGCGTTCTGTTCGCGAGATGCATCACAAGTCCTATTGCTCTATCAAGAAGAACATAGGCAAAGTTCTTTCCCTGTATCGGGCCGATGGTTATTGTTGTTCCAGTCTGAGCCAAGTAGCCAAACGTACTGCGATAGAGAGATTGCGGTAATGCGGTGAGCACTGATTGCGAATCACCCTCAGTGACAGCCGGCTGCGCAACTGACTTACCCCAATACATAGCGCCGACGCCCCCACCAACACCACCAACCACAACTCCCGTCAAGGCTCCAAGAGTCAGCGGTATACCCGAAGGCATGGCAACCTCACCACCAGCTCCGATCTTTGCACCAGTGGTACCCCCAACCATGGCTCCAACTGAGACACCACCAGAGAGTAAAGCCCACCATGGCAGTCCAAATACTTGCCATGTCTCGCTACTAAAAAGATCGCTGAGGTACGTGAGTTCAACCTTCTCAGCTAACCCAACTTTTTCATGAAGAAACAGAGACTGGAGCGTGCTGTGTAGAAGCCGTTCCTTTTCCTGCAGATCTGAATGAAACTTTTTTTTCGCAGCATCGATCAGTGGCTCCCTATTCTCACCAGGCGCGACCGCAACAGTGCGGGTATGCCCAATACTCTTTGAGAGTAATTGCACAATACTGTGTGCCGACTCATTGACACGATGCGACCAGTCATTTTCAATTTCATCTGCAATCTGAGATAGCTTGTCACGCCATTTCTCAACAACTGTTGCCAGTGTACGTACAAGTGCAACACGATCTTTTGCCCGTGCTTGATGCGCATTGAATGTCGCAACGGCTCCAAATCGCTGGCCAAGCTTCGCCCGCCACTCTGATTCATGAACCGGATCGGCCGTAGGATTCAATATGGCAAGCCTGGGCAGGCCGGTCAGCATAAGCAACTCCATCTCGGCCTCGTGAATTTTCCGGAGTGGCTTTGACGAATCGATGACATACAGAACTGCAGGTTCTTCACAAAGAACTTGACACACCTCGCGCTCTGCTTCGAACTGATCAGACGCGGAATACTTTTCACAGAACTGTCGAAGCTCAGTGAGCGGATCTCTCGATTCTGATAGCTGCGAGCCAACCTCGGCCAACATCGTTCGTGGATCTTGAAATCCTGGGGTATCCCACAGAATAAACTGACTTGAATGATGCTCAATCTTTTGGCACACCTGTGTCATGCCAGGGTCGGCACTCACACCAATATTGCCACGCTCAACGAGTGTTGCGGCAATGCTCGACTTGCCATGATTGACAGCGCCCACGAGGGCAAAGGTCGGCCTATCCATTATTCTTTCACCCCAAGCAGGTCGAATCCAAGCTGTTTTTCGCGAAGCCACCGTCTCCATAGACTCAGCCGCGTATCCGGCCCGAAGAGAATGATGACATTGTCTTTTGATGGTGCTGCGTGCAAAAAAGTTTGAAGTGTCACCGCTATGGCGTCGACAGGATTGATCTCTGCCGGTATCGCAATAACCACACCATCTTTTGATTTCAGTAATGACTTCAAGACATGCTCATTCCCATCGGCATAGTCAACTTCAATATGGGCAAGAAATTTTATTTTCCCACGCAATGCAGTCTCCACCTGTGCGCGAACGTCTTCATCACCATGAAGAAGTCCCTCACCAAGCAACAGGTTCCACTCGCCATCGATGGGAAATGATGGCGGTTGCACCTCCGCACCCTCTCCGAGAAACCCGGTCTGTGAAGGTTCTTCTGTTTGAAACAAGGGGCCACTGAGACGTCGAATCAGGGCAATGTCTTGGGTACGAGAGAAGTCGAGTGTGGACAATCGCCTCGAGGTTTTCCAGCTGGCATATACAACAAGAAGAAAACGTGGAATGACGACATAGAACATCAGACTTCCGACAATAAACGGCCACCACGACCGTGTAGCGTTTACACTTGCTGCTTCCATGCCTGCGAGATATGAGAACCGGCTCTCACGAACCTGCTCAAGACTGGGGACACTTGCTGTCCACAACCAGGCCCACGGCGCTGAAATGACGTTCGTAAAGTAACACATGAACTCCGCACCAATACTCAGGGTGCTTTCCCAGCCAAAGGCAAGATCAAAAACTGTTACATGAAAAAGAATGCTGAGTAATGCACCGATACCAAACCCACAAGCAACCTGCTGAGTGAATCCAAAAAACAACCCAGATGAAATACTAGCAATCCGTTTTCCATGTTCCCTAAGAATCCTTCTTAGATCACTCCAGCTGGCTCTCCATTCCGGTGACAGGCGAGAAACCAGAAATGCAATACCTGCACCGACACTCCCTTTCGATGAACCACCTCGCAACCACACGGAAAAATACAGACTTCCGCCAGTTATTACCCAGGGAAGAACAATCAACCCAAAGAAAACCACCATCACATTGATAGGTTTTTCACCCTTGTATGCGAGGTAGGCGGGAACGGCGAGACAACCCAACACTATTCCCATGACCCACGATGTACTCCTCAGCACACTGAAAACCCGATCAATGCCCGATCCAAAGAGCTGCGGATCCCTGCTTCTGGCAAGTGAAAGCCAGGCATGACACAGTGCGACTCGAGGAACACCTGAAAAACCCTGCTCTGCAAAAGTCCTCGAAAGTGTCTTACCATCTTCTCGCAACACACTCTCGGCATCCTGACTTGAGAGCGTCTTCTGCTCCGCTTCTTCGAAGTCAATGACGTCTCCTACCGTCCACCGAGGCACGCGAGATTTACCCTTAGCAAACGTGGGACGATTTGTATGAGGTTGTGACATCTACCAACATGCATTGAGTGAGTGCAAAAGAAACTGTGTAGCACGAGTGAAGCCCATACTACTAATAGACAGAGATGAAAGGAAATAACTCGTACTTTTCAGCAACGCCGGACGCGATCAGCTCGTTCCTCCTGACACACAACCACTCATTTCAACGCGTTCTCAACCCTGTCCTCTTCGTCGCACACTCATTCAAGGCTATTGTTTAGGCGTCACTTAAGAATCACCCAAGACATCAGCACGAACACCAATGCCTATGGATGACCCTGCCGAAGTACATGTTCACCCCAGGGTGTATTTCAAACCAGACCGACACAATAAAAAAGAAACGTGGGTATTGCCATGATGGTTTTTGTTGCCCGCATCGCGTATTGGATTGGCTATGGCAGCCGATCCATTGCGAGCAATCGCAGATCATTCGCCAGAGGTGTTGCCCGCATTAAAGAACTTCTTGAAGGAGTGCCAGATGACGTACTCGAGGCCCGAAGTCGGGTAGCTCCGCGAACTGGACTCACTCCAATGATGCTGGACTGGTCGGTCTTTATGACAATCGAACACACTGATCAGGTACATGTGCAAATCCTCCAGCTCATAACTGCTCTGGAGCGTGGCGAGTCACCCGAACTCGGTGATATCAGTCGATTCGATGATATATCGCGCGTGAGCAAAGAAGTCGTCACTCGTTTTTACGAGCACGCCAAGGAAGTCGAAGATCTACCCAACCGACTTGCTCTGACTGCCCCCGCCAAAGTTCACCACCCCATCTTTGGTTCACTCACAAGCCGCGGGTTTTATGCTCTCCTCGCAATGCACTTATGGATTCATGTTCCCCAAATTGAAGACCAAATCAAGTTCCATTTCACCCGCGCACAACCAGGACACAAAACATAGAGCAAAAGAACAGTATGTTTTCTTCTTGAATACTGTAATGATTCTACTCACACTACATAGCATTAGTTAAAGCTGGCGTTCGGGGAATTTCAAACATACCAGTGCCCAACCATCGGGCACATAAACAAAGGTGCTCTGGGATGAGTCAATCAAGGGGTAGGTCTCTCGCTGGTGTTCTTCTTATTGGAGTTCTTGCCATTGCCTCCAATGCATGTGCTGCACACGCAGACCGGCAACAGCCCAACATTATCTACCTCATGCTCGATGATGCTGGATACGGTGACTTTGGTGCTTTTGGATCACCTTACGTAAAAACACCAAATTTTGATCGCTTGTGTGCTGAGGGCATGACCTTCACAAATCACTATTCGGGATCTGCTGTCTGTGCACCCACACGATGTGTGTTAATGACGGGCCTTCATACTGGACATTGTCGCCGCCGAGACAATACCGCGAAGGCGCTCACCCAAGAACTGAGTGAGAAAAATGGAAGACCACTTGTATTCCTTGAAGATACTGACGTGACCGTTGCTGAATCGCTTCACAATGCCGGATATTTCACTGCTGGTGTCGGCAAATGGGGCCTCGGTAATCCTGGTTCGGCTGGAGTCCCTGAAAAACAAGGATTTGATTACTGGTACGGCTATCTGGATCAGGTCCATGCCCATGACCACTTTCCAGATGAGATTTGGGATGGCGGAAA
>JAQWMC010000058.1 GCA_029246985.1 Pirellulales bacterium
AGTACTTTACTTCTTTTTCCTGTGGAACCATGACCGTGTAGGAAACTTCCTTAGTCATGGCCTCAGGTACACATTTGCTAACCTGATACTCACGAGTGCGAGTCTCAGTTCGACACTTTTGTACTTTCACAGTACGAGTTCGCTCTTCTGGAACACACTTGGTGACACAGTAGGTGCGAGTTCGCTCTTCTGCTCGGCACTTTTGCACCTTCACAGTACGAGTTCGCTCTTCTGGAACACACTTGGTGACACAGTAGGTGCGAGTTCGTTCTTCTGAACGGCACTTTTGTACCTTCACGGTACGAGTTCGCTCCTCTGGTACGTGCTTGGTGACGCAGTAGGTACGAGTTCGCTCTTCTGGAACACACTTGGTGACACAGTAGGTGCGAGTTCGTTCTTCTTCACGACACTTTGGAACGCACACAGTGCGAGTTCGTTCTTCCGTTCGGCACTTGCGAACACAAACGGTATAAGGAACTTCTTCAGTCACGCAATCATAAGTCGTGCACTGAACTTCCTTTGACTCACACGTTGGCACCCAAACACGTTTGCAGCACATTTTTGGCGGGCAAGGATTGCCACACGCATCTGTACCACAAGAAGGTAGTTCAGTCATCTGGTTTTCCCAGTGACCACCACGAACCTGAACAGTTTTGGTTGAGCAAACTGGTACCCGCTTCTGCACAGTTCGGGTCTTTTCAACCTTCTCTGTATAAGGAACTTGAACCGTATACTTCTGCTCAACTTCTTCTGTATAAGGAACCTTCACTGTATACGTGCAGGTTTTTTCTTCCTTAACAGGCACCATAACAGTGTAGTTGCAAGTCTTTTCTTCTTGCACTGGCACCATGACGGTGTACTTCTGCTCAACTTCTTCGCAGTAAGGAACTTGAACTGTATACGTTGCAGTCTTTTCTTCCTTTACAGGAACCATGACTGTGTACTTCTGTTCAACTTCTTCACAGTAAGGAACTTGGACTTCGTAGTCACAAGTCTTTGTTTCCATAACCTTACGATTTACTGTGTAATTAACAGTCTTCGTACGAGTTTCTGGAACACACTCAGTTACAGTCCGAGTTCGCTCTTCGGTGCGAGGAACTCTTTTCATAACTGTGTACTTCTTTTCACGAGTCTCTTTCTGATACTCGGTGCATGTCACAGTTTTCATTTCTGTCACATACTGCCGTTGGCACACAGTTTTGGTGCCACAGCTACCACTCTTGTTGCAGTCTTCACAATCAGCGGACGCGATAGAACACGTCGCGAGGATTGCAATAGCTGGCAACAAACATGTCACAACTTTGCGGAACACGAAGGCCTCCATAATTCAGGGGAAAATCAAACGTTTGGAACTTGAAAAAATGGTCCGTCTGCCAAACGAAGAAAATCCCGGTGACAGACTTCGACAAAAGAGACCGAATACGCACGATCTCCTGTCAAGATAGCTAGATTAAGTAGACTTTCCGGCCACGCAAGCGTGAGATCGGGTTTTTTTCAATTTCTGTCACTTTTTTTGCTTCTGAATACTGTGAAAGTTCGGTTTTGCGGAATGTGGCGATGTCGATTGCAACAACCTATGGAAACAAGATGTCCTCTAAAATTTCACAATAAAGTGGATCACAAAAGCAGGAAAACCAGTGTTTTTAACAGTTTTAGACAGGAAACTCTGATGCTGGTCCAACCCAGAAGTACACTTCGTGACTGAAATTTTCGTATAGTTAAAAGATTACGGGGACAAAGCCGGGGAACGATCGGGGATATTTTTCTGACACGTTTCCATCATTGATTCATACGGGGAGGACCGATGGCTACCGTTTCACACCTTTTAGCTTCCAAAAGTGGCTGCCGTGTTTTGAGTGTTTCACCGGACACGACTGTTTTCGACGCAACTCGCCTGATGAATGCTGAGCATATTGGTGCCTTGTTGGTTGTTCAAACATCACATACAGGCGATGAACTTGTTGGTATTTTTACTGAGAGAGATGTCCTCCGCCGAATCGTGGCAGCAGGAAGACAGCCAGAACTCACCAGTGTCGGTACTGTAATGACCCAAGACATTATCACGTGTACGATTGACACCCAGCTTGATGAGATCGCTGAATTGATGAGGGTTGAACGAATTCGTCACCTCCCAGTTCTTGAAAGTGATCAACACATCGCAGGCCTTATCTCAATTGGAGATCTCAATGCCTATAAAGCTGGATATTGTCAATTAGCTCTTCAAGAAGCTGAGAACTACATTCAGGGACGCGTGTAGTTGCCTCACAAAGATCGTATTCTACGTGAGGCAATAAACTCGCAGCATCTAGTGCCTATTCTGCAGTTCGTTACTATTCAATTTGATTCAGATAAGCCATTTTATTGTCCATACTCAGTTCGTAACATTTCTAAACTATTGACATTTATTCGTATTCCTTCCCTGGTGGTCAACACCTCTACTCACTTCAGAACTAATTACTATGAGCCTGCGTTGTATTGCTAGTTTCTCACTCTTGTTCCTTCTTACACCAACAACCCTCCTCGCGAATGTGTCGCTGAACAATTTGTTTGGCGATCACATGGTTTTGCAACAAGGCATTCAGAATAAGATTTGGGGCAAGGCCGATCCTGGTGAAAAGATTTCTGTTTCCATAGCTGGTCAGAGTCACGCCACAGTTGCTGAAAAAGATGGGTCCTGGTCAGTACAACTCGACGCCATTGTGGAATACGGCGGCCCTCACACCCTGACTGTCGAGGGAAACAATACCCAGACATTTGAAGATGTCCTTATTGGAGAGGTCTGGGTCTGCTCTGGGCAATCGAATATGCAGTGGCCTGTTCGACAGGCCACTGACGCTGACCTCGCGATAGCGACCGCAGACGTAGGACAGATTCGACTCATTTCTGTTCCTCAGGTGGGTACGCAAGAGCCTCAATGGAACTTTAAAGGCGAATGGGCCGTTTGCTCTCCTGAAAATGTTGGTGATTTTTCTGCAGTAGGATTCTTCTTCGGACGTCAACTCCACCAGACACTTCATGTTCCGGTTGGGCTCATCGATAACGCGTGGGGTGGGAGTGCTTGTGAGGCCTGGATTGATAGGGACCTATTGTCGTCTGACGACAGGTTCAAGCCATTACTTGACCGATGGGTCAAAACCGAGTCCGAAATGCCTGAAGCTCTGAAGGTTTATGACAAGAGAATGAGCATTTGGAAACAAGCTGCTGAAAAAGCAAAGGCTGAAAAAAAATCTCCTCCAAGACGTCCTCGACATCCAGATTTGTTGCTTACCGGGAACTCTCGACCAGGAAATATCTACTGTGGCGTACTTGCGCCGACTATTGGCTACGGCATGAAAGGTACCATTTGGTATCAGGGTGAGTCCAATGCAAGCCGCGCTGTTCAGTACCGTGAGCTTTTCCCATTCATGATTGACTCATGGCGGAACGAATGGGGGCTTGGCGACTTCCCATTTTATTGGGTCCAGCTTGCCGATTTCAGAGACGAGAAGCCTGAGCCTGCTGAAAGTGAGTGGGCTGAGCTTCGTGAAGCCCAGACAATGACACTTAAAAAGCTAGACAATACTGGTGAAGCCGTAATCATCGATCTCGGTGAAGGAAAAGACATTCATCCAAGAAATAAAGTCGATGTTGCAAAACGATTAGCACGCTTGGCACTTGCTGAAACATACAACATACCTGGGATTCCGTGCCGAAGCCCCCAGTTTCAATCGATGCAACAAAACGGCAACCGTCTAACCCTTGCCTTTGCACATGTGGAACAAAAGGCGAGTGGGTGGAGACCTTTTGACGTTCGTGAACC
Organism: Pirellulales bacterium; assembly: GCA_029246985.1. GTDB lineage: Bacteria > Planctomycetota > Planctomycetia > Pirellulales > UBA1268 > UBA1268. Next base: position 3,800 of record JAQWMC010000058.1, read on the forward strand.
CGTCGGTTTTACCATTGCTGATTCCAGCAAGACATTCGTAGACGCACAGGCTCGAATACTCGCTGATGGACGGATAGAGGTCTGGGGTGAAACGGTTTCCAATCCGGTAGCCGTTCGTTATGCATGGGCTGATAACCCGGTCTGCAATATGTATTCTGCTGCCGGATTACCGCTCACACCCTTCCGAACAGATGACTTCCCGAGCATAACAGCGGGCCGGAACTAAATCACTCTGCTCTTTATTATTGGGCAAATTATGACCGCACGGGATACACTAGGGGTACGGTGTTACCGTCTGAGAATTACAGGTATTGAGTCTTCGTGAATCCATGAGTGACTCCAAGTACAAGGAGGGTTTTATGAGCCGCGCTTTCAGTGAAACAGAAGGGTTTTGGCGACAAGGGAACCTCGCATATCTGCTTGCAGCTTCTAGCTTGCTGATCGGTTGCAGCCCTTCTGTGAACCAGCCAGTTAGCCAGTCACTGCCTTATGCTGACTCGACAACACCAGACGAGACCAACACGACATATCGAGCCACTCGACCAATTCCAGTTGTGATAAAGCCTGCTCTGCCTTTTCGTGTGGCAGAACTTAATAATCATGGGTTCACAAAAGTTTTTGAAAAAAACGGCATCCTTCCAGTCTCTGCTGAAATACCAGCAGTGCTCCCACAGGAACGTTCATTCCGAAACCTGAAAAAAATCAAGAATTCGGTAACCGCGAACGTTTCCACCGACATACGAAACACCTTTACCAATTACCTTGATGCCTTTAACCATCATGATGCCATCGCATTGGCAGCTCACTGGGTGAAGGATGGTGAGAACCTTGATCTTGACACTGGAAATCGCATTGTCGGACAACCTGCTGTCGAGCACGTGTTTGGTCAACTCTTTGCACGTGATGAAACTGCTCAGATTGATTTCCAACTCGATTCGATTCGTCCAATTCGTGATGATGTTGTTGTCGTCGATGGAATCTCACAAATGTCTCTCACCGACCAAGAAACTCGCCGAAGTCGTTTTTCTGCAGTACTCGTTCGACACGAAAACCGCTGGCTCATGGAATCTGTTCGTGAATCTGCAGCATCTGCCGAATCAACTATCCATGACCGGCTCGAACAGCTCAATTGGTTGCGAGGTTTCTGGGAAGATATTAGTGATGGCATCACAGCAAGCCTTCAGTGCGAGTGGAATGAAGAGGGTACTTTTTTAATTCGCCGGTATCTCATCACACAAGAGCTTGAGCCACGTGGTGCTGAAGAGCGACTCGCGTTGGGAATACCAGCCCTTCTACCCAATGAGGAAGCCTCCAAAAAAGTGGGTGATCGTTTGACTACCACGGAATACATTGGATGGGATCCTCAGCAAGGACAAATTTGCTCATGGCTCTTTCGCTCAGATGGGCATACTGCTCACTTTGCTTGGCAACGTAATGGAAATGCTTGGTTGCTTCAGTCGCTTTCTGATGGCAGTGTTAATGAAAGTCCTGCTCAATATTTACTCCAGCGCGCCGGGGAAGATGAATTGACTCTCGAACACATATCTGGAAACAACTGTGCATTAATTCTTGAAGCTGATTTTCTCCGCACTGCCCGTCCAATTGAGAGTGTGTTAACTCAGGATTCTTTAATGAAGTAGCGACTCCCTGCCTTCATTGGACATAACTTAGGAATATGTGCCTTCATTTCCCTACCTACCGTGGAATAGACACCATACGTTCTCATGCCACGCTCTGACTCAAATGCACTCGCTGAACAATGCACAGCTCTGCAAATTCGTAGCCCATTGCTTATTGTCGCATCAAGCAGAACCGTCAGCGAACTTGCTCCTTCTTGGGAGACCGCCTTGCGGACTTTGAATATCTCTTACCGAGTTTTTGTCTTTTCTGAAAACTCCTCTGACGAACTTGATGAAATTCTTAAAGAGGCACTCGATTTTCTTGCAACGGCTCTCGCCGTGATTGGCACACAAGATATTCTCAAGGTCGCAAGGCTGGCTGCTTCTCAATTAGATCTACCGTTGGTAAGCGTGCTGTACGATCCTCAGTAAAATCTGATCTTTTCGTATTCTCATGAATCACCTTGGCGTGTGATTCAAGAACGTGCAACATTGTATTGACTCGATCTCGAATACTCTCTGGTATAGCTAAGAGGGGCTCCTGAGAAATGAGCAGTTCGTCAAAAATACATTTTTCGTCCAACGAATGTACTTGCAATCGAGTCTCCTTACCTTGCGTCAAACGAATTATATAATCTGCGTCTTCTCTTAAAAGCACAACGGGCTCCGAAGTTGCATTCCAATTCGTCATGCCCCTTGAAGGACTTGCACTCCTACTTACTTGAAGTGGTTGTGTTTCACTTGTTTCATTCATGCGTTGAGAGCGACTGTCTGCATTCCTCATCGCCGATCCATTGAGTTGCGATTCCGGTACTTGCTTTTGATAATCCCGTGAAAGCAGTATCGCCCTACGTTCTCCAGAACGAATAAATATAACTTTTGCACCCTTATTATTCGTGCCTTGTCTTTGGCGCACGTATGATTGCAGGAGCAAAGAAAACTGTTCTGGCAGAAGGAGGTATTGTTCGTCGAATTGAACAAGTATGTCATGTGGCTTTAAGCCGATACGGTCTGCTTGGGAATCTTGCTTGACACTATCAACAGCGAGACCTTCATTGTGATTCAGTACAAGTTGATGCCGAACAACTTCTGGTACGCGGGAGAGTTCGGCTCCAAATGGTTCCAATAATGTCTTTCGGTCGACTGGCTCTACCGGCACACCAGGACGTTGGTGATAGGAGCGATGGCCCTGAACAGGCACTTGGTCCTCACCAAAGCTTGGCGTGTTTCCGAGGGCTCCACAGGCGAGGAAAGCTGTTTCGACTCCTGTAAACAATGCACATAAAAAAACTGTACGAACTTTCTCTCCAGGCTTTCGACGCGAACTAAAAATCACACCTTACCCCATGACTTGAAAAGTTTATGAGCCGTCCAATTCTTAGCTCAATGTATCGGAGGTTTGTGACGTTTTTGTCGGTGTGACACCAGACCTGTCGCCTCCGATAATCATGAGACATCGCGATCTTTTAGTCTGGGTAATCTAAAGAGAACACGCCCACAGCGTAGAATCCGACGAAGACATTACACAGGCAAATGTGGATAAGCGTGCCGCCTGATGAAGGTTTACGACATATATCGAGAGACACCGGACGATTCCTTTTTTCGTCACAGTCAATTTTTCTGCCCTCGAAGTCGCCGTTCAAAGGAATATCTGCATGACACACTTATTTAACCGTGTCTTTCTTACCCTGATCGTCACTGGATACTCACTTGTTTTTTCTTCAGGAACACAGGCATCTGAAGAGACCGCTCCGCCTGCGGCCGGAGAACAGTCCAAAATGGTAGCTAGTACTCCAGCAAAGCCTGTTGTAGCCAAGAAGCCGGTTCTCATTCCAGGAACGGGTGGGCTTATAAAAAATGGCATTGATACTTTTGAAGATGAGAACTGGAAATGGTATCACCGCCATCCCAAAAGCTCACGAGAACAAGACAAGCGTATGCGAAGCCCTCTCGGCAAGAGCAACAACGGACTGTGGTTCGAGGGACCGAAGCGAGGCACGCCAGACGTTGTCAAGCGGGTTGAACTTCCTGCGCCCGGATTGGAAGGTAGTGGGCATGGCTTGCTTATTGCAACATTACGAGCTGGAATTCCTGGACGACTCACCTATCGAATGATGCAGGATGACCTCATTTTCAACATGTCGAAAGCCGCTGGACGTGGCCTTTCTGTTGCTGACAATCCTAGCGTAGTGACTCGTGTCTACTTGCCACCCTTCGCTCAATGGGAACGACGCAATGGAGCGTCGTTTGGTTTTCGCTGTGGCTGCACAACACACGCTATCATCACCGGAAAAGAACACCCTGATCGTGGTGATTTCGGAGTTGAAGAATACTGGCCTGGCATGTTTATTTGTTTTGAACCGGGTGACGGTAAAGAGAAAAGTGATTCTGCGTATTTACGCGTACGAGGTGATCGTCGCGGCCGGGGCATGCGTGGACCAACGATTTCAGAAACGGAACTCGGCTGGTGGACGCTTGGAATGAGTTTTTCACGTGATGGAAAAGTTCATTACTTTGCTAGTCAAGGCGTTGATGATCTGACGATGAATGACCACCTTACAACTCAAAATCCGTACGGTTATCGTACGGAGTGGGTGAAAACATTTTTTTACAACGTTTGTAGTCAAGATGATGGCAAGACATGGAGCACGCCTTGGGTTATTGATGATCCAAAAACTTTCTTTGTTAGACGGCAGAATATGGCTCGGTCGAGTCGGAAGTCGCAGCGGTAATCGCGGCCTGCATTTCCGCAGAGGTTTTTGCTGCATTACCACCGCAGCGTTCCAGTTCCCGGCTGGCAACATGGCAGTGAAAGCGGTGGCCTGCGAGGTCGACCTGGGGGGGCTCGACCTCGCGGCAGACCGTTTCTGCCAGAGGGCATCGCGGATGAAACCGGCAGCCTGCTGGGGGCCTCGAAGGACTTGGCACATCTCCGGTAAGTACGATTCTCTGCCGACGGTTCTTCACTTCAACGCTGGGAACTGCTGAAAATAGTGCGAGCGTATATGGATGAAGCGGTTGCTGACAGAGCTGACCCACTTCTGCAGACTCGACAATCTGGCCAAGGTACATAACCGCAACATTATCAGCCAGATACTCCACAACAGAAAGGTCATGAGAGATAAAAAGATAGGTCAAACCAAGTTCCTGTTTGAGCTCTTTCAGCAAGTTTATAACCTGCGCCTGAATTGAAACATCCAGAGCTGAGACAGGTTCATCAAGAACAAGAAATTCGGGTTTAAGCACAAGCGCACGAGCTATAGCTATTCGTTGCCGCTGACCGCCTGAAAACTCATGCGGGTATCGCTCAAGAACAGCAGGAGATAGCCCTGTGCGCTCAAGAGCTTGTTTCATTTGCTCTAATCGAGCACTTTCCTCACCCATTTTATGAAGAATAAGTCCCTCTTCAAGAATTGAACGTATCTTCATCCGAGGGTTAAGTGAGCCGTACGGATCTTGAAAGACAATCTGCATGCGACGACGCAGGGATCGTAAACCACGTGCATTTTCTTTCCTAACTGAATGATCATCAAACAGAACTTCACCATTGGTTGGCTCTACAAGCCGCAGAAGACTTCGGCCAACGGTGGTCTTTCCACAGCCACTTTCACCAACAAGGCCGAGTGTTTTACCTCTGGGAATATCAAATGTCACTCCATCTACTGCCTTTACTGAACCCACCTGACGACGCAACAATCCCTTCTTAATTGGAAAGTGTGTTTCTAAATCCTTCACCTGAAGTAATGCTGGATCGGTCACAGGATGTTGTTCACTCACGAATTGATCTCCTCAGCAAAGTGACAGCGAACAAAATGTCCCGGACTAACTTCCCGTAGTGCTGGCGGATCTAAATTACATTGGGGTTCCCTTGCATGGCTGCAACGTGGATGAAATCGACAACCTGAAGGAAAGTCTTGTGGCGGCGGAACCATTCCAGGAATTGTTGCCAATGGTGATCGGTCTCGGGCATCAACGTTTGGCCGGGCTCGAAGGAGGCCTATTGTGTAAGGATGAAGCGGGCGGCTAAAGAGTTCAACGGCTGATGCCTGCTCAACAATCCGGCCAGCGTACATCACTGCAACGTCATCACATGTTTCGGCAACAACACCAAGGTCATGAGTTATCAGTAAAATCGCTGTACCGAGACGTGACCGCAAGTCATCAAGAAGTTCGAGGATCTGTGCTTGAATTGTTACATCCAGTGCCGTTGTTGGCTCATCAGCAATGATCAGATCCGGTTCACACGCCAGAGCAATTGCAATCATTACTCGTTGTCGCATGCCCCCAGACAACTGGTGAGGATATTCATCAAGCCGTTGCTGAGGGTCAGCAACACGAACGAGTTGCAGCATCTCAAGGGCCCGTGACCGTGCTTCGGAACGACTCACTTTACGATGCAACTGGACCACTTCAGCAATCTGGTTTCCGATTGTAAAAACTGGATTGAGGCTGGTCATAGGCTCTTGAAAAATCATGCCGATGCGCCCACCTCGTACTTTTCTCAATTGTTTTTCAGACGCGGTTACTAAATCAATGCTCTCGTCCTCTGTAGTGAACGTAATTGATCCTGACTCAATTCGACCAGGCGACGAGACAAGCCGTAACGTCGACATGGCTGTCACGCTTTTACCACAACCACTTTCACCCACTAAGCCAAGCGTCCGTCCTCGCTCTATTGATAAAGAGACCCCATCAACAGCAGGGAGCCTGCCCTCCGATGCATGAAAGACTGTGACCAAATCTTTTATTTCAAGTAGCGGGGCTGCCATTATTTTTTTGCCTCACGCAACCTTGGATCCGTTGCTTCCTGGAGCCCTTCACCAACCAGGTTGTAGGCCAGCACAGTCAGAAATATTCCCACACCCGGAAAAACAACAAGCCACCAAAGCTGAAGATTGCTGCGGGCGCTGTTCAGAACTGAACCCCAGCTCGCCGTCGGTGGTGGTGGTCCAAATCCTAGAAATGATAATGAACCCTCGATTAAAATAGCTGAGGCAATTCCAAATGTTATTGGTACTAAAACAGGCGCTAAGGCATTAGGCAAGATATGTCGAAACATAATTCGCAGTGAGCCCGCTCCTGTTGCGCGAGCCGCCATCACGAATTCTGTTTGCCGAAGCCTCAGAAACTCTGCACGCGTCAGCCGAGCAATTCCTGTCCAACCGGTTGCACCAATAATTGCCATGGTCTTCCAGATAGTCGGCTTCTCAACAACAGCAATGAGAGCCAATATTAGTACCAATGTCGGAATGCACATCACAATCTCGGTAAGGCGACTCGTTATCATGTCGACCCAACCACCGAAATAGCCACCCAATGCTCCGACCAGGACGCCAATAGAACCAGCCAGACCCATAGAGACAAATCCGACGAGCAATGCAATGGTGGTACCGTGAACCATTTTTGCAAAAATATCGACACCGTATTGATCTGTACCAAATAGATTCAGTCGGTTTGGATGTCCTTCATCCCGAGAGGGGTTCTCGCGACGACCCGGCCATTCATTCTCTCGAACGCGGCGGTATGGATCCTGAAATACGAGTGGCCAAACCGCCCAACTCTCAGGATCTTTCTGTTTCAAGTTCTTGGGGTATGTTCCACGAAATTTGTCTTTCGTAAATATTGGGGATTCCCAACTGCGATTGAAGTATCCAAGACATGGAAAATAGAGGTCGCCCTTATAACTGCAGATCACTGGTTTTGTTCCTGCGATTGCAGGCGCAAAGAGAGCTACAATTGTCAGAAACAAAACAAAACCAAGAGCCAGCATTCCGATTGGTCTACGACGGTATCGTTGCCATGCATCAGACCAAAAACCTCGTGATGGCTTTGCGGCATCTATCTCTTCAGTCACTCTGATTTTTTCTTGACTCATTTACTCGACATTCACTCGAGGATCGACAATGCTGTAGAGAAGATCTGCAAGTAACTGGCCTGCAAGCGTGAGTACACTGAACATCAATGTAAGACCCATGATGGTTGGATAATCACGTTCCCGTATACTTTCAAAGAAAAGTCGCCCCATGCCTGGCCATGTGAAAATCTGCTCAATGATGACAGATCCACCTACGAGTGCTGGAAGGGACAGCCCAAGAAGGGTGACAAGCGGTATAAGCGTGTTTCGAAAGGCATGATGTACCAGAACTCTCCAAGGTCCGGCGCCTTTCGCACGAGCCGTACGAATAAAATCTTGTCGTACTACTTCTTCAAGATTTGCTTTGATAAACCGGCTATTATACGCAAGAACAACGTACGTCTGGCAGGTTATCGGCAGAATTGCATGCCATGCAACATCTGCACAACGAGCAAAAAAAGGGGCGTCGCTCGACAAGTCACTCATGCCAAAAAGAGGCAACTCCCAACGTGTATCCCGCAACCAGACTGCAAAGATGATCTGAAGAAAAAGTGCAGCGACAAATGTTGGAAAAGAATATAGAGCGTAGAGAACCAGCCCTGTAAAACGCTCATCAATTCGACCACCCCTGGCTGATGCATAGAGACCCAATGGTATCGCCAAAAACCATGTTAAAAAAAGTGCTGTTCCTGAAATCAGGACTGTTGGTCCGATCCGTTCACCAATGAGTTGCGTCACCGGTTGCTTTCGCGTTATTGATCTACCCAAATCTCCCTGAATGACTTTACTAATCCATTGCGCATATCCGACGGGCCAAGGCTTATCGAGCCCATAGATCTCAAGCATCCTCTGTTGATCTTCAGGGTTAAGCTTCCTACTCGGATCACTTTCACCAAGCTGCACAGTCAACGGATTGCCAGGCATTGACCTCGCCAAACCATACACCATGAGAGTAATAACGACGAGTGTCACAAGACCGAGCAACACTCTTCGTAGTAAGTAAGCAACCATCACTTACTCCTGCTGTGGCTTCCACAGGCTGCCAAACCCTGGTGAGTAGTGGTACGGCCCACGTGGTGAAAAAACATACCCGCGGACGTCTTTTGAGAAGCCATAGAAGCTATTTCGCCAGTACAACCATGTGTACGGTTGATCGTCATAAAGAATTTCCTGAATCCGTCCATACTTTTCTGCTCGCTTGCTCCGGTCAAACTCCTGTCTCCCTTCGGCGTAGAGACGATCGACTTCTGGATTTGAATAATTACAGAAATTTCTCATTGCTCCAGTCTTCCAAAGATTTTCAGAAGTATCCGGATCCGTTCCCGAACCCCAACCACCAAGGTATGCCTGAAATTTACGGTTCAGAGTGAGATCTTGTAACACGGTTGACTCCACCGGTCGGACATTCAGTCGGATACCAATCTGATCGAGGTTCTCTTTCAACAAAGTGCATATTGCAATTCGTAATGGCTGTTGATTCACAATGATTGAAAATTCAAATGGGACTATTCGTCCATCAATCTCTTTGTCACGAACTCCATCATTATCTCTATCAATCCAGCCAGCCTCATCCAGCAAGGCCTCTGCTTTATCAAGGTCTTGCTTATAGGGGTCAAGTTTTTTTGTCGATGCCATCCATGCACCTGGATAGAAAATTCCTGCGCAAGGATCGTAGAGGCTGTAGCAAAGCTCCTCGAGCATCTCATCATGATCAAAGGCGTAACTCATTGCTCGTCGCACACGTCGATCACGGAAAAATATTGTTTCTATATTCCAACCGAAATGAAAGCTCACCCACTCTGGAGCTGTTGCTTTTGTATTACGTTCATAAAAATCTCTTCCGACAGTCTGCGTAGTCCACTGTTCAGGCTGTAAGATCATCTCGTGAATCTCACCTTTTTTGAGTGCCAAAAGTGTTGTGTTGGGATCTTCGATAATCCGAAAACGTACTTCTTCGAAATATGGTCGCTCGCGAACCTGCTTGCCCTGAACGGATGACCAGTTCTTCCGACGCCGTAAGACGATCTGCTGCCCTCGTTTCCTCTCAACAATTTCATAAGGCCCACCACAAACTGGTGATTGCTCTAATTGAACATGCTCAGCAGAGTCTTTTAAAGTCGGGTCGTCCTCCCATGTCTTTTCATAAATGTGCTTTGGAAGCACTGGAAAATTAATGTTCCATACATTTGTGGCAAGCGCTTCTTTGTGGAAGAAAACAAGGGTTTGGTCATCGTACGCCTCAACCCAGCGAAGCTGGTCGGTACCACTGCGAACAGCAGGGACCGGCACTCGTGGATCCATGATGACCTTGAAAGTAAAAGCAATGTCGTGAGCTGTAATTGGCTGACCGTCACTCCAGACAAGATCGTCACGAAGAACCACCTTATCAAGCATTCTGTCTGTACTTGTCTGCCATGTCCGTACCGTTTCGCTGGTAGCGAATGGCTCAAGATCGCGACCGAATGAAAACAAACCAAATCCCGTAAGCCCAAGAATGTCAAACTCGGCAGACGTACTAATCATAATTGGGTTTGTGCTACCAAGGTCACCACCAACATGGCGATCGATACGAGCTGAATAGTCTGCTTCACCATCTGCTGGAAGCCTACCGAGGGCGGAGAGAATTAAATCATTTGACTCCGGCGAGTTGTTAGAAATTGCGAGTGCACTTTCTACTGGACCAAGCTCTTTTTCTTTCGACTGCGAGTCACGTAAAAGAACAAGGCCATCACGAACCGTCCGATCAATCCAGCTGGCCTCTTTATCAAGATCAGAAAGTTTTGGCACATCAAAAGGATCTAACGGCCGCGGCTCAGTCACAGGCAGCGGTTCTTTTCTCGCTTCCGCTGATGCTGTTAATTCTGAGGGCGGCGTCTGCTGAACTGACTTCGAACCACCACAACCAACGCAAACAAAGCACAGTAGAAGGCAACAATATATCACCAGGAATATATTGCCTCGTGACACGGTGGATTCACAGCCAACCACTTCTTGCATCCGACTTCTCCTTACGGAACCTTTGCCTAAGATTCGTCTTGTCTGAAGTAACGATGCTACGGGGGAAAGCGAGGGTGGGTCAACGTCCACTCAAGCTATTCACTGCCCGGGCAGGTTATGACCTAGTTTCTCACGTTTTGTGGCGAGGTATCGCTCATTGTATTGATTTGATGGGGGCTGGATCGGCACTTGATCAACAACTTTGAGGTCGAATCCACCATAAATAAAGGCGTCCGTCTTTTTTGGGTTATTCGTTAAAAGCCGAACTTTCGACAGCCCGATATCTTTGAGCAACTGAATACCTATCCCGTAATCACGAGAGTCTGCCGGAAACCCTAGAGCATGATTTGCTTCAACTGTATCAAGCCCCTCATCTTGCAGACCATAAGCACGAATTTTTTCAACTAGACCTATTCCACGACCTTCCTGTGGAAGATATACAACCGCACCCACTCCTTCAGCACTAATCATTTTCAAGGCCAGATGAAGTTGATCACCACAGTCACATCGCAAACTATCAATTAAGTCACCCGTGAAGCATGACGAATGAAGTCGAACGAGTGGCGCGTCCGCTGACTCAAGATCGCCCATAGTGAACACAATTGGCTGCTGAGACTCATAGCGAACGTTGTACGCCATAATCCGAAAATTCCCCCACTTTGTTGGAAGTTCCGCTTCGGCAACTCGCTCCACCAATTTTTCCCTGGTTCGTCGATAGCGAATCAGTTCTTCGATTGAAATAATTTCCAGGCCGTGTTTCTTAGCCAGTGCTTGCAGCGCGTTGCGATCTGCTCGATTCCCATCCGTGTCAAGAATTTCGCAAAGGACACCGGATGGCTCTTTTCCAGCAAGACGTGCCAGATCAATCGTCGCCTCGGTGTGTCCTGCACGTCTGAGAATCCCACCCTCTTTGGCAATCAAGGGGAACAGGTGTCCGGGACGAACAAAGTCCTGAGGACTGCTTTCAGGATTGAGAATGGAAGAAACAGCTACAGACCGCTCTGCCGCAGTGATGCCGGTGCGTGCAGACACATGATCAACAGGTATAGTGAATGCAGTACCAAGTGGAGTGGAGTTCGACTCCACCATCATGGGTAATTCAAGCCGACGCGCAACATCTGGTAAAACCGACATACATACCTGACCCCGACCATGGGTAATCATGAAGTTAATGGCCTCGGGTGTCGCATCCTCGGCGGCACAGATAAAGTCCCCCTCATTTTCGCGATCTTCAGCATCCACCACAATCACGATCTTTCCTTCTCGAAAAGCTCTGATGGCAGCATCTATTGAACTAAACTGGTCGGACATATGTTCTCTTCAGTGGATGAATCATCCACGCTCCCTGTGTTACACCGATCTAACTATTCGATTATAGATCGTTCAAGCGTTCAGTCTGCCCTAAATCACCTACAAAAAAAATGGACCATACCATGCTTGCACGGGAAGAGTATATCGAGCAGTCCTACCTGTTCCGAACGCTTGGCGAACGGATGCTCGACGGTGTTGCAACGCAAGAAGCACTTAAAAGTTTGGGACACGAAATACTGGCAACAACAAAGCTGCCTCTCGCTATTGATTATCTAGTGAGTGATTTAAAACTTACTGGAACAATTGCACCTGCAATGCGGCAACTCAACCATTATTTCACAGCATTTCAAACCTTTGTCATGACCGAAGCTGAAGACGAGGAAGGACGATTTGATCTTCGTACTGCGCTGGTAATACTGGAACGCGAAGCACGCTATCTCGGAGAAGGAGGGACTCCTGAAGGACTGTTTCTCTATCGGTTCGAATGTCTTTCACGAAATCGGCTGGATTACATGCGAGGACTCCTCGCTACGGCCAATGATGGCATCTTTAATGCCGATTGGACCGCTTGGATCACAATGGTATCCCGCCAAGTCGGTTTAGTAGACCTCGCAGATCTAATTTACATTCGAAGCGCCGAGCTTCTACGACGCCAGAAGGGTCGCGCTTCGTTTCACACGCACGATGCCACACAGAACGAGGAGTATTCGGATACCAAAAACAATGCGGTTTTATTTGGTGAAAAAGAAGGACGCATTGCCTGGGCCAATCGTGGCAAAGATCCACTTTATCTTTTTGCTGCTTTGCAACGGCAACTGGGCTATCCAGTTGTTCCAAAACCAAAACGCCCGCAACCACAAGCTGAGTCACCAGCTCTCATGGCGCGGCGTATTGATCGACTTGAACTACGAGTCAAACTACTTGAGGAAGAAACAAAGGATGGGATTGACTTGTCACAGTTTGATCCAAAAAACCAGTCTTTCAAACAACCTCCCGAAGAGTAGCGGGGTGAAGTGACCACTTATTTTTTGGGCAGAGCGTTCGTTTATGTTCTTATTGACGTAATCAGTCGAACAAGATATTCCGCATCACTCCATTGTGCCATTGCATGCATTCACTAGGAATACTTTTTCTACTGAATTGAGATCTGTGGTCACCTAAACGATGAGTTGCGTCAATTCTTAGCGTTTTATAATGACATCATATAATGAAGACATTATATTTTGAGAAAAAATAACGCGTATTGATCCGCCAATGAATACCACTCGAGTGCCACAGCAGGAAGAAGAATCCTTCCCCCAAACACTCTTACGGCCGCGTCGCGCAATCACCGGCATCTCCGCAATTCTTCTTCCTTATAACAATAATACTTCGATTGATTGGACTGGTTTCGAGCAAAATCTTGAGCACACGGTAGCTGCTGGCCTGATCCCTGCGGTAAATATGGATACCGGATATGCCAGCCTGATAGACGAAGCCACACGACTGGAAGTTCTACAACGAACCAATGCTGTGACATCTGGGCTTGAATTTGTAGCTGGTGTCTTTGTTGATGATTCACCAGGGCAGACGTTCGACGTCGATGCGTATCGGCATGGTATCGAAGAGGTTGAATCCGCTTCAGGAACACCGATTCTCTTTCAGTCTTTTGGCTTGAGTGAACTGCAGGAAGATGAAGTGGCCCCAGCATATGAATCAGTCACTCTTTCTTGTGGTCAATTTCTGTTTTTTGAACTAGGTGAAGCTTTTGCGCCTTTTGGAAGAATCTACTCACTCGACACCTATGAACAACTGATACAAATCCCAAATGCAATCGGTGCCAAACATTCGTCACTTCGTCGACAACCTGAGTGGCGTCGACTCGCGTTACGAAACCGTGTTCGCCCTGAGTTCAAAGTATTTACAGGAAATGATTTGGCAATCGACATGGTCATGTATGGAAGCGACTATCTACTTGGTCTAAGTGCTTTTGCCCCAGATGCGTTCGCTCGACGTGACGCCATGTGGGCTGCAGGTGACCCGCGTTTCTTTAGGTTGAATGACATACTTCAATACCTCGGGGCATTTGCATTTCGTCATCCTGTCCCTGCCTACAAGCACTCGGCGGCAATGTTCCTAAAGATCCAAGACAGAATCGCTAGCAGTGCAACTCATCCTAATTCGCCTCGGCGTCCGAAAACTGATCTTGAAGTACTCTCTGCCATTGCTAGCGATCTACGGCAGCTTCTCGAGGAATCTAACGAATGACTTTTCCACGTATTGCCAGTTTCAAGACCCATGCAGCATTCACGCGTCATTTGAGCCATTTACAACTTACACTTCCTTGTGCTGACTTGGTTGAGAGTGGTCCTGATTCACCGCTCGCTCAATCGATTCAAGTTCATGATTTTATAATCGGAAATAGATTCTGTATTCTTCCAATGGAGGGATGGGATGGAACGGCAGACGGAAAGCCATCAGAACTCACGCGGCGTCGGTGGCGCAATTTTGGTCGCAGTGGTGCCAAACTGATCTGGGGTGGAGAAGCGGTGGCCGTTCGTCATGATGGCCGCGCAAATCCAAACCAAATGGTGATCAACAGTGAGAATCTGTCAGAACTTGAGTCACTACGGGCAGAACTCATCGCTAGCCATGAGACTGAATTCGGTACCACTGCAGATCTAGTCATCGGATTACAGCTAACGCATGCGGGCCGCTTTGCAAAGCCAAACTGCAATGATCGTATGCAACCACGAACAGCGCAGCGGAATGCGTTGCTCGATTCCCGATGTGGTATTACTGACGATTCCGCACTATTCAGTGATGATGAAATAACTGCCCTTATCGAGGATTTTGTAAATGCGGCATGCCTTGCTGAGCAAGCGGGCTTTCAATTTGTTGACATTAAGCACTGCCACGGGTACCTCGGCCACGAACTACTCAGTAGTTTTGACCGGCCAGGCAAATTTGGAGGCTCATTTGAAAATCGCACACGGTTCCTTCGAGAAATCGTGGAGGGTATCCGCAGTCGTGCATCCTCTCTCGAGATTGGTGTTCGAATCAGCGTATTTGACTTTTTTCCATTCACGCCGGGCCCGGATAGAGTCGGCATTCCGCAGAAAAACGGTGATCCCAGACTACTATTTGGTGGTGATTCTTCCGGTGTAGGAATCGATCTCTGTGAACCGATGAAGTTCCTTTCCCTTTTGCAATCACTAGGCATCGAATTGGTCTGCACCACTGCCGGAAGCCCGTATTACAACCCACATATTCAACGTCCGGCTTTGTTTCCTCCGAGTGATGGCTACGGGCCTCCTGAAAACCCCTTGTTGGGAGTGTCACGTCAGATTCAAGCCACAGCAGAATTGAAACGACACTATCCGAATCTTGTTCTCGTTGGTTCCGGTTACAGCTATCTCCAAGAATGGTTACCGCACGTGTCTCAGGAGGTCGTCCAGAGTAAATGGGTCGATTCTATTGGGCTTGGACGCATGGTCTTATCTTATCCTGAGTTACCAGCGGATGTCCTCGCTGGGCGAACCATGTCTCGAAAGAAGGTGTGTCGCACATTCAGCGACTGCACAACATCAGCTCGCAAAGGAATGGTGAGTGGCTGCTATCCTCTCGATCCATTTTACAAAGAACGTAAGAAAACTTTAGATAGTGATACATGAACTAAGCCATACCCCATGTTCAATTACCTGACGTTCTCACCCCTGTTCCGGTTTCTCGTTTCCTCCGCCAACTCACACCGGATATGGCTGTCCTGAACAGAAGAAACAAGATGCATCGCATAGATAGGATCTCCCACTGTGAATACGTTTTATCACCAGCGAGAACATCTCGTATCGATTATTTCAGCCATCACATCTGCCACAGACCCATATCGCCTTCTTACAGAGCGTCTTGCTCTCGAATCGTCAAAAGATGTACTTACGTTTGATGGCAGTCCTGTCTCTGCAGGCATCAATCAAACAATAGAACTCAAGGGAACTGGAAAAATCTGTGTTGTTGGTGGTGGGAAAGCTGCTGCAGGATTTGCTGCTGGCTTGGAGCACTTGTTAGGTAGAGAACGTCTTCACAAGCATAAGGTGCACGGCCTGGTGAGTGTGCCTGAAGGATGTGGGGTTCAACTCGATCATATTGAACTTCGGGAAACACGGGATCGTGCACACAATCTGCCAACTGACGCTGTTGTTCAAGCGACTCATGAGATGCTTCATCAACTAAGCACACTCAAGCAGGAAGATCTTGCATTTGTTCTGATCACTGGTGGAGCTTCAGCACTGCTTGAATCACCACGAGCACATATTTCTCTTCAGTCGTTAGTGAATCTCACGAAAAATCTTTCACATTCCGGTGTCGACATTCAAACTTTGAACGCGATACGCGGTATAACAAGTAACGTAAAAGCAGGGGGACTCGCAAAGTCCTGCACCGCGGGCAGACTTATTGTGCTTGTTCTTTCAGATGTACTTGATAATTCATTGGAAGTAATCGGGTCCGGTCCATGCATGCCACGCATTGTAGAACCATCAGCCATTGAAAAGATTCTTCTTGATTCAAACATCCCTCAATATGATCGCGCACTTCTTTCAGAAGCTGCGTATGAGTATGTGAAGGAATACGATGCTATCTCATATCCTCAAACACATTCTAGCGACTGGGTCACTCCCAAAGGCTGTCGAGTGACTCACCTCACTCTTGGAACAAATGCACTTGCAGTCGAGGCTGCATCAGTTGCTTCATCTACACTCGGCTATGAAATTTTTTCTACCACTACAAACACGCTCTCGCAGACAGCAAATACGGTGGGAAGTCGTCTCGCGACTTCACTCAGCACAATGGCATCCCTAAGCACTACCAAGAACTGCCCTCAGGCTTTACTGGAAGGTGGGGAGGCGATTGTACATGTGCCTCTCAAACATGGAGTTGGCGGGCGTAATCAACATACCGTTGTAGCTGCAGCCAACGACATTCTGGTTCATCAAAGACACGAGTGGCCAACGGATACGCTCATTGCCAGTTTTGGCACTGATGGTGAAGACGGGCCTACCTCTGCTGCAGGCGGATTCATCGATTCAGACGTTGCAAAATCACTCGGTAGCAAACCCGATGGCATTGCAGACGCACTATCCCGATGCGATTCACATGAACTTCTCAAGTCTGCTGG
>JAQWMC010000071.1 GCA_029246985.1 Pirellulales bacterium
ACTGTAATTTTGTCAGCGATCTTTGCCGTCTTTTTGAGGTGCTGATTGAAGCGAATACCAGGCAACGCTGTCTCGACTGTTCCCATCTCACCTCTGTACTCGAGAGGCGAGAGTGGTTTGGGATCAAATGTTTCCTGTTGCGACCATCCACCCGGAAGCCAGATATGAATAACGCTCTTGGCAGTTCCTTCGAAATGTTCGAACTGCTTCGCATCGGCTTGAGCAGCCCGCATGCTCAGAAAGGACCCCAGTGACAAACCAAAGCCGGCCAAGGAACCAACTTGTAAGAATTCTCTACGGTTCCCCGATTTTAGTTGACGCAAAAAATCACACCGATTACTCATCGCGTGTGCGAGGTCGTGAGGATTCACGGGCTGTCTCCCTTCCTAAGTAGTCCCAAAGCAATAGTTTACGTATACTCATCGAATGGTGCGGATATCTGCTTTAATGTTAGCTATCCGTTGCCTATTACGCACCATTCGGGGCGTCAAAAACGACTAGATTCCTAGTGCAAACAGCTGGTGCTGTATCGAAAAAACCAGCAGAACCACCATAAAGAGGGGTAATTGTATGGCTGTTCAGGTAACCAAAGGGCAAAACGACCGAACCATTGAAGTGGCTACGACTGGAAAACTAACCCGTGCCGACTACGACGAATTTGTTCCTGTCATCGAATCGGAAATGAAAAAGGGGAAAGTGAAGATCCTGTTTTCAATGCACGACTTTTCCGGCTGGGATGTCGGTGCACTGTGGGAAGATATCAAATTTGACATGAAACACTTCGGAGAAATTGAGCGGGTTGCTATGGTTGGTGAAAAGAAATGGGAGCAAGGTATGGCATGGTTCTGCAAGCCGTTTACAACGGCAAAAATTGCTTACTTCGATCAGAGTGAAATCGACACAGCCCGCTCCTGGCTGCAGGGCGAATAATTCGTTTCTCGGCATGCAACGACCAACTCGCATTATTCCTACTGACACCTATTCATTTCATCAGGTGTCATCAGCGAGTGTTCGTTTGCCTCGAAGGAGATGATGGTAGTGCTGGGCAAATCGATGGGCTTCATCACGCACATATTCCAACAAGCGTAAGGAATACGCATCTCGCGACAGACGTAACGGTTCAGATTTCCCGGGTAGGAAAATTTCTTCTTCCCTTTTGGCGATCGACAGAATGCATGGGGGTACGACTCCCAAGGAATTTAACGCATCGAGAGCAGCAGACAGTTGACCTTTGCCACCGTCAATAAGAAATATATCCGGAAGTGATGCTCCTTCTCGTAGCAGTCGGGAGAACCTTCGCAAGACAACTTCGTGAATACTTTTAAAGTCATCAATGCCGTCAACGGTTTTGATTCGGTATCGCTTGTAGCCCGGTTTAAAAGGAAGGCCGTCAATAAACTGAACAAGACTGGCAACTGTTTCATTGCCAGCCAGATGCGCAATATCAACACCCTCTATGACTCGTGGTGTCCCTGAAAGACCCAGGACTTTCTCAAGGCCTGCAAGTCCTTTTTTTGGATCGACAAGGAACACCTCGGGTTGAACATGCTCCTCAAGATCACCTCGTTCATGAAGCCTTTCAAGGAGTCTGATTTCATCGCGAAGCCTTGCTGCCTTTTCATATTCAAGCCCTTGCGATGCCGCCAACATTTCGGCGTGCATCTCTTTCAAGAGCCGTTTTTTTCCACCCTCCAAAAATGTCTTCAGTCGGTTGATATCTTTTCGATAATCCGCCTTTGTAATCCGCAGATTACATGGTGCCGTACATTGATCGATCGATGCTAACAGGCACGGGCGAAACCACCGCCACTGGGGATCATCTCCATCGATATCAAGCGAGCACGTACGGAACTTAAAAATCCTCTGAAGCACAACGATCGCTCCACGAAGACTCCCTGCACTTGGAAATGGACCATAGAGTTTCACACCTTTGGAGGCCGGGGATCGTGTAAATTCGATCCGAGGGAAATCTTCGTGTGTGGTAATCTGCAGATAAGGAAACGTCTTATCGTCTTTGAGCAATGAATTAAATCGTGGCTGCACATCTTTGATTAGCCGACTCTCAAGAAGAAGTGCATCAACTTCGCTATCTGCCTCCAGATAGTCAATGTCTCGTATTTCACGAACAAGATCAGCAGTACGTCGATCAACTTCTGCCGCCTTAAGAAAGTAACTCCCAGCCCGGCTCCGTAAATTATTTGCCTTTCCAACATAGATCACTCGACCGGCACTGTCCTTCATCAAATAGACACCCGCCGTCTGTGGAAAGTCTCGAACCTTCTTCGCCGCTGCGGCGAAGTCGGGAGTCGTAGACAATCCATCAGTATCTGCTGGAGATGTTTCGGAATGTAGATCAGAGGAATCAGTCATCCATGCATTCTATGAGGAAAATACCTTTTGCCATCTACCTTAGAAGAGGATTGAGCTCAAAATGCCTTCCATTTCAACCTCACACCAAGTGCATCTCTGTTCTTAAACTCCCACTCGACTCCGTAAATCTTCTTCCAAGAGGTTAAGCCGGCGTTCCAACACAGCCTTTACAGCCGGCAATTCTTCTGGAGACGTCGGTTGATATGCCGTGAAAAGATAAAACTTGATTTTGGGTTCAGTGCCAGAAGGTCTGGCTGCTACCGCATTGCCGAGTGAAGGAAACAGAAGCTCTGAATCGTTTTTCCCTGTACGTTCAGGATCAATAAGATCAAAGATAACAAGGTTCCCTTGCTCGCCCTCGAATGACAACTCCCCCTGATCAGGATCGTAGACTTTCAGTTGACCGTAGTCTCTTGTTCGCCTCACGATTAGTCCTCCCAATTTTATTGGCGGATTGGCACGCAAGCCTGTCATGATCTCCTGCATTCGATCCATCCCTGCTGCTCCCGGCAATTTGATCGCGACCTGTCGCTCAAGATGACACCCATGTGTGCAGAAAAGATCATCGAGTTTTTGATGTAATGTCCTTCCTTGTGCTTTGAGG
This sequence comes from Pirellulales bacterium, assembly GCA_029246985.1. Classification (GTDB taxonomy): domain Bacteria; phylum Planctomycetota; class Planctomycetia; order Pirellulales; family UBA1268; genus UBA1268. The sequence goes on from JAQWMC010000071.1 coordinate 2,975, forward strand.
TCTGCTGCTAACTCAGCCAGAAGTAACGCTGCAACACTTGCGTCTTTGTCACGGACATGTGTTCCTGCCAAATACCCATGAGACTCTTCGCATCCAAAAACAAAGTGTTCTGGCCCAATATCATCGATCGTTCGACCAATCCATTTAAAGCCAACCTGGAGCCCATCAATGACCTTCACCCCGTACTTTTCGCCAATGTGACGAATAAGGCCACTCGTGACCAGAGTTGTAACAACCGTATCTGTTGACTGGAGAATATTTTGTCGGCTCTTCGTTTCAAGTACCCACTGGGTCAATAAGGCACCGAGCTGATTTCCTGTAAATGTTTTCCACTTACTATCTTTCTCCGGTCCCACCGCAGCAGCTGCACCAAGACGATCGCAATCTGGATCGCTTGCCATAACGACGTCATCGGATCGACTGCGTGCTTCCTCAATTGCTCCAGTGAGTACGTCTGGATTTTCTGGATTCGCAACATGTCCAGGAACATTAGGAAAGTCTCCATTGGGCTCAGCTTGCGGAGCGTACAGCCTCACATCCTGAAAACCTGCTCCCTGCAGCACAGGCAGAACAGCGGTAGCACCGACGCCATGCAGCGGTGTGTACACAACTGAAAGTTCACGAGGGCCAGTTGTTGCCTGTGCCAAAACAGCACTCACGAAAGCCGGATCAATCTCATCTTCAATGAAAACAACCCGTCCGTTTTGAACCCCATCATCAAATGGAAATCGGCTTATTGCATCAACATGCATAACCCGCTCAATAATGCCTTTATCATGAGGTGGTAACACTTGAACGCCACCTGACCAGTACACCTTGACAGCATTGTCACTCGGGGGATTATGGCTCGCCGTAACCATAATGCCGCATGTGCTCTTGGTATATCGAACCGCGTACGAAAGCTCTGGAGTACTGCGGTATCCGCGTAGAAAAAATATCTTGAAGCCTGCTGCTAAAAGAATTTCGCTACACAGTCTGGCAAAATGTTCTGAACGGTGCCGTGTGTCATATGCGATTGTACAACTAGGATCACTCCCTGCCCCACTGGTTGCCATAACATACTCAGCAAGACCTTGGGCACTCTCTCCAATCGTGCGGTCATTAATTGCATTTGATCCAACCGGAAACATTTTTCCGCGCCGGCCCCCAGTGCCAAAGGGAATAACTGTCCAGTAGGCATCGTCCAGTGACTTCCAAATTTCCTTATCTGCTTTTGCACGAACAATGAGATCAGCAAGCTGCTCAGCAAACTCTGCATACCGCGGTTCCCTCAACCAGGCTTGCATAGTCGCCAAAGAATGGTCGGTAATCACACCATTCTGGTGAGCTTCATCTAAACGTGCGAGACAATCAGTCACTAAATCAGCAGACATTGACGCCATCAATAACTCCATAGAAACACGGGTGTTCGTCAGGTTTTGTTTAGATTTATACTCCCCAACTCAAAAACATGCAGCCATTTCCAATGGAAAACCTATGAAGAATGATACCGCAACGAATTCAAAGCATTCTGAACCACTTATTGTCAGCGTCTCAGGACTCCGAGGAATCGTCGGGGAATCGCTTACTGACGATGTTGCGGCGGCATATGCCTGCAGTTTCATCGAAACCCTTCCTGCCGGGCCCGTTGTAATCGGAAGAGATGGTCGTGAATCTGGACCCGCACTCAAAGAAGCCATCGCCAAAGCAATTGTCGCTAGTGGTCGAGATGTGCTCGACTGCGATGTCGCTTCAACACCAACAGTTGGAGTTGCTATTGTTGAAAATAATGCAGCCGGCGGCATACAAATATCAGCCAGCCATAATCCAGCGCCGTATAACGGACTCAAGCTTTTCTCATCAGAGGGCCGTGTTCTCCCTGCTATAGCTGGCGACGCGGTGCGATTACGATTTGAGGCTCTTCGAAGGGCTCCACCAAAAATCCAAAAAGAGTCTACACATGGGAGTATCCGTGCGATTGAAAGTACGCTTCCACATCTCCACAAGGTGCTTTCCATTGTTGATGTTGATTCAATTCGTAAGGTGAAACCAAAGGTGTGGATAGACTGCGGCCACGGCGCGGGCAGTCGACTGGCACGACCTCTTCTTGAGGCACTAGGCTGTGAAATCACTGTTGTTGGAGAGCCTCCGGACGGCCAGTTTGAACACGAACCTGAACCCACAGCAGATAATCTCATTGACTGGTTGCCCCGGATACCGGCGGCCGGAGCTGATATTGGCTTCTTTCAAGATCCCGATGCAGACAGACTCGCTCTGGCCAGTCATGACGGGGTCTATCTAGGTGAAGAATTAACGCTTGCCCTTGCAGCAGATGCCGTACTGATGAAATCACCTGGGCCGGTCGTCATCAACTGCTCGACAAGCCACCTCACTGCGTATCTTGCAAAACGGCACGGCTCACCATGCACGCTTTCAGCTGTTGGTGAAGCGAATGTTGTCGATGAGATGCTGAAGAAAAATGCCGTTTTAGGAGGTGAGGGGAACGGCGGCGTCATTGATCCTCGTGTTGGGCTGGTTCGAGACTCCTTTGTCGCAATGGCTCTTATTCTCGAACGCATGGCCGAAGGTGGAACACTCACACCTCTTTCCAGCCTGATCAAAGACTTCCCTTCTCTTACAATCAAGAAAACAAAAATTGTGCTTCCGTTCGGGTGGTCCAACCAAGATATTAAAGAATCCTTTCAACGTGTTGCTGACACCTTCCCGGAGGCAACCGTAAGCCGGCTCGACGGTGTTCGGATTGCATTCGCTGATGGTTGGTTACTGGCACGTGCGAGTAACACTGAGCCTATTGTGCGAATCATTGCGGAGTCTGCTGATGAACAACAGGCAATGTCTGTAATTGAGCAAGCTACCAAGGCATTGCTTGATCAATCGTGATCAATCGTGATGCGGACATACGCAACTCGCTCAGCGTGCCGGCAGCTGTATTTCCATTGCTTCCATAAGTCGTTTCATATCTTCCCAGACATCACGTTTCGCTGATGGATTCCGAAGGAGGTAGGAAGGATGATAGCTACACATGACACGACTTCCTTGGTATTCAAACCATTTTTTCCGAAGCGACCCTATTGAATCTGTTGTTTCAAGCAGAGCATGAGCAGCACTTGCACCAAGACAGCAGATAAACTCCGGCCGCACTATCTCGAGCTGGTGCTCAAAAAAGGAACGACAATTCTCCACCTCTTCAGGCTGAGGGCGGCGATTCTCGGGCGGCCGACATTTCAGCACATTGAGAATGTAGACCTCTTCACGAGAAAGAGTACAGGCCTCTATGATCTTGGTCAGGAGCTGTCCAGCACGACCAACAAAGGGAATACCTGACGCATCTTCGTCTGCTCCTGGCGCCTCACCGAAGAAGCAAAGTCGAGCGCGTGTTGAGCCTGCACCAAAAACTGTCTGCGTGCGAGAAGATGCGAGTTGCGGACACTTCTGGCACCCAGCCACATCATCACGAAGAACCTGAAGCAACTGGTCAGCATTATCCGTAGCGACCGCGCGTTCTCGAACATTCGTGGAACTTTTTTGCCCCTCAGCATGCCTCTGAGTCTTTGGCAGGCATGTTACTCCTGCTAATTCCAGACTCTGTAATCGCTGCCGTACTGCCCGTTCTGACATTCTGCCTACCCGTACAGTTCCGAGATCTATAACGCCTTACGGAATCGCTTTGGACCACGCTTCCGTCCAAGAAGTGATGGGGCTGGTTTCGGAGCAGCCGGCGCTTCTCCTACCGTGTCACCAAAACCCTTACCATCTCCGGATTGTTGTTCGTGAGCGGGAAGCGAAGCAGTCGGTTTTGGATCGAGCGCAGAGAATCCGGCAATTTCACTTCTTTGCAAGAGTTTATCGATTCGCATTTCAATACGAGTCAATTGCGTACCTTCCTCCGGAGCAACAAACGTGTAGGCAATACCCTCTCGGCCCATTCTGCCAGTTCTACCGACCCGATGAACATAGTCATCGCAGAACTCTGGTATGTCGTAGTTAATGATGTGCGAGACACCGGAAACATCAATGCCGCGACCCACAACGTCTGTTGCCACCAGAACCTGTATTTGGGCTTCACGGAATTGTCGCATCACTCGATCTCGTACATTCTGTGCAAGGTCACCGTGAATACATGCCACACTGGCCTTCTTGTCTTTCCTGCGTCGCTGGAGACGCTCATGAATTTTGTCAGTTCCCCGTTTTGTACGGCAGAAAACAATAGCCTGTCGCGGTTGCTCGCGTTCGAGTAATTGCTCAAGTAAGGCAAACTTACGCGTGGGATCAACTGTGAAATAAAACTGCTCAATTGTTTCAACGGAAATTTCATTCGTTGAAAAGTCAAGAATCTCCGGATCCCGCATATATCGAGTTGCTAATTTTGCCACGGGTGGCGGAACGGTAGCAGAGAGCAGCAAAGTCTGTCGGCTTTGAGGGCAGCGACGAAGAATCTTTTCGATATCTGGCCGAAAGCCAATATCTAACATGCGGTCAGCCTCATCGAGTGTTGCAAGCTCAAGCGTACCGAGCACAAGTGTGCCACGACTCATGTGATCAAGAACTCTCCCCGGAGTACCAACCACAACTTCCGGATTCTTCGCGAGCTTATCGATCTGAGCCTTGATGGGCTTTCCACCGTATACAGCAACACACCGAAGCTTGGATCCTGCTGCAAGTTTTTCAAATTCATCACGAACCTGAACAGCCAATTCACG
>JAQWMC010000078.1 GCA_029246985.1 Pirellulales bacterium
GGCTATCAATCATTTCGTGGTACGCAGCAAGCGATTATTGAACGGACACTCGCTGGGCAGCACAGTCTTGTTCTTATGCCCACAGGCGGTGGAAAAAGCCTGTGTTACCAGATACCCGCGCTCGTACAGGACGGACTGACCGTCATACTCAGTCCACTCATCGCCCTGATGAAAGATCAGGTCGATGCTCTCAATGCTCGTGGTGTCGATGCCACGTTTATCAACTCATCTCTCACCAAAGAGGCACGGATAGCACGCTATCGTGCAATTGAACATGGTTCATATCGCTTGCTCTATGTCACACCGGAACGCTTTCAGAAATCTGATTTCCGTCGTGTGCTGGAGGGCCGAAAGGTGCCGTTACTGGCTGTCGATGAAGCACACTGCGTAAGCCAATGGGGACATGATTTTCGACCAGACTATACGAGGGTTGGTGAAATTCGTGATTTTCTTGGCCATCCCACCACACTCGCACTCACAGCTACAGCGACACATGAGGTACAGCAGGACATTGTCCATCAACTAGGCCTTGAAGAGGCTGACGTACAGGTTTTTCATGAAGGCATTGAACGGCCGAACCTTGCTCTTCTCGTCGAAGAGGTCTGGGGCGAAGAAGATAAGCTACAGCACCTTCTTCACATCCTCAAAAAGTTTCAGGCCGGTGATGGCGGCCACATTATCTACTTCACACTTATCAAAACACTTGAACGATTTAGCCACTTGCTTGAAGAAGAAGGTATTGCTCATGGCTGTTACCATGGAAACCTACGACCAGTCGACCGAAAGAGAATGCAAGAATGCTTTCTTCGTGGCAAAGAGCCAATCGTTCTTGCCACGAATGCTTTTGGAATGGGAATCGACAAAGCCAATATTCGCACCGTGACACACGCCGAGGTTCCTGGTTCACTCGAAAGCTACTATCAGGAAATTGGTCGAGCTGGTCGGGATGGATTCCCGTCACAATGCACTCTCCTCTACGACCAAAATGATCTTCCTATGCTCATGGAATTCATCCGTTGGGCAAATCCAGATGCTGACTTCTATCGTCAGATCGATCATGTACTCGAACATGATCTTGAAAAGGTGAATGCGTTTGGCATCGAGTGGCTGAATGAAAAAATCCTCGGCCGACAGGCACGTCATGACCGCCGCTTAGACAGTGCACTTCTTATGCTCGAACGGTTTGGAGCAATTGAATTTAGCAAGCAGGTTGCCGGTACAGAAAAACAGATTTCACACTACGAAAGACTTCCAGAGTCTCTTACAAATGAACCGTCGCTCGCTGAAAAACTTCGGCGGGACCAGCAGAAACTACTTGCTATGGTTGAATACGCACGCTGCGAAACTGACCGACGTGAATTTTTAAACAACTATTTTCTTGGTACACCATCGGCAGAGTAGCTCTACGCTTTACACTGCGAGTTCCCAGCTACTCAAGAATGTTTAGCATCTCCTCAACTTTTTTTGAGATTGCTTTTTTCCCTTGAGCACGCTCAAGCTCATTTACTGATTGTTCCAACCCTGCTTTACTTGGATCAGCTGCCACAACCTTGTCAACGAGTTCTTTGGCATACTCGATCGAACTGTCAATCATTCCAGCATCGGCGATTTGCTCAAGAACATCTCGAAGTTGATTCGTAATTGAAGGAGGGGTGACACGAATCACTTTTTCACCACCCCCACATCCAACGAACAGGCTCAATCCGAGTACAAGGCATACTATTTCTTTGCGCATCTATTTCTCCAAAAGTTGCATCAGGGACTTATGTTCCACCATCCCACAAAATAATTTTAAGGAAGCTTGGCTACGTTCCCATCCTGACGGGCACCAAGATTCTGCCACGTTGTGAGGTCGATAGTGTTGCTCACTGTATGCGTGGCACCATCAGCGGTCACTGTGTTCACCACACCAGGGTGCTTGCTTCGAGCGGGGTACACACCATTCCGGTCTGCTGAATCACCGTATCGTCCACCCGTCGCAAAAGACACATGTTTCCAGTTAGGCGGTGCGACTGTATTAAATGCTGATTTTGTTGGTATACCTCGCTGCCAATCTCGACCAGCATTACTTCGATGCCACGTCAATGCGCCGGCATCAGCTGCCTGACCCATGGTTTCAAGATTTGCAGCTGTTGGAAAGTTCGCGCTACCCACCAAAGATATCTGAGCTGTTGTATCTCGTTCAAGATTCAGCAGCGTATCATCGTTATCACCTTTTAAGCTCTCAGACAAAAGAATCGTATTTGAAGTTCCATCGGTAATTTCTGCAAACGTCGTTTTATTGTGCTTCATAATTGGCCCATCATAGGGACCGGGGGTAACGGGCTGTAACCCATTGGGACCCCCACCACCCCCAGTACGGTAGATGTTGACTGTTGACCCTGCATTGGCAACATAATTAATTCCACCAAATCTTGGATCTCCGTACGGTAAATCTGATGGACAGATAAAGGCTGTAATGAATTTTCGGCGTATTGCAGCCGAGCCATTGACTCCTGCGGTAGACCATCTGTTCAAATCCATCGCATCGTATGTCGTTGTCTCTTCGAGCCACGGTAGTATCTGTGTCCATAAACTATGTCCGAGCCACATATTCCATGCTGGTGCTCGATGGCCTGTACCATTTCCAATGTCGACGCTCCGCTCTCCTGTTTGTGGATTCCCGTCAAACATGTACATAGGAAATTCTTTATTCGCATCGTAATAATTATGAAGCGCAAGACCGTGCTGCTTTAGATTGTTGGAACATGACACACGGCGGGCCGCTTCACGCGCCTGCTGAACAGCAGGAAGAAGGAGCCCTACAAGGACACCGATAATTGCAATGACAACAAGAAGTTCGATCAGGGTAAAACCCCTGCGATAATTTGTGTTCATGATTCCACGTTCCCCTTAAAGTTCCCAAAAAAATATGCAAGAAAGAAATATGATCTTGAAGAACCTGTCTCGAAAGATCAAGCATTTTTCTTCAAAATGAATTGTTTTGGTATAGATAGTTTTCTGATTAGTACGAAAGCCGCACTGCGCGCGTGTGCATGTGGTCGGAAAACAAACCTGATGCGAAACACCCTGCAATCAAATCAACTGTGCAGTCAAATCAAACGATTTGCTATGCCGCTTCGGTTGAATCCAGAGGATTCCCGGGCGGTGTTTCACCAAAGTAGTATTTTTTGGCATCCGGGTTATTCAATACTTCTTCCGCTGTACCATGACAGAGAATTTTTCCGGCCCGCACAATATAGCTACGATCCGTGATCGCCAATGTTTCACGTTCGCGGTGATCAGTAATCAGGATCGAAATGCCATCATCTCGTAACCCCATGATGATTTTTTGAATCGAATGGATTGTCACCGGATCAATACCCGTAAAAGGTTCATCAAGCAGAATAATCCGAGGTTCTGTGACAAGGCAACGAGCAATTTCGAGACGTCTCTTTTCTCCACCGGAAATGTAGTGTGCTTTCGACTTTCGAATTCGTGTGATGTCAAATTGTTCCATCAACTCTTCACTTCGGCGACGGCGTTCTTTGGCTGGCATGCCAATGAGTTCCATAATTGCCAAAAGATTTTGTTGGACGGTCAGCTTGCGAAAAACACTCTGTTCCTGAGCAAGATAGCCCATCCCGCCATCGCGCGACCGCTTAAACATCGGCCACTTCGTAATTTCTTTATCATCCAATAACACACGGCCGCCATTTGGAATAACCAGTCCGCACGTCATGCGAAAACTTGTTGTCTTCCCCGCACCATTAGGACCAAGAAGACCAACGATTTCACCCTGCTGAACTTCAAAGGACACACCGTCAACGACGCGACGACGTCCGTATACTTTCACAAGTCCTTCAGCTTTTAGCAGTGACATGATCTGTCCTTGATTTCACTTCGTGTCCATCTGGGAGGCATGCTACCTGACCTACCGAATAAACTTCATCCTCGCGAAGTTTGGCCATGAGGGCAATCGCAACTCGCCAAGTATAGGGAGGGTGACCGTCACGTGCCGGGATGCTGTCACCATATGCGGCCAAACAATCGATATTGCCCGGCCTAGAAGCAGTCGCCGATCAACATAATGGACGTCAATCCAGAGTCGCCCATCTTTACTGGCAGCCGAGTTATCTCCCAACACAAAGAACTGATCGGCCTCAAGCGGAAATTCGAGGATGGGTTCATCGCGTATTTCACCTCGGCGACCAAAACCAACAGCACCAATATAAAAGATGTCACGAAGCACTTTGATTGAAGAGACTACAACAGCAACAGGTTCATCGTCTGCCTTTACTGTAATACCAGCAGGTGCAAGATCTGATGGCACAGTGGACCCGGGCTGAACAACTTCGAGAACCGGATCACGAGTCGACTCCTTTTTAATTTCTGAACTCCAGGCAACCGGTGTAGCTGTTGGCATAAGTTTTTTATCAACAAAAAGCCTCAGTTCATCATCCACATTCGTGAACATTACTTCCCACGAGCCCTTACCTCGTATAGGAGTTGGTGTTGATGCTTTTACACCACTCGCAGCGACAAGTGTTGCCATACCGTCGGCCAAGTCAATTGAACAAGAATGTTGCTGCCCACCATCAACAAGATCAAGTACGATGCGTCCACTCTCGGACTTGCTTTCAAGAGTACACTCAACTGCAAGATCACCTACCCAATGACCACCCTGACTGATCGCGTTGTAAGCCTGAAAGTCTTTGACGAGGGCAGGTCTGGCGCCTTTACGAACACCCATCCCGAGCCGAACTTCTTTCCAGTCATCTAACGTCGGATTAAATCGCTGATACCGAAGGCTTGCTGACTGTCCTGCTGAACATGTTGCTGTAAATTGCCGACGGTTCTTTTCCGACTGCCATAAACTCGTATCTGCCCAGTCGGTCCAGGCGGAAGGCCACCCCTCTGTCTGCATAAGAGAGGCAGGAAAGTTACTATCGTGGACAACCTGTAACATCGCCTGCATCACATGCGGTGGCTTCCGGGCAATCGTGGCTGGCTGCCCATCACGACTCGTCCAGATGTCTCCTCCAGCAATACTTACCAATTCATTCGGCAAACCGACAAGTCTTTTGATGTAGTTTGTATTTGCCCCTTCAGGATACTTGAAGACGATGACATCCCACCGATTTGGCTCTCGAAAGTCGTACGCAAATTTATCAACAAGAATTCGGTCGCCGTTGTACGAGGGATAGCGAGCATCATACGTAACAGAAGGCCCCTCACCCTCAATCAGCTTCATCACATTTCCACAATTTGGGCAGGTCGCCGAGGCAATCATCTTGCCGGCAAGTCGCATTTTTAGCACCGATAATTTTCCACTTGGTGACTCAAGGTCAGCAAGTTGTTGCTGCGCCACGTCTCGCTGCTGTAGCCCTGCGGACGAATCGGCAGCCAGCCGTCGGAGCCGCTCAATCTCGCGATTCACTCGACCTAATTCAGTTCGCAGGGTGTGTGATTGATCATCTTCTTCTCGACTGGCCCCAGCCTGAAAATTAAAATCACACTCACTGCAATCAAGATCCTTATGTCGACCCATAAGCGTTGGAGCCATGGACCCAGTTGGGATGACGAAAGCTTCTGCCTCAAATGCACGAAATAGAAGAGCCAGCGTAAATGCAATGACAAGAGACTCGACTGTTTCTCTTCCAAATCCTAGAGGACCACGAACAACATCGTGTTGCGTCGGCCCATCCGCAGCTTCTTCTGAAAGAGCTGGCGATACCGGTTGGTTCTTTTTATTTTTCCCATCTACCATCGTGCATTATTCCTTCGATTGGGAACTGAATGCCTGATCAACCGCTCGGCGTACGTCATCATAGGTAAAAGATCTTCCGAGTTTTTCACTGGCATACTCATCATCAAATTGTTGTATCAGCGTACCATTACGATCCCAGACCATCACCACAGGGACACTCGTAATGTTCATTTTTCTATACAAGGCGTCTGCCTCATCACGATTGAGGAGGTTCTCAATATCGCCCGCCAAAACCTGTTCCAAAAACTTCTTCACTGGCGGGAGCACGTCTTCAGGTACACCGAACCCCTCAAAGTCGAACGAGAGTGAAAGACAGGCCACTGTATCACCATAGTCTTTTTTTAGGTCGACAAGACCTGGAAATTCCTTAACACATGGTGGGCATGACGTGCTCCAGCAGTCGAGGACAACAACCTTTCCACGATGCGACTCAATCCGTTTTACTAGTTCCGAATGATCAGCAACGGCAACAGACACAGGGTTTGCGACTGGCTGTTGGACGGCGGCCAGCGGAACATGATCACTTGGTGGATCACAATACCACCCACAGCCAGCAATTGAAATTGCACCGACAAACAACATAAGTCGCTTTGGAAATTGTACGTTTCGTGTCATGCTACAGATCATGTCATCGCCTACTGGACTCTCGTTTGAACATATTCGACATCGACCGCCACATCACCTGGCTGGTCCTCGTGACCTGGTTGTAGCCTGCCCTGCTTTTCGCAGCAAAGTGAATCTGTCTAACATCGTACGAACCTGTGGATGTTTTGGCATCCGTCATTTAATTACCTGCGGTTCCAGCAAGCTCGATGAGAAAATCGCTCGAGAAGCGTCGCAGGAAATTTCAATCGAAGTTCATCGAAGCCTCGCACCAGTCCTTGATAAATTGAGACTTTCTGGCTGGGAACTGGTTGGTCTTGAACAGTCAACGCATTCTGAATGCCTCTTTTCATTTCCGTTTATAAGCAAGACTGTCCTTGTCATTGGGAATGAGCGGCTTGGCATCGACCCAGAGATCCTAGACCGGCTTGATCGTGTTGCAGAAATTCCAATGGCCGGATTACCTCACAGCCTGAATGCAGCCACTTCAACTGCTGTCGCCATCTATGAGTATTGTCGGCAATTTCCAAACGGCTCACCAAAGCCTCCGATAGGTGTAGACTCATGACTTTAGTAATTGGCATTGATGAAGCAGGGTATGGACCGAATCTTGGCCCACTTGTTATCGGTGGCTCATCATGGCAGATCGATCAACTACCAAATGACCATTTTTCCACAAAGGCAGCGGAACAGTTTATTGAATTACAAAATAATATTCATGATAAATATCGTGCAGGACGAGGACCACCTTGGGGTGATTCAAAAAAAATATTTAGTCGGAAAAGTACAAAGTCCGAGACCCTTGAACCATTAGAGCGAGGCGTGTTCGCGGCGGTTCAAATAGCAACAAACACACTTCCCGAAACCAGCGATCGCCTTCTCTCGCTACTCGCACTGCAATCACCCGATGATGCCGAACTCAACTGCTGGAGAAAACTCAATGCAGTGACACTGCCGCTTGCAACGAAAGTGCCACACGCTATCGAACAGTCTGACCAGGCAGCCGGACAATTGCGAACCCATGCCATTCAGCTTACAGGCCTGGCTTGTCGATGGATATTTCCAGAAGCCTTTAATGCTGCACTCGACACTGGAATGAACAAATCAGACATCCTGTCACAAGCATCCCTGCAACTTGCCTTTAATCTCCGCAACCAGCACCCTCACATGCCTGCTGTTATCTGGTGTGATCGGCATGGTGGCCGCAAGCGGTATGCAGGTGTTGTTTCACACTGTTTTGATGCTGCACGCGTTGAGCCACTATCAGAAACAACGCGATACTCTCATTACCGTATTCATGACAGAGAATGTCCTACATTCATTCATTTTACTGTGGGTGGTGAATCTCAACTGCCTGTCGCCATTGCGAGCATGACAGCGAAATACACACGTGAGCTCGCAATGGGAGTGTTTAACAGCTTTTGGACAAATCTCATACCATCACTCCAGCCAACGGCTGGCTATCCAGTCGATGCCCGCCGCTGGTGGCACGAGACAGAGAAAGATCGTCACCGTATGAGTATCAGCGATGACGTCCTCTGGAGAAAATCCTGACCTTGCTGGAAAACGGTAAGGTATTCACACTTATTTTCATGCACATGTTCCCGACACAGCTCTACATAATTCGTCATGCGTGGGCCGAAGAATGCGGCCTCGACCAAGACGATTATGACCGTCGGCTAACTAAAAAAGGACGTAAACGATTCGAACAGTTCATTCGCTTCATGCAAGGCTTTGGGCTGGAGGTTGACCTCATCGTTACAAGTCCGTTGGTGCGAACCCGTGAGACAGCAGAAATCATGGTTGATGTGCTCAAAACTCCACGGCTCGAAATCCATGACTCGCTTGCTCCAGGGTCGGATTGGCAAGAAATTGCTGAATGGACAACTGAAGAAAACGTGGCCAAGGTGGCGTGGGTGGGTCATGCTCCATGTGTTGGTCGACTTGTTGCAACGTCGATTGGAGACGGCAACGCCGCCATTCGTATGCAAAAAGGGGCCATTGCCTCAATCTGTCTGGATAATGGGCTCAGTCAGCCGGGAGAACTTCAATGGCTCGTCACAGCACAAGTCATTGAAGCAGTGGTTTAGCTACCGCATACTTTGATTTGAAGATAGTGAATCAATATGTAACGATCTCAAGGAATGCTTCTCTGTCCTTTATGAGGAATATCATCATGAAACGACTCAAGAACTATCAAATGAAAGCCGTCTATATAATTTGTTTCTTAAGCCTGTGTACGTGGTTTCTTGGATGCTCTACGAAGGAGCCACCTCCGAGTGAAGTTATTGAAATTGAGACGATTGAAATTCTTGATCTCAATAAAAATGATGGGTCAGTAGAACCCAGTACTGCCGAAAAAGAAGTTGATAAAGCTCGCTCTGCCCGGCAATCAGCTGATGCCGCAAAGGCTGCTGCTGATCGAGAAATAGAGGCTGCAGAACAATCAGTCTCTCAATCAGACAAGCAGCCTACTGGCTCAATAGAATCCGAAGCTGCTAAAAAAAGTGAACCCAAAGAACGTCCCTCTGATGCCAGTAACTAAATCACCGCACCTGCTCCTACCGGATACCGATGTATCAGGCCCTTTGTTTGTCGGAATTGATCTCGGCGGCACCAATATCAAAGCAGCGCTGGTTGATGACCATGGCCACATGGTGGCATTTCATACCGAACAAACCAATGTCCAAAACGGGCCCGATGATGCTGCCATCCGAATGGGACATTCTGTTGAGCTTCTGGCACATTGTGTTGGTCTTGCTCGCTCTGACATAGCGGCTGTTGGTCTCGGTACTCCAGGCCCACAGGATCTTTCAACCGGCGTTTTACTCAAACCCGGCAATCTTCCTGGCTGGGAGAATTTTCCGGTGCGTGATCGTGTCGCAGAGCATTGTGGCCATCCCGTTACCTATGCAAATGATGCGACCGCAGCTGCATACGGAGAATTCTGGGTGGGTTCCGGACGAGATGACACGAGCCTCATCCTCCTGACACTTGGTACAGGAGTTGGTGGTGGCATCATCATTCACGACATGACAATTGAAGGGGCACACAGCCATGGGTCGGAGTGCGGACACATAATTGTCGACTCCTCACCCACTGCTCGTATGTGTCCATGTGGGCAACCAGGTCATCTTGAAGCCTATGCAAGTGCCACGGCACTCAAAGCAAGAGCCTCTGAGCGAATTCGTGATGGTGGTGTCGGAACTCTTGCAGATGCTGTTAACCAGGGAGAACCCTTAACACCCATTCTGATAGGAAATCATGCTGAACAAGGAGATCAACTGGCAATGAGCCTCGTCATGGAAACGGCTGATTGGCTTGCTATCGGGATTGTGACACTCATGCATACTATTGATCCATCAGCTATCATCCTAGGAGGAGCAATGACGTTCGGCAGGGATGAACACCCCGTTGGACGAGCATTTCTTGATCGTATCGACACGTGTGTCCGCCGCCATACATTTCCAACACTCGCAAAGCAGACAGCTCTTCGATTCGCTACGCTTGGTGGTAATGCAGGCTCTATTGGTGCAGCCGGCCTCGGTCGACTCATGTGGAAACAACAGAACTCTCAAACACACGCCTAGACGCCCTCATCATCTCACGGAAAGATTTCCTGAATGCCGTTCGACTGCAAGCATATTCGCAACTTTTCAATCGTTGCTCACATCGATCACGGCAAAAGTACGCTGGCCGACCGATTACTGGAAAACACTGGCACAGTTGAAAAACGTCAGCTGAAGACACAAATGCTCGATGACATGGAGCTTGAGCGGCAGCGAGGCATCACCATCAAAGCTCGAGCTGTTCGTATGGAATACCGTCACAATGGGGAGTTATACGAACTCAACCTGATTGATACGCCAGGCCACGTCGACTTTCACTACGAGGTCTCCCGCTCTCTCGCCTGCTGTGAGGGAGCTGTTTTGCTCGTGGACGCATTCCAAGGTGTTGAAGCTCAAACAGTAGCCAACGCCTATGCCGCCATCAATGAAGATCTCGAAATTGTTCCTGTCATTAATAAGGTTGATCTTGTTCATGCACGAGTTGATGAAGTGCTATTTGAGATGGAACAGTCTCTCGCCATTGAGTCCGATGAAGTCATTCGTGCAAGTGCAAAAACTGGTATTGGTATCAACGACTTGTTAGCTGCCATCATTGATCGGATACCACCGCCGCAGGGTGATCCTGACAAAGTATTACAAGCACTGATTTTTGATAGCCACTATGACAGCTATCGCGGTGTTATTACCTATGTGCGAATCATCGATGGTACGGTGACCAAGGGCCAAAAGATTCGCTTTCTGAAAACCGGTGTCACCCATGAAGTCCTTGATCTTGGACAGTTTGTACCGCAGCGTCGATCATGCGACCAACTTACTGCCGGCCAAGTGGGGTATCTGGTCTGTAATATCAAAGATGTTGAGCATGTGCATATTGGCGACACACTGACAGTCCCAGGCAAGGATGGAGCCACTGCCGTTGCTGGCTACAAACCGCCACAACGAATGGTTTACTGTGGCCTCTATCCATCTGAAGGCGAGAACTTTGAGGAGTTGCGAGAGTCTCTTGAACGGCTGGCAATCAATGATCCTTCATTTGAGTTTCAGCCTGAGAGCAGCGAGGCACTTGGCTTTGGTTTTCGCTGTGGTTTCCTTGGCCTTCTGCATATGGAAATCATTCAGCAGCGACTCGAGCAGGAAGCAGACCTCGACCTCGTTCAGACTGCACCCAACGTGACGTATCAGCTTCTTTTAAAAAATGGTGAGACACTGGAAATAAGAAATCCTCAAGATGTTCCTGATACGGGGCAAATTGAAGAGTTTCGCCAGCCGATTGTTCGGTGCAATTTTCTTGTCCCGGTAGAATTTATTGGTCCCGTCATGCAGTTGTGCAGTGATCGGCGTGGAGTATTCTTGAAAACTGAATACCTTTCGCCAACACGAGCCATGCTTTCATTTGATCTTCCTCTTGGTGAAGTGATCTACGATCTCCATGACAAAATTAAGAGCGTGACCCGTGGATACGGCACACTCGACTATGAACTACAGGGATACTTTCCTGCTGATCTTGCCAGACTCGATATTCTTGTTGGTGGCAAAAAGGTTGACGCTCTTTCGATCATCTGTGACCGCAGAGATGCTGACCGGCGAGGGCGAGCCATTGTCAAGAAACTGCGTGGTGAGATTGATCGTCACATGTTTGAGGTCGCCTTGCAGGCTGCAATTGGCACCAAGATAATTGCACGAGAAACAATTTCTGCACTACGCAAAAATGTCACGGCAAAGTGTTATGGCGGTGACATCTCTCGAAAGAAAAAGCTCTGGGCAAAACAAAAAGAGGGCAAGAAGCGGATGAAGAGTATCGGCTCAGTCGATATTCCTCAGAAGGCCTTTATGGCGGTTCTTGAAACCGGTGCCGAGCGGCAGTGACATCGAGGCGTCTCACTTCTATCCATCCTTCGAGACATGCCGTCGCTGGCAGATATCTTGAAGAACCCCTCTTCTGCTCTCATGGTTGCCACACATTCCTACAGTGGCTTACCGCTTTCGTTCACAAATATCGGCTTACCGCCAACGACGGAACGGCTCATAAATTCGCAATGTTAACAACAGTTCACTGGCTGCATAATTTGTGGCGTATGAGAACGGTCCGGATGGGGCAGATCCAGTAGCTGTCATGTCGCCAAGTGAAAAGAATCGGTACCCAAGATCAACAGCAAAGTGATTTGAGACATTATAAATAAGTCCACCACCAGCTTGCCAAGCAAAATTCGAAACATTGTCGTTACTTGTAAATGTTGGCGGTAATCCTGCAAAACCACTATTAATCACAGATCGATACCCACCGGCACCAATGCCACCACCAGCGTACAGATTGAAGTCTCCAACGACTTCATAGTCCCGCCATACATTCACCATCGTCGACCAACCATCACGGGCAGCAGTTGTGGCACTGGTTCCACCACTAACCAAAGTAGAAGAGATTTGGTCGCGTCCACGGCCTTCAAATTCGAAACGCCATGCACCATTGTCACGGAGAGATCGCATGCCCACAGTGCCACCACCTGTAAAGAGAGATTGGTTTGGTACCGTGGTTGGCTGACCCGGTTCTTTGGTAAGTGTTCCAAAGTCTGCACCAACAATGCCGCCAAGATAGAATTGGCGACAGTTCTCGCCAGTATCGCAGCATGAAAGAAATGAGTCGCATTCATTCGCTGCTCGTACAGAATCGATGGCAGTGGATCCGAGCAGGTACAGTATGCAAAAAGTGATCGTCCAGCATTGCTTGAACAACTGGTTACGTCCGAAAAAGTTGGCTCGTATAGTATTTAAATGGACGTATCTCATGGTATCCCTACTCCACAAATGAACACTTGCAATCGTATAAACAAGAACAATTGCCTTAATTCGGAGTATCGACACAAACGGAAGCTGGAAGAGCCTTAAGAAATTGACCTCTTAAACTCCAGCTATTCGGAAAAGTCTTAGAAACATCCGTCACGTCTACAAATGGGATGTTCAGCGGCTTAAAACTGCCATTGTCAGCCGTGGAGAATCAGAACGACTGATTTGAGGCGTTTCTCAGTTCCTCGAGGGCATGATCAATCGATTGAAGTAAAGGTCACGCACCTTGCCTATTTCCACTTTGACAATGTTTTTCCATCGCCGACTGCTCGAGATTTTCTATGCAATCGCAAAGGCTTTCAGTGAAAACGTAGGAAGCTACCCAATCCGCATACTTTTCCATCCTGCAGCATTGGCAGCAGCGATATCCAGCCGAGGATCATCTCCGACAAGAAGAAGTTGATCAGGCTCTTTCTGCAGTCGTGACTCCACTGCCTGAAAGAACTGTGGGGCCGGTTTCCTCCAACCAAGTTCGGATGATGCAAAAATTTTCTCAATACGAATAAGAGGTTCGATATGTTTTGCAAGAGGAAGCAATCGTTCATCAAAATTACTGGCTACTGCCACATCAATTCCAGACTCACGAACAGTCTCAAGAAGACGACAGCCCTGCTCAACCGGTCGCCACGAAGACGACTTACCAAAATGAATCCACAAGTCTTCAAAAATTTTGTCTGCAGCCAGTGAGTCTTCAAAGACATCACAGACTATCTGCTGCCACCGTTCGTACTCCCGGCTTCTACTTGTTGAAAAGGCCGGTGTATTTTGAGCATCCAGAGATTCTTGCTTCTCCCATGCGACAGAAAATCGCTTGGATATTTCACTTGACGAGAGAGTCACTCCAAACTTCTCAGAAGAGTTTTTGTATGCCTCTGAAACTGATGGTGCTGGTTCCAAAAGTGTCCCCACAACGTCGAATACAACAGTGTCGACACCGGTAACAAGATCATGTGGGAGACTGGGGGGGATTGCGACTGTCATGTTGAACTCCGACGATTTCGAACTTCCTCAACAATAGACGCCGTGCTTTCACCCGGGTATGGGAAAACCTTTTTGGCTCATGAAATACGGGCAGAAACTTCAACTGTCATGCACGAAAGCTGTTTATCGTCGTGCAATCAGACCGAGGTCAAGCCCAAAGACAAAGAGCATAAGTGAGAGCAAGAGAACTAATCCAATGTACGACAAAGCCGCCACAACGTTTTCACTTGGCGGCTTGCCGCGAACAAGTTCATACATCAGAAAGACCATATGCCCACCATCAAGAACTGGTATGGGCAAGAAATTGATCACAGCAAGATTTGCACTCAACATCGTCAGGAACAGTAATAATCGCCCGAGGCCTTCCTCGGCAGACTTTCCAGCCTGTTTCGCAATTTCAATCGGCCCACCAAGAAGGCGAGGGCTAATCTGATTACTCGTAATCTTTTGCAAGAATCGATAGACCATCGACAGATCTTCACCCGTTTTGGAAAGACCTTGTGTCAACGCAGCACCGATGGAACGTGCTTTGACAAGACGGTACACCGGGCGGAATACCAAGCCGCGATCAACAGTAAAATCAATGGTTGAATCAATTGGATTCAGTTCAACATCTCTGGCGAGTCCATCTGATGATTTCACTGTTAATTGCAGACGAGTATCTTGGGGTGACTGCTGCACCATCGCCATGACAAATGGCCAGCTCTGTGATTCTTCTGATAGTTCAACTCCCGGGTCATCCTCATCAATAGATTCATCTTTTTTTGCAAATCGTGCTCGAGTCACAAACTCACCATCTTTGATGCCTGCCCGAGCAGCTGGAGAGCCAGGCACGACCTTTGCAATCTCCGACCCGATATTAAAGGCAATACCAAGGCTTGAAACAGCCACTGGACTTTGGGGCCATCGTGCCTGCTCAATCCATGTCACGTCTCGTGGCGTGACTTCGATTGTTTCAGTAACAAGTTCACCAGAAGCATTATGAACAGCATCGCTACGAAGAACGCCCAACAAGACGACCTCACCGGATCGCTTCCTGAGCCGGTCATCGATCGTCAAAGGATTACCCAATGATTCGCCATCAATAGAAACAATTCTATCTCCTGCTTTCAGCTTGGCTGCAGATGCCGGAGAATCCGCTTGGACACTCGCAATCGATCCTGCCACCATCACCAAACCAGTTTCACGTCGAGGCTGAGCAGGGACTGAAATAGATAGATTCTTATCTTGACGCTGCACTGAAATTGAAACGGGAGTCTCTGCCTTATCAGCAAGAGATGCAATCAGCTCGGCATAGCTTGAGATAGATTTACCATCAACTGCCGTGATGGTGTCTCCTGGTTCAAAAGCAGGATTCGCTCGTGAAGCAGCACCAGGAAGCCCGGGTTCCAAGCTTTCGGGTAACGTTACTGAAAATGGACTTGTCACGCCGACTGTCGGAATTCCCAGGTCTGTATCTGGGTGCAGCGTCAGTGTCCGCTCACTCCCATCAGCGGGTCGACGTACTGTGAAATCTATTCCTTTTGCCGGATCACCCAGCGTCACACCTTTCTGCAGATCGGTAAAAACTGGTTCGGTTTTTGATCCTATGGCAACAATCTCATCACCAGTACGTAATCCAGCTCGCCACGCTGCACCACCAGGCCGAACACTCGAGACTTCACAAGTCAGTTCTTGTACACCAAGGCCAAATGCCCACGCTGCAAGTAAGACGGCAAAGATCACATTCATGATTACGCCAGCCGAAATGATTGCCATTCGTTCAGGTACCGACTGGGCAGGATAACTGCGTGGGTCCCACGCAGGGTGTGGATCAGAAGTTGGCTCTGGTGGCAAATCACCTGACTCAATAATATCTTTCGCCCGCTGGGCTTCGCGAGCTGCGGCCGCAGGATTGTCATCCTGCCCAAGCATCTTGACGTATCCACCAAGAGGCAGAATACCGATTCCATATTCAGTCTCACCCCATGTAAACTTGCCAAGATTCCAGCCGTTAATATCAAAGCCAATATAAAACTTCTCGCACTTGACCCCACAGGCTTTCGCAACAAGAAAATGTCCGAGTTCATGGACAAAAATGACAAAGCCAAGACCAATTGCAACCTGCAAAATCACAAGCCAGCTTGCTGGCTGAAGAATCCACATTCCTATCATCCCACCAGGTGAAATGACAGCACTCGGCGACATCAACACATCCACGTTTGGACTTCCTTTCTGGCCCAGGCATCAAGCCTGAGTATGTCTTCGAGTGTCGGGTCACCAATAAATGGATGTTCCGACACTGCTCGCTCACACAATTCAGCAATCTGTGGAAACTTCACCACTCCGTTGAGGAAAGCTTGGACTGCCTCCTCGTTTACAGCATTCAAGACCACACCAGCAGTACCACCTCGAGCCGCAACATCATAGCCGAGACGAACTGCTGGAAAACGTTCGAGGTCGGGGGGGATCAATTCTAGTTGCTGTGCAACACCAAAATCGAACCGCCGAGCAGGACCATCGTACCTTTCTGGATACGCAAGTGCATACTGGATTGGAAGTTTCATGTCTGGTGGTCCAATCTGGGCAATGACCGAACCGTCAATAAATTCAACAAAAGAATGAATAATTGACTGTGGATGGACAACGACACCCAGCTGGTCCGCCCGGAGATCGAAGAGCCAGCGAGCCTCAATCAATTCAAGTGCCTTGTTCATCATCGTTGCCGAATCAATGGTAATCTTCGGCCCCATTGACCAGGTTGGGTGCTTGAGCGCTTGCTCTGGCGTTACCTCAGATATCTGTTCTTTGGTATGAGTTCGGAAAGGCCCGCCACTGGCAGTCAGTACGACTCGCTGCAATTCATGACGACGTCCACTCCGCAACGCCTGATGGATTGCAGAATGCTCACTATCGATCGGCACAATCGTCGCACCAGAACGTGCTGCCAACTGTGTTACTAAAGGCCCTGCTGTCACCAGCGTTTCTTTATTGGCAAGCGCTACCGTCTTCCCAGCAGCGAGTGCTGACCAGGTACTACGCAAACCGGCAGCCCCGACAATAGCTGAAACAACACGGTCAACTTCTGGAGCAGCGAGTAGTTCTTCAAGACGCTCTGGACCAATGACAAGTTCTGTTCCTTTTGGGAAAGCACCCGGTCCAAGTGATTCTGCAGCAGTCGAATCGGTCACTACGACCCAGCGAGGCCGACATGCTTGAGCCTGTTCAACCAGAACATCAATGCTACGGTGACCACACAACAGATGCGCCTTGAAACGACCTTCCGAGGCAGCGATGACTTCAAGAGTATTCTTACCGATACTTCCGGTTGAACCCAGAACCGCAACACGAAGAGGAACGGCATCTGAGGACATTTGAAGATCAATCGATTGCTCACGCACGACTTCCGCACCCGAAACGGCCATTGAAGTGGCAGAAGCCACAGTGCGGTCGGGTAACATCATGGACGGGTCAATCTGGGAAACTATAGAAAACATGTCAAAATACGCGGAAATCTAGTTTACGCGCTCCGGTCGCCGGATGCCATGCACGTCATTTGTCGCAGGCTTCTTTCGAGCCTACGATAGAGGGATTGCGGTGCTGCCTCTCAAAATAAAGAAACGATTGCGACATTTCGTCTATGAATCAAAAAAATAATGAAAAAGATCCTGGACGGCGTTCTGGTGATCGGAAGCAGGCTTTCGGTGGCTCAAATCTCATCTGGTCCCTGATTGCCGTGGCAGTCGCTGGTCTTTTTGCAGCCAGCCTCTTCAGCACTGGCCAGGAAGTTCAATTGAGCTACACCGACCTCGAGCGGCTTATTCGAGCTGCGGGTGAAGAAGAAGATCAGTCGGGCTCACCACGATTCGTAGAGGTTATTACAGGCGAAACAGCAAAAGGGTCTCCACTGGTTTCACGATTCTGCTCTATCGATGATGTGGTTATCGGTGCATTTGAGGTGACTGGAACACTGCGAAAGGTTCCTTTACCCGGAGGCAATGGACGAGGTGGTCTGCGACCTATTGATGATGGCTGATTGACGAATAGTGGTAACGCACAAGGTGAACAGCTGCGATTTCGGACTGCCAAACTCCCAAGTGAGAACTCTGAGGGACAGCTATCGAAGATACTCGATCTCAATAAAGTTGATTATCGGTATGAGGATCCACCAAGTCCTTGGCGAAACTGGATGCCAATGTTGGTGTTGACCGGATTACTGGCGTTGGGATTCTTTCTCATGGTGCGTCGCCTTGGTGGAGCCGGCAGCCCAATGGCATTTGGTCGCAGCCGAGGAAAAATGTATGCCCAAGAAGATCTCGGGATCAGTTTCGATGATGTCGCCGGGATAGACGAAGCCGTTGATGAACTTCGCGAAGTGGTTGAATTTCTTCGGAGCGCTGAAAAATATCAGGTTCTTGGTGGCCATATTCCGAAGGGTGTTTTGTTAGTAGGACCTCCTGGGACAGGAAAGACTCTTCTCGCAAAAGCGATTGCGGGTGAAGCCGGTGTGCCCTTCTTTGGACTTTCCGGGAGTGACTTTGTTGAAATGTTTGTTGGTGTCGGAGCTGCCCGTGTCCGTGACATGTTTCAACAGGCCGCGCAAAAGAGCCCATGCATCATTTTCATTGATGAGCTTGATGCTTTAGGAAAAACCCGAGGCTCAAGTGTGGTTGGCGGTCATGATGAGAGAGAGCAGACGCTCAATGCGTTGCTTGTTGAAATGGATGGGTTTGGCAGCAACTCCGGCGTCATTGTGATGGCAGCTACAAACCGACCGGAAACACTTGATCCGGCACTCCTCCGACCAGGAAGGTTTGATCGACATGTTCTCGTCGACCGACCTGATGTCCGTGGACGTGAGGCTATTCTCAAGGTGCATGTCCTCAATGTGAAGCTTGATCCTAAAGTGAATATTGAGCAGGTGGCACGAATTACCTCAGGTTTTTGTGGTGCAGACCTCGCCAACCTTGTGAATGAGGCCGCTTTGTTGGCCGCTCGCAACAACAAGAAGTCTGTGGGCATGGTGGAGTTCAACGAGGCTGTCGAACGTGGCACTGCAGGCCTTGAAAAAAAGAAGCGAGTGATCCACGAAGATGAAAAGAAACGAGTAGCGTATCACGAAGCAGCACATGCCTTAGTTGCATATTCTCTTCCGAATACTGACCCGATACATAAGGTGTCAATTATACCCCGTGGCCTCGCCGCTTTAGGCTACACCATGCAGCGGCCAGAAGATGATCGGTACCTCCTCACACAAAGTGAACTTGAAAGCAGAATTCATGTGCTCCTCGCTGGCACGATTGCAGAAGAAATGGTTTATGACGACATCTCAACAGGAGCCCAGAATGACTTGGAGCGAGCGAGTGAAATCGCGCGTTCAATGGTAATGGACTACGGCATGAGTCAACTCGGCAGAGTAAACTATCGTGAAAGCCAGCGGTCACCATTTCTTACTGGTGGAGGCGCCGACTTTGGCGCAACCCGCAGCCATAGTGAGGAGACAGCTCGCGAAATCGATGAGGAGGTTCGCCGGATAATCGATACGTCGATTGTTCAGGTTCGTCAGATTCTCCAAAACCGTCGTACATCACTTGAATCAATTACGAGTCGCTTGATCGAAGCTGAAGTAATTGATGGCAGTGACCTCCAAGATATTATTGAAACAACGAATGGGAAACCGCAACTCGTACCAGGCACAACAGCTGAACGCCGCGCTGGTGCAACACAAACACCATCTGACAGAGAGAACGAACCGCCGGCTGATGCTGCAAATCAGTAGTCTTGCTCCCTGAATTATCATCACAGTCGTTCTAGGTTGCCCAAGGCGAGTGGCTTCTCTAGCCAAGTTCCCGAGTGGGTCGATGATTCTACAGAGGCGATAGCGAGGGGCTCATCGCGCAGGAGTAAGATTCCGGTTTCAGGCACCATCATGTGGAAAAGTATATTTCTGGCGATTGGTATATTCGCTACGCTGCTAGGCATTGAACTGCTGTTCATCGATTCTGCCGTTGTTGTACCACTAGCAGGTGGCTTGGGGCGTACGATCACAGCACCTGAATGGGCGCCGTGGCTACTCATCTCTGGTGGAGCCATCATAATTTTAAATTTGTGTACACTTCCTAGTGGTTTGATCAAGGAATAAGCCCGCTGTCAGGCTTCTCAAGCAGGCTGCATGCAAAGCCCCTGAATGTCTCTCGTGTACAATGATTCGTACCAAAAAGCATCCGGACCGAGACACTATTCTCTTCGATGGTGAGTGTCGCTTCTGTCAACGGCAAATTGCAATTCTGCGCCGGCTCGATTTACGACAACGGTTCATTTACAAGTCTCTCCACGAGCCGAGTGTAGCCGCTGATTTCCCCGAACTTTCAATTGAACAACTCCAAGAACAGATGTTCGTAATCGACACACATGGAAATGCTCGCGGTGGTGCAACTGCTGTTCGCTATCTATCTCGTAAACTGCCACTCCTCTGGCCACTCGCTCTTCTTCTACACATTCCAGGCTCACTGCCACTCTGGAATTGGCTGTATGCATATGTTGCAAAACGAAGGCTTTGGATCGCTGGGCGATGTGATACGACAAGCTGCCAAATACATCAGAAGTAGTCGGCTTCACTCTTTGTTCTGGACGCCAAAAAACATGAGGTGCTGCCATGGCAACTCATCGAATTCACGTTCGAGAACAAAACCATTTGGCTCAAGTTCTTTTTTGACTTGTGACTTTGTCATCTTGTGGAGCGGCTTGATTGGTACCGTAGCGTCTTCCCCACGAAACTCGGCTAAAACAATTTGGCCACTATCTGAAAGGCTCTCTCGGATACGATTGAGCATTTTTTCAGGATGGGAGAACTCGTGGTAGACATCAACACAAAATACGAGATCGACGTCTCCCTTGGGCAACCGAGGGTCAATAAATGTCCCCAGAATTGGTTTAATATTAAAGAGCTTTTCCTGTCGTGCTCGTGTGACGAGAAGTCGAAGCATTTGAGGCTGGATATCAACAGCGTACACTGTTCCTTCGGGGCCAACACGTCTGGCTAGTTCGAGTGTATAAAATCCATTTCCACACCCAAGATCACAGATGGTTTGACCTGGCCGGATTTGAAGTGCTTCAAGAAGTAGTCGGCAATCTTCTTCGCGTTGGCGGCTTTCCCGAACAAGCCATGGGGCTCCCGTATAATGCATCGTTTGGGCGATCTCTCGACCCATATATCGTGTTCGAGGCGGTGGAATTTCAACAGAACGATCAATCCTGAGATCAATAGTCAGTGGGCGTCCCGACGGACGTTCTGATTTTTTTGAAGGGGCTACATCATCCGCGGACTGTGATAGTGCACAAAGACAGACTGAACAAATGACTGTTTGAAAAGCTATTCGCACATGAAAGGCCAGTGAATGAGACATCTACGAAGTCTACAGGCAATAGAGTGAAAAGCGATACAATCAGGCAACGCGATAGCGGGGTTTTTCCAACAATGGTACTCCAGCAACGTCGTAACAACTCACAATTGAAATACCACAACGACTCGCATAAGCGGTGATCTGCTCCCGATCGACAAGGATTGTCTTACCGGCCTCGATCACAAGCACCTTGCCTCCTGACGCTCGAATTGATTGGAGTGTCCCGATACCAATCGTCGGCATGTCAAATCGTTCATCTTGCTGAGGCTTTGCAACCTTCACTACGGTCATGCCACCAGAACGGCAAAGCCGACCTGCCCGCCGAATGCACTCATCAGTGCCCTCGATAGCTTCCAGTGCCATTGGAGCCTGGTTCTTTACAACTACTGTCTGGCCAATATCAAGACGTCCAAGTTCTTTCGCAAGCCGCCATCCAAAAACCACATCAGCCATCCGACGTTTTGAGAGTGGCTTGCCCGCTAGCACACCTTCAGTTGCCAAAAGTTCAGGAGCAAAATCTGTTGCTGGACAAATACGAATTTCTGACTTCTCAAAGGCTACGGCAATTGCTCCAAGAAGCGCATCGTCACGGTTGTCTTTACTTCGAGTTACAAAATGCGGCCAGAATGTCTTGAGCCCTTTCCAGTCGGGAAGATGTCGAATCCATCCGAATCGACGAAACAGTTGCTTCTTGTGAATTTTTCCTGCCATCGTCGCACGACGCACGCCATTCTGATGAAAGAAGTCGATGGCTTTTCCAATTTCAGCAACGCCTACTTCTCCGTAGACATCCGCTATGTCTTCGAGTGATTCTTCTGCGTGATACCGGATTGTTAATATCGCAACTCGGCCACCACGTCGCTGAATCGCTTCAGCGGTAGCAATTGGAAACCGTCCCCAGCCAGCAAGAATACCGACCAGTTCTCCGTCGAGTGATGGCAGTTTGTTCACGTCCTCGGACAAGGCTTTCATTGTGCTATCAACTACTCTTTATCTAGCGATTTCAAAACGCGCATTGAGGACACTTGTTCCTCTCCAATTGATCCTAAGCCGCTTTCGAGGAAGACTCTTCTGTTGCCAATTGAGACGTCTGTTCCAATTCTTCAACCCGTTTCAGCAGGCGCTTCACTTGCTTTCTCATCTCGGGAAGCTTCGACATTGAAGCAAGTTGCAGCTTGCGTTGTCTCAGATCAATAGCCGGTTCACCAAGTACCGTTTGCTTTGGTGGAACATCATTGGAGACGCCTGATCGTGCACCAAGTACTGCGCCATCACCAATGTGAATATGATCACGCAGACCACATTGACCTGCCATGATTACCCATTCACCAGTCGTCGTACTTCCTGCCACACCCACTTGGGAACAGATCATATTATGACGACCTATTCGGCAGTTATGAGCAATCATGACCAGATTGTCTATCTTGGTGCCGCTGCCAATTACTGTTGGCCCGTATGTTCCACGATCAATAGTTGTTCCAGCACCAACTTCAACATGATCGCCTAATTCAACCCAGCCAAGTTGAGCGGAAAGCTCTAGACCCTTTGCATCTGGCTTATACCCAAATCCAAATGCTCCCAAAACGGCATTGGCGTGAATAATACAGTCTCGACCAACAAGGGTATCCTCATAAAGAACTGCATTTGCAAAGACCGTTGTTCCGGTACCAATTCGGCAGCCCGCACCAATTCGAGCTCCTGCATGAATAACAACTCCTTCCGCAAGTTCAACATCTTGACCTATGAGAGCCAAAGGATGGACTTCAACATCACCAGCAAGTCGGGCCGAGGGATCTATGACTGCTTGAGGACTCACACCTTGACGGTGTCGAGTGCGTGGAGGGCGAAAATGTTGAATAATTGTTG
Source organism: Pirellulales bacterium (assembly GCA_029246985.1). Classification (GTDB taxonomy): domain Bacteria; phylum Planctomycetota; class Planctomycetia; order Pirellulales; family UBA1268; genus UBA1268. Next base: position 22,992 of record JAQWMC010000078.1, read on the forward strand.
CAAAAGCTTTATGAACATCTTGAACCTCAATGATTGGTCGATCCTGCATCCCAGTACCTACCGGAACAACAGCAGCCGCTGCTAGGCTTTTGGCCAAACTTGGCAACCGCTCAGCAGAGTCAATGAGTGTTATGGCGTCTGTGGTTGCCGTCTCCAAAGTCGATGCTGCTACTATGTGCTCTTGAAAGTCAAGCGCATCGGGTATGACAAGCTGACCTTCGACCAGCTTTGCAAGCTTAGAAAGAGACTCAGACATCAAACAACCTCCCTGACCAAACCCAAAACAAAAGAACCACCAAGCGGCTGTGGATTGGGAGATTAGGAGTCCTGCTGGAGGGACGCAAGGTCGGCCAAATCTGGCTTATATGCCACCCAGAATTGCCACAACATGCCCACAGAGAGAGCCATTCTGAATGACCAGAGGATAGTCCGTATCCAGTTTGAATTGACGAGAAAACGGAGAGTTTGAGCATCCCAGCCGGTTGAAAGCTGCAGATGACAAGGCACTTGAAGAAAAAATGTGCTTGCCCAAATGCCCAAAAGAGCCGTCATGCCAACGATAGGGAACAGTGGATGCACACCTCGCGGCCGATGCACAAGTAACCAAACAGCAACAATACCTTCAATCAGCATGGGAGGAATAACCACCGGCCCAGTGCGGTCACGGTGGGCCACCTCCCACCTGCCGAACTCATCGTGAGGCCACCCTTCCATTAAAGGATAATGCACAACCTGAACAAACCAGATGAGTCCAGCCATGAAACTGGTTGCAAGCACCTGAAGGAGGAGAGCTCGAGCACCCGGAACGAAACTTTTCATCATGTTCCTATCGGAGCAAGCACTTCAACGGCATTTCCAGCAGGGTCAGCAACGTAGCAACTCCGCGTGCCATCTCGATGTACTTTCAGTTGGCCGAAGGCTTCCGCCTGCGGATGGATAAAACCAATATGTGGTGGGTGCTGATCTGGAATCACTAGTGCCAGCCGGGTGTTTCCAAATTCAAGGAGTGCCCAGGTCTCATCCTGATATTCAATATCGCAGCGAAAGTGTTTCGTATACCAGTCAACTGCCTTTGCGACATTACTGACGGCAATCGCAACATGATGAATCACATCGAGTGGCGAATGAGGATCTACAGCAGGTAATTCACTTGATTCTAAAGGAGTGGCCATTTGATTTCTTTGAGCACAGGGCATGTCTGAAACACCCATATTGTACATGTGACCGAAAGATTCGGAGGAATAAGCAGAGCGTATGCCGAGTTAGTTCTTGGCCTTTAGATCGGCAAGGCCCCCATCGACTCCCAGAATCTGACCTGTTACCCAGGAATTTTTTGGATCAAGGAACCAGCAAACAGCACTCGAAACATCTTCTGGTTCACCAATCCGCCCGAGGGGATGCATTGAGACGGAAGCTTTTTCGGCCAGCTCACTTGATAAGAGACCTGCAGCCAGGGGCGTTCGAACAAGACCAGGCGCCACACAATTAAACCGTATCTTGGCACGTGCATAGGTCGCAGCCGCCGAACGCGTAAGCCCTACGACACCGGCTTTCGCTGCTGCAACTGCCTCGTGATTCGCAAGACCGATCCTACCAGCAGCACTCGACAGCAGAACAACTGATCCGCCTGAACTTCGTAGAAGTCGCCCAGCAGTGCGAACGCAGTGAAACGCGGTTGTTAAATTTGCCGCGATTGTTGCATGCCATTCATCTGAACTCGTAAGGTGTCCAGGTTTTAGAAGAATTGATCCGACGCAATTAACGATACCCGTTAAACCCTGCAGATTCTCCACGGCCTTGTCACCGCATGCGTCAACTGATGCTGCGTCAGTTGCTTCGAGAGTCTCCCACTCACAATTCAACTCCGCGCCACGTTCCTGCAGACTTTGAGAATTACGACCCGCGAGGAAGACCTTCCCTCCGGAAGCCACAACTTCTCTTGCCACCGCTGAGCCGATGCCACCGGCACCAATGATTAAAACTTTCTGCACGTGATGTACTCCAACAAGTGTTTATTTCAGTTGAAGACTTCAGTTTACAGCCAGTCGCCGATAGTTCGTTCAAGATTTGCTTCTTCCGCCATGGTTCGTAACTTTGCGATCGCCCGAGTTTGTATTTGGCGGATTCTTTCTTTGCAGACTCCCATTTCTGTCCCGAGTTGCCGAAATGTTTTCGGCTTATCACCATCGAAACCAAATCGAGCCAGCACAATTTGCTGCTCCCGGGTCTCGAGGGAGTGCAGAAACTTCGAGAAGAGTGTTTTGAGATAACGGACTTGATCAGGAGAACATGATTCGTGATCCGAAACTTCCTCAGCTCGATCCTTCACCGGCTCATCATCAGAGGCAAAACGATTGCGGTATTGGCGGCTTTTATGAGAAATTCGGAAAAAGTGTCTCTGGATAGCATAGGTCGCATATGTACTGAATCGATTACCCAACGCGAAGTTAAACTTTTCAACGGAACGCATCAAGGCAACATTTCCTTCGCTGATAAGCTCATCGAAAGAGTGGCTCGGTTCATTAAATTTTTTAGCAATTGAGACAACCAGGCGAAGGTTGGACGTGATAAGAATTGCTTTCACAGTCTCGGCCTCTGCAAGAATTCCCTCGATTTGCTTCATCTGCTTCATTGTTGCTCGTTTTGGATCAAGACGACTCCGCTTTTGAAGTGCCTGAAACTTCAACCAATTCATTCTGCGAAAATAGAATTGCTCTTCATCCTTCGACAGTAGCCGCGTTTGGTACAAGCTGGCCAAATATGGTGAAAGAGAACGACCCGACGCTGCCTTCTTATCCGAGGAGAAGCCTTCTAACGGAATCTTCGCATCTGCTGGTGGTGAGTTGGCGAGAAGATCTGCGTCTTTTTCAAGGAAGACGTCCCCTCCGATATATTCAATGTCTCTATCAAAAAGAGCAATCCTTTTCTTCGAAAGAATTGTTTTTCTTCTTTTCTCAGATGGTGAGAGACCTAGGATCTTCTTTGGCTCACTCGGACTCGAGGCAATTCTCGAATTTCTCTGCGATAGTTTTTGTGACTTTGGGATTTGGCGGTTTGGATCGGCGAGGGCAATCACGATGAGTTCCTTTCTCACGAGTCCCAGAAGGGACTGTCGGCATTACGAAACCTGCTATCGTTTAAAACCGTACAATCCACGAATTACTAACTGATATTTTGGGAAATGCGTAAAAAAGCATTAATTTGTTAGAAAACGCTTCTCTCAACCACTTTTAATCGACGTTTTCCCTCTTCTGAAGGTCACCACACCATGTGTCGAAATCTTGCTCTTGTTCTGGGTGATCAGCTCGATCAATCAAGCGCTGTCTTTGATGGCTTCGATACAGATCAAGACGTCATTTGGATGGCGGAAGTGGCTGAAGAGTCGACACATGTCTGGACACACAAAGCTCGGATCGTCCTTTTTCTCTCCGCAATGAGGCATTTCCGGGATCACTTGATAAATGATGGATTCACGGTTGACTACCAGGAAATAAGTGAAAAGAAGAAACCCCAGGAACCGATGTCCCTTGCTGCGGCACTCAAAGCAAGCCTGAGTCGATTCAAAAAAAAGGGCTCGAAACCAGAACGCCTCATTTGTGTCGAGCCAGGTGAGTGGCGAGTTCGAGCGGCATTAGAAGAGGCTGCAAAAAATGCAGGCATCCCATTGGAAGTACGTCCTGATCGTCACTTCTTTACCACAGTTGATGATTTCTCTGAACATGCGGCAGGGCGAAAACAGCTACGGCTTGAATTTTTCTATCGTCCACTGCGTGAACGCTTTAACGTTTTAATGGATGATGGTGAACCAGTAGGCGGACAGTGGAATTATGACGCAGAGAATCGTGGAAGTTTTGGGAAATCTGGACCAGAAAAACTAAGACCACCAAAACGATTCAAGCCAGATGCGTTAACACGTACTGTTATTGATCTTGTATCAAAGCGATTTCAGAAACATCCCGGTTCACTTGAACAATTTGATTGGCCTGTCACAAAAAAAGACGCGCGTGCCGCACTTCGAGATTTTATTGCCTATCGCTTGTCACATTTTGGAGTCTATCAAGATGCAATATGGACGGGTGAACCATGGCTCTATCACTCACGTCTTTCAGTTGCTCTGAACCTAAAACTTCTTGACCCCCGTGATGTTATTGCTGCTGCTGAAAATGCATACCGAGAAGGGTCTGCTCCTTTAGCAGCCACTGAGGGATTCATCCGACAGATTCTCGGCTGGCGAGAATATGTTCGTGGTATCTATTGGCGATTTATGCCGGAATATGCACAACGAAATACACTCGGAGCAGATCAGCCATTGCCAGGCTTTTATTGGACCGGTGAGACAGACATGAATTGCTTGAAAGACGCACTTGGACAGACGCTCGAATACGGATACGCACATCACATTCAACGTCTCATGGTCACCGGTCTATTTGCGATGATGTACGGAGTCAAGCCAGAAGACATCCATAAATGGTATCTCGCAGTCTATGTTGATGCGGTCGAGTGGGTGGAGCTACCAAACACAATCGGCATGAGTCAGTTTGCCGACGGTGGTGTTATGGCATCAAAGCCTTACTGTGCAACGGGGGCTTACATTGATCGGATGAGTAATGCATGTAAGACATGTCGGTACAAACCAAAAGTGGCCCATGGCCCTGACGCCTGTCCCTTTACGACACTTTACTGGGATTTTCTTGCCCGCCATGAGAAGCTCTTGAAAAAGAATCCTCGCATGTCAATGCAGTTGCGGAATCTTGGACGCAAGGACACAAGTGATCTCAAAAAGATTCGGCGTCAGGCGGAAAAGTTGAGAACTTCCTGAGTCGGATTTATCCCGCTGGATTTATAAGCCAGTCTTGTCTGACTCTGTTACTTCCCAAACCATTTGCCTGTCTAAGGCATAGGCTTGGAGATGCTGCCGAAGATCTCGTGTTCTGCCACGCGTGTATTGAAACGTCGCCACTCCATCATGAATCGTACTGACTAATGTATCTTGCCCTGATCCTGCCCACTGAAAAAGAAGAACTCTGTGCGTCTCAAAACTCATTTGTTTTTCAATATTCTCTGCTTGTTGCAGACCCAGAAGTCCCACAACCTCCTTCTTAGAGTCTGCTGAATGTGGCACGAGCACATTCCCACGTCTTTTTATAGCGGGTGGACCTTTCACTACGAGAGGCTGGACCAGCTTGTCTCCAGATGCAAGAACCAGCAAGGAAAGCAGCACACCAAAGCCAATCACTCCATTCTGGATTCCCATCGTATTATTCTCCAAAGTCTCTTTTTTGTCTGACGATTCCCACCACACAAGCACCACTTGATACCACATGGATGCTTTGGCGCGTCTATCTATGCCCTTTCAAGAACAATGCGATAGTGAAAGTCACTGTCCCGCTCTCGGAGGACTTCTGCAATCATCAATTTTTGTTCTGCATCTGCTTTACGCTGAAGTAGACGATCTGTTTCGTTGAGCGGGTGACCAGGGAAATACATCTGTGTTATGAGTTCAACAAAGCCTCGTTTCATCACCTTGAAATGGATATGAGGTGGGCGTTCCCAGCCAGGTCCGGCAGGATAGCTACCCGGCATGACCGTGTGGAAACGAAAACCACCTGCCATGCCACTTGGCACAATAGCCCACCCTTGAAAATCCTGATCACGTGGAGCAGGGTTTGGATCATGGGGGTGGTTGTAACGACCTTCGGCATTTGCCTGCCAGATTTCAACTGTTGCATCTTCCACTGGACTCCCTGCAGAATCATAAATCTCTCCCGTAATCCATATATCTTTTCCTTTCGCAGGACCTGCACGTCCCGTGACGTGCGTCAGATCAAAATCTTTGTCTTTTTGTGGCATAACCGGATAAAAAGGCCCTTCAATTTCATGAGGAGTCGTTCGATCCTCTGCCACTGCATGAGATGGATACAACCAACTGGCAAATCCGCCAAAAAAACCACTGGCTATGAATTGGCGCCTCTTATGATTATCCATATGGTCACTTCCTCCCTGAGTTGTCGTGTAGAACTGTGACGGAATATCAACCTTCTACCCAGGCTGTGGATTTTCTTTTATGTATGTTTGCGCCCGTAATACATCCGGCGCGTGGGCTAATAACACGTCAGCAGAAATGACTTCTTTTGCATAAAGGTCGATAAAAGACTGGGTAAGAGTCACCATACCTTCTCGCCGCTGGGTTTGCATGATTGAGTCCAATTGAAAACTTTTATGTTCACGAATGAGATTACGAGCAGCATTATTCAATCGCAGTATTTCAAATGCTGCAACACTGCCTTCACTTTTTTTACCAACAAGAGACTGCGCGATAAAGCTATTTGAGACATTCGCTATTTGCGAACGAACTTGATCCTGCTCATCTTCTGGAAACGTGGAAATAATTCGCTCTGGAATATCTGCGACACTCGCGGAATGAACCGTTGCGAACACGAGATGCCCAGTTTCGGCAGCCTGCATGGCCGCCTGGATCGTTTCTGTGTCTCGCATTTCACCAACAAGAATTACATCGGGGTCTTGCCGTAGTGCCGTCCGCAAGCCATCTGAGAATGAATCGAAATGAGCATTTTTTTCACGATGCGTGAAGACTGAGTGGTGTGGTGTGTGGACAAACTCAATCGGATCTTCGAGTGTCAGAATATGCTTTTGTTGATTCTGATTAATGTAATCAATCATTGCAGCAATGGTTGTCGACTTCCCGCTACCAGTCACACCTGAAACGATAACCATACCAGTGTTTTCGAGAGATATTTTTTCGAAAATCTCAGGCATTCCAAATCCTTTGACTGTTGGAATATCCTCAGGAACAATTCGGCAAACCACCTTAAAGCCCTCAAGGCACTTTGCAAAACTTGCCCGAAGACGGCAGGCTTTTTTGGTCCCCGTTCCTTTTACCTGATAGCCACGATCAACAGCCCCATGCTCATCAAGTTGCCTCGAAGAGCGATCATCGAGAAGGAGACTCTTTAGATCTTCGATCTGCTGGGATGAAACCTTTGGCAAGTTAATCTGTCGGATAGCACCATCAATTCTAAATTGGGGTTCATCACCAGTCTGAAAATGCATATCAGAGGCACGGTGAAGAATTGCCTTCTGGACAAATTCATCGAGATCAAAAAGTTTTGACATACTTCCAACTCCAAACTCTAAATACTTTTTCGAATAGTCTCTATTCTTGCTTCCGCATAGTGTTGCTGAAAACAATGTATACGAGAACGGAACAGGGTGATGTTCCAAAGGCTCAAATTCTCGATTGCGGCCGCAAGCACGTGCTTTCTTCGCAGATGTTCCGGAATTGCACACCATTGACTGGCTCGCTAAGGTCTCACACACATTCCATGACCCACCTGTGGTTTTACCGTGCTACCCCATCATTTGCGTCTTCAAGTCTCGTTCTGGTGCTGCCTCATGGCGAGCACAATTTCGGCACAAGAAGTCGTTTGGGTGCAGCCTGTTGATTCGGCACCATATGAAACACCTTTGAACAATACGGCAAATCAATGGACGCCGTATCGGGATGCCAGTCAACGAATTGATCTCCTCCCACCGGTCGACTTTAATCTTGAGCAGGATACATTCGCCAGCGAACCGATTGCTGATCTGGACCCGATTGAGCCAGGGTCCAGTCGACGGAAGAAGCCTAGCTTTGGTCGAGGGGCTCCTTTGAGCATGGGCGGTTTCTGGGCGCCAAACACACCGGTTGTCAATCAACCAGCAAACCTGCAAATGAATGCACAGTTTGCCCGAGTGGCTATGCCTCTTGGTATTCCAAAAGAAGGAAAACCGCTCTGGTTAGCGATTGCCAAGTTTGGGCGACTCGAGCTGGCAACAAATGCAATCCTGCCTGATTCAGCGGAACCTGTGCCAAGTCAATTCTGGCTGGTTGAAACCGGCGTCACTCACATTCGTCCTCTTGCCTCTGGCAGTACCGTTGGTGGTACGTTCCTCTTTGGTTCGGCGAGTGACAAGCCTTTTCATGCTGGTCGTGATCTGACACTCATGTCAATTCTCTTTGCAACCGTACCAGCACGAAACCAGCGTGACGACTGGAGCTTTAGCCTCTTCTATTCACCAACATCTCAGTTGCCGTACCCTCTCCCAGGAATCGCTTACGTGTGGAAGCCCGATGAGACACTTGAGGCAAAAATTGGTTTGCCAGCTGGAATTGAATGGCGTCCAAATGATGACTGGGAGGTTACGTTCAACTACTTCCCACTCGTGAATGTAAATGCCATGGTGCGTCGACGTTTAGCTGACAAACTGTGGTTATTTGGTGGCTATCGCACTGATACGCAGATTTATTTTTTGGCTGATCGGCTGATTGAAAAAGAACGTTTCTATGTGTTCGACCAGCGTGCCGGCATTGGGCTTGATCAACAAATTGGAGCTGGCTTCAGCCTTGAGTTCCTCGCCTCCTACCTCTTTGACCGTGAACTTTTTCAAGGGACAAGCTTCACTTCTGGCCGTACTGATGTCATAGAGTTTGACCCTGGTCTTGGCCTCTCTCTGCAACTTCTGTGGAGAAGATAACGACTACTCGTAATCCCACTTGGTAATCCAAGGATCTGCAAATTGCCGTTGCATTGATTTAAGCTTTTCTTTGTATCTGAGAAGCACTGCTGCCTGATTTGGATCATCAGCAAGATTCACGGCCTCCTCTGGGTCTTCTGCAATGTGATACAGCTCAAACCTTGGGCGGTGGATATATTCTTGGACGGTTTTCGTTCCGTAAGGAGCGTCGAGGCTCCGCCGATACTGAGACTGCCAGCTACTGGCTGCCCAGAGATCAGAAGCAAAAGGGTAGGGAAGTGGATGTGCAATATTCCAGATGAGCTTCCAGTCATGATCCCGTATGGCTCTCATGGGATAATACATCTGAATTTCATGGAATGTATGGGATGCAAAATGTGCATCGTGAATTGTCATGTCCGTGTCGGATAGAATTGGGATCCAGGATCGTCCGTGATACGCTTCGACACCTTTTCGAGGGCCATGATTTTCGTTCGCAGCGTACGGTTTATCTTTCCAGTATTCATTTGGTGCCACCCAGTGCTTTGGACGCTGCTTTTGATGGTCAAGCTCACCTGCGAAATCAAGTAATGACGGCGCGATGTCTGTGTGATTGACAATACTCTGAGTTCGTACTCCTCGATCTTTTGAATACGGATCACGAACAACAAAAGGAACACGAAGACCAGGCTCGTAGACTGTTGTTTTACCACCAGAGAACGCCATGCCATGATCACTGGTAAAGAGAATGAGTGTTTTGTCGAAGAGATCTGCTTCTTTCAAAATCTCAACAAGTCGTGCAAGCCCCTGATCAATGCGAGCACACGACTGGTAGTACTGAGCAAGCTCGCTGCGAGTTTCTGCCGTATCGGGCAAGAAAGATGGAATCTGCATGTCCTCAGATTCAAAAAAGACTTCCTTAATTCCTTTATGACTGCCTCGATTTTTTATGTTTCCGAAAAGATCTGGTTTCAGTTCTAAGGAAGAGTCTTCATCACGCCCACCTCCACGATGGGGATCACTGGTTGCAAAATAGAGAAAGAATGGCTTCTCACTTTTTGAATTAATAACTTCAGCAGAAGCATCTGCCATCTGAACTGCATTACGTGGGTTTCCCTTGAGTACGGTTTCGAAGTGATACACCTCCTCCGGCGCGACGTGGTACTTCCCAATACGAGCTGTTCGGTACTTTGCTCGTGCTAATGCTCGAGGAAGTGACAGGCTGACCACGTCATACCAGCTTGCAAACTTATGAAAGGCATGCTGGTGGCCATACTGACCATTGGTGTGATTATGTAATCCAGACAGGATGACGGAACGGCTTGCTGAACAACTTGCTGTTGTTGCGAATGCATTGTCGAACACAACCCCATCCGCCGCCATGGAATCGATAGCTGGAGTCACAGCAACACGGTCACCGTAACAACCCAAGGTTGGTGATTCATCATCTGTCACAAAGACAATGATGTTTCGTTCAGCTGCCCGGCTGGATTGCACACAAATAATCGTTGAAATAACAGCAAAGAGAATGACACGCATGGATCCTTCTGGTTGAAAAATTCGACTTGGTGTCTGCGTGTTCATGTTCATAAGAGAGGCTCCAAACGAAGGTGTTGAACGATCCACTAAATTACCTATGTTCACGATCTCCAAAAAGTATGCCTGAAAAATACCGCTAGAAACCTGAAACTGTGGGCTGAGGAGGAATTGCTTCGTTTCCGTAATTTCCCCTACAGTACGGGAAATTCTTTGTTTTCCCAAACGTGAGAACCGATGACCGCCTACTCGCTTACCCATTTGCGACAGCTTGAAGCTGAAAGCATTCACATCATTCGTGAAGTCGCTGCTGAGTTTGATAACCCTGTCATGCTTTACTCAATCGGCAAGGATTCAGCCGTTATGGTTCGATTGGCCGAGAAGGCGTTCTATCCAGCCAAGCCACCATTTCCGCTTATGCATGTCGACACCACCTGGAAGTTCCAGGAGATGTATCAGTTGCGAGACAATTACATTGCAAAAGAATTGGGATTCAAACTCATTGTTCATGTCAATGAAGAAGGTCGGGCACAGGGAGTCAACCCTTTTACACACGGCAGTAAAGTCCATACTGACATCATGAAGACGCAGGCTTTACGGCAGGCACTTGATACCCATCGTTTTGATGCGGCCTTCGGTGGAGCTCGGCGTGATGAAGAAAAGAGCCGTGCCAAAGAAAGAGTCTTTTCTTTCCGTGATGATTTTCATCGCTGGGATCCAAAAAACCAACGACCTGAATTATGGAATCTTTACAACACAAAGGTAAAGAAAAACGAAAGTATTCGAGTCTTCCCAATTTCCAACTGGACTGAACTCGATGTATGGCAGTACATCCATCTTGAGCAGATACCGATAGTACCACTCTATTTTGCAAAAGAACGACCCATTGTCTGGCGAGAAGGTGTCATGATCATGGTCGATGACGATCGAATGCAATTGGAACCAAATGAAAAACCAGAAATGCGAAGAGTTCGCTTTCGTACCCTCGGCTGCTACCCACTGTCTGGCGCCGTTGACTCAACAGCCACGACGCTTCCTGAGATCATTCAGGAGATGCTACTGACCACATTCTCAGAGCGACAAGGCAGGCTCATCGATAGCGACGAGGCCGGCTCAATGGAGAAGAAAAAGAGAGAGGGATATTTTTAGTCTATGTCTCACCAATCATCGCTTATTGCAACCGACATTGATGAATACCTTACGCAACACGAACACAAAGAACTTCTGCGGTTCATTACCTGCGGCAGCGTAGATGACGGTAAAAGCACACTCATCGGTCGGCTCTTCTATGAATCCAAAATGATTTATGAAGATCAGCTTACCGCTATAAAAAAGGATACCACGCGTTACGGAACAACTGGTGAAGAAGTCGACCTGGCACTCTTTACTGATGGGCTTGAGGATGAGCGACAACAGGGAATCACGATCGATGTTGCATACCGTTATTTCTCAACCGAAAAACGTAAATTCATCATAGCTGACACGCCGGGGCATGAGCAGTACACCCGAAACATGGCCACTGGTGCATCCACTGCTGATCTTGCCATTATCTTAATTGACGCGCGACACGGCGTTCTTCCGCAAACCAAACGTCACTCTTTTATTGTGTCACTTCTTGGCATCAAACACATCATTGTGGCAATCAACAAAATGGATATTGTTGACTACAGTCAAGATACGTTTGAATCCATCCGTCGAGACTATGTTGACTTTGCTGCGCGACTTGAATTGCCTGATGTGCACTTCATGCCAATCTCTGCACTCAAAGGTGACAATGTCGTAACAAACAGTGAAAAAATGGCATGGCATGAGGGCCCACCGCTCATGCATCTTCTCGAAACGGTCTACATCGGTTCTGACCGCAACATGGAGGACTTTCGATTTCCTGTGCAATATGTCACACGACCAAACCTTGACTTTCGTGGCTTTGCTGGGACTGTTGCATCAGGAATTATTCGTAAGGGTGATGAAATTATCACCTTACCGTCTCGTAAGAAAAGTCGTATTCAATCAATTGTGACTTTTGACGGTGAACGTGATGAGGCATTTGCTCCCCAGTCAGTAACCCTCACGCTTGAAGATGAAATTGACTCTAGTCGTGGTGACATGATTGTCCGAGTGGGGAATCTCCCAAAGGTTGATCAGAAATTTGAAGCCATGCTTGTCTGGATGGATGAAACGGCACTTATCCCAGGGAAAGAATATCTTTTTAAACAGACCGGAAAAGTCACACCAGGTCGAGTAAGTTCCATCAAGTATCGAGTCGATATCAATACACTGCACCGCGAACCTGCACCGACGTTAGCACTCAATGAGATTGGTCGCTGTGGGGTGACTCTTGCTGTTCCAATTGCTCATGACTCATATCGCCGTAATCGCACAACTGGCTCCTTTATCATTATTGACCGGCTGACAAACGGAACTGTCGGCGCAGGCATGATCCTTGATCGAGAACCAGAAGAAGGCGCTGCCCACTGGGACGATGAGCCAGCAATTGAGGGCCTCACGGTCTCTTCCAGTGAAGTGACCATTGAAGAACGCCAGGCTCGTTTTGGACAAAATCCAGTTACACTCCTCATTACGGGCCTCACCGGTTCAGGAAAAACCACAGTTGCTCAGGCACTTGAGCGCAAACTTTTCGATGCTGGTCGTGCCATTATGGTTCTCGATGGACAAGCCATGCGACTTGGAATAAGTCGGGATCTTGGCTTCTCAGCGAGCGAAAGGAGTGAAAACCTTCGACGATCTGTAGAGGTCGCAAAAATTGCGAATGATGCCGGCTTCATCGTCGTTGCAGCTTTTGTTGCACCCGATGAGCAGTCGAGACAGAAAGCCGCCGAACTTGTTGGGGCAGAACGGTTTCTCACCATCCACCTCTCAGCACCAGTGGAAGTCTGTCGGGCTCGTGATGAGAAGGGACAGTACGCGAAAGCAGATGCAGGTGAACTGGGTAATTTCCCTGGTGTATCTGCACCGTATGAAACTCCATCAGAAGCAGATCTTGTGCTTCCTACTGACGAGCTTCCAGTCAGTCGATGTGTGGATGCAATCATCGAACTCCTCGAGACCAAGGGTGTTCTGGGGTGAGTAACGGACCGGAAGAAGAAAAACGTGGGGGCTCAATTCGTATAGGAATTCTGACAGTCTCAGACCGGGCCAGTCGCGGTGAATATGCTGACGAAGGTGGGCCCGCGGTTCACGATTATCTTCGTGAAGTGCTGTGTGTTTCCTGGGAACCTGAAATTCAAATTGTTTCAGATGAAGTCGACTGTGTTGCAGCAGCTATAGAAGATATGTCTGGCCATGGATGCTGTCTTATTATCACAACAGGCGGTACAGGGCCTGCACCACGTGATATCACGCCGGAGGCAACTGAGCGTGTCTGCTCAAAAATGCTGCCGGGATTTGGCGAACTGATGCGGCAGGTATCACTTCAATATGTACCCACCGCAATTCTTTCTCGCCAGACCGCGGGGGTGTGTGGTGGTGCTCTGGTCGTCAATCTTCCAGGCCGCCCAAAAAGCATTTGTGAATGTCTTGATGCAGTTTTCCCAGCAATTCCTTACTGCATTGATCTGATCCATACTGGGAGCATCACACCACCTTACCTGGAAACAGACCCAATTCGAATGAAGTCCTTTCGCCCCAAAGGCAAATAGTTCTGACTATTCTGGCCAGCAATGGGCTCTCGTTCCCGTCTCTTGACTGTCTCTGAGTATTCTCTTTTTAAAAACCCACTGTTGGTGATATGCCAACGAATGTGAGGCGGCCAGGAAGCACTCGGATTGTCACCGGCAACTCACCACCCGGGTCACCATCAAGCTGATATGGGACTGGCTCATCAGATTCAATGGAAATTTGTGTTACTTGCTCCACATGTGTGTCACGCCAGGCTCGATGCCAACCAAAAAGAACACCAATAAAATACCGAAGACCATTCCACCAACGACCCCCACGAAAACAACACAGATCAAGTCGGCCATCAGCACAATCACCCTCCGCAACAAATCGAAGCCCAAGTGCATATCGCGGCACATTGAAGATAAATGCCCAGCGTGTATGAATCGCCTTTTCATTTCCTTCAGTTCGGACACGAATCTTCGGAAATTGATATCCACCAAGTGCTTGTAAAATCGGTCG
>JAQWMC010000086.1 GCA_029246985.1 Pirellulales bacterium
TGGTACGCACCAACCTGGTCGGCTGGGGCACATACAAGAACCAATCCTTCATCGCGGTGTTTCTGCCGAACGTTTGCATCCTGTTCATTCCCTGGAGCAAGGGAATAGATGAGGCCCCACCAGAGGAATGCGCTGGCTTGCGCGTCTACAAAGGTTGTGTGCATGTAGCGAGCAGCTTGGATTGCCTTCTGGTGCTCTGTGAGGTCGGCTGTCCATCCATATGTGTGCCAATCATTGCCGTTCCATTGAGCGCCTGTCGTTTCGGTCATCCACAATTTCTTTGTGGGGATGAACTCATCTGCCAACTGTGCAAGTTTCTGTGTGTTGCCGACAAGTATTTCAAAGTTTCCATCTTCATTCTTTTGATAGCTGTCATACATATGGTACGCCGCGATATCTACGTCTGGGCTGATCAGTGCAGGTAAAAACCGTCTGAATTCAGATGCGTCGGGTCCAATGTAGGCGAGGTCAGGTGCAGCAATGAGTAGGTCTGTCAGGTGGTTGGCTTTTAAGCGTGGCTGTATAAATTGTTCGATAAAAGTCTTGAGGTGATCTGGTTCCCAGCGGCAGGTCTGGGTTCCCTCGTGAGACCAGTTTGACTCATTTTGTATACCGACGGTTGTCACATTGACTCCGAGGCTTCGGTAAAACTGCACTCTGGAAATAAGCTCATCCGCCCACTGCTCCATTCGGTCGTCTCGGAGAATGTACTGCTCGGTTCCATCTATTTGTTCAGCGCGAAGCCAGTACTCGGGTTCAAGGTGGTCCGCAGAACGAGGCTGCCAGAAAGTCAGAAGCACCTGAAGTGACGGATTGACTGCCATTCCGCGCTGGAGGAGGGCAACATTGTGGTCAGTCAAGCCAGCCTTGGTTACCTCTCCTTGGACGCGAATGATATTCGCATTGAGCTCGTCAAGTGTGGCCGTGAGTGCAGTATCGTCTGCCTTTGTGCCCCAGAAGGCTACCGATCCTCCAAACCCATCAATTGTCTGACGTCTACGAGACACACTGGTTTCGATTTGGATGGTTGTTGGCGTTGCTTGGCTGGCAGATGTGGTTTTGAATACAGTATCTGCATCAGCTTCCTCTATTCTTTTATGCAGTTCGGTTTCTGCAGCCGCTAGCGATTCTGTATACGCTGGATTATCCGCACAGTTTGTCACCTCTCCGGGGTCTTTGCGAAGGTCAGTAAGCACGCGTGCCCGCAGTTCCCCGGTTTCATTGTGAAACCACTCCGTATACCGAAATGTCTTGAAGCGGATGCTATGGCCAAGGGACTTCCATGCAGGATATGAACTGTATGAACTATATCGGTGCCCAGATTCTGGATCATCCAGGAGTCCACGGAAGCTTCGCCCCTGGCAATGGGCAGGTGTCTCAATGCCAGTCAGGTCGCAAAGGGTTGGATAGAGATCAATAAGCTCAACAAGTCTGTCGGTCGTCTGGCCGGATTCTATGCGGGGGTCTCGTACGATGAGAGGGACTCGGGTGTCGCATTCGAAATTGGTGTGTTTGCACCACGATGAGTGATCACCTAGTTTCCACCCGTGGTCTCCCCACAGGACCACAATTGTATTGTCTGCAAGCCCTTTCTCTTCTAAAGCATCAAGGACGCGGCCTACATTCGCATCAACAAAACTCGCTGCCGCTGCATACCCATGCAAAAGCCTTTTGTTTAAAGACTGCGGGAAGTCTTTTGGTCCATTTCCAGCATAGTCAACGTACCGCTGCATCTCATTCGCTTTGGTGAATGCAGCATCTTCTGGCCATTGTGGTGGGCGGCCGCTGTTGGATGGCATGGAAAAGCTCTCACGATCGTAGAGATCCCAATATTGTTTTGGAGCTACAAACGGCAGATGTGGCTTGGTAAATCCAACCGCAAGAAAAAATGGTTTTTCTCCATCATGTGCCAATTGATCAAGGACTTTAATCGCGCGTGCCGCACGCTTGCCATCAATGTATGTATCATCCGGAACGTCAGCAAGTTCGGTCATCGGGCCCTCGGGCGGAGCATGCGTGCTTCCTTTTGTTTTGTCTTTGAGTGCTTGTGTTACCAAGTCCTTGTTCTTCTGAAGAGCATATTCGCTAGTGCGGACATCAATCCACGTGTCCCAGTTTTCAAGATCGGTTGCCGGTCCACTACTGTGCCCGTGATAGATCTTGCCCATACCAATTGTTTGGTACCCCTGTATACCGAAATGCTGGTTCATAGTAAGCAGATTTGGGTGCCGTTCACGCCATCCGTTCACATGAAACGTCTGCTCACGAGTGTTTGTCGGGTAGAGACCTCCCATCAGCGAGAGTCGAGATGCACCACAAACAGCTTGTTGGCAGTAGGCACGATTGAATTGCACGCCGGATGCTGCAAGCTTGTCGATATTCGGAGATATCACATGTTTTCCATAACACCCCAGTTCAGGCCGCAGGTCGTCAATTGCGATGAATAGGACGTTCGGTTTCCTGTTTCGAGAAGAGACGGGCTCCACAGTTGGCTTTGCAGGATTTTCTGCAGGGGGTGCAATTGGTTTCGCGGCAGTAATCGTTTTTGACGCGCCCGGCATCTTTTTTGTTGAAGAGAGTGTCCCCAGCGTAAGTGGCTTTGAAAGGTCTGCTGAATTGCCACCGACACGAACAAGATATTTTCCCTTGGGAAGTACGCGTTGTAGGTCCATGTCATGAAAAAAAAGGTCATCAGCTTGAAGGGATATTGTGATGTGCTTTGATTCACCTGCTTGGAGCGTTGTGCGCGCAAACCCCTTAAGTTCCAGCGAAGGCCTCGCAATGTCAAATTCTTCACCTGAGACGTAGACTTGTGAGATTTCTGTTCCTTCGCGTTGGCCTGTATTGGTGAGCGTGAAGGTCACATCGACTGTCTGCGCTTCTTGGATTGTTGCACTGGAAAGAGAAATGTCTGAGTACTGAAACGACGTGTAATTTAAGCCGTGTCCAAATGGATATGCAGGTGTTCGAGGAGAGTCAACGTAGTCGAACACGAGGGAACTGCCATGCTGGCTGTAGTGTGCGGGAATATGACCAACTGTTCGGGGCCACGAGATTGTGAGTTTGCCACTTGGATTTGTTTTTCCGAAAAGTATTTCTGCAGCCGCAGTACCCGTTTGCTGACCTGCATAGTGTGCAGTCAGGATAGCTGGGATTCTTGATGCGGCCTCCCCGAGAACGATTGGTTTTCCATTATTGAGAACAAGAACTACCGGTTTCCCGGTGTCTAATATTTGCGATGCGAGTTCCTGTTGAGACGACGTAAGTTCGAATGTGGTTCTGTCGCCAATATGATTTTCTCCCCAGGCTTCGCGCGAGAGAAGAACGTTTTCACCGAGGGCAAGCACCACAAGGTCAGAGTTTTGAGCCAATTGGACTGCCGTACGGATACGCTCCTGATTGTCTTCGAGGCTTGCAAAATGCACTTCATCAACATAACGCCAGTTCTTGTAAGAGCTTCCGGTGTCATTTGTGGCTATCTGACATCCTTCTGCATGCTTGACTGTGGCCTGGTTTCCAACGTACTTGCGGATACCTTCGAAAAGCGAAACTGTCTTTTGTGGCATTCCAGAGTAGTTGCCGAGCCTGCACACGGCAGCATTCGGACCAATAACAGCAATGGTCTTATGTTTACCCACTTTGAGTGGCAGGAAGTTCCCCGCATTTTTCAGGAGGACAATTGATTGACGTGCTGCCTCTGTCGTGAGGGAATTCGTTTCTATTGAAGCAGCAAGCTTTTCGGCCTTCGCTGCATCGAGAACCATCGGCGCCTCAAAAAGACCGAGTCGAAACTTTAGTGAAAGCATTTGACGAACAGCCGTATCAATGAGCGTCTCACTGACCTGTCCACTTTTCACCAATTTCGCCAGGTGTTTGTATCCAAAAGAGTTTGGGAGTTCTAACTGGAGACCTGACTCCAATGCCATTTTTCCAACATCAGCATCACTGGTCCCAATCTTCTGGTACCAGCGGACCAAGTTCAGGCCCTGATAATCACCGACAAGCAGTCCGTTGAACCCAAGCCTTTCTCGTAAAACGGTCTGAAGCAGCCAAGGGTTTATATGGCAAGGAAGCCCATCGACCTCATTGAACGCAGCCATGACTGATGCTGGCTGTGCGTTCTTGATGACATGCCGAAATGGTGGAATTTCAGTATCTAGAAGATGCCTCATCCCGTTTGGGTAGGGCGACCTGTTTCGTCCTCCTGCCGTACCAGCATAGCCCGCAAAGTGTTTGAGTGTGGCAGCCACATGGTCGGGCTTAATTGCTCCATTGTCAGATCCTTGCAGACCCCGTA
This sequence comes from Pirellulales bacterium, assembly GCA_029246985.1. Lineage (GTDB taxonomy): Bacteria > Planctomycetota > Planctomycetia > Pirellulales > UBA1268 > UBA1268. Next base: position 4,298 of record JAQWMC010000086.1, read on the forward strand.
CCATCGCTGCTCCAAGTTGCCCAACTAAAAAAGGGTCTTCTCCAAGCGTTTCATCGACACGACCCCAGCGAAGTTCACGTGCGACATCAACCACAGGTGAAAGGACATGGGAAACACCACGTGACCGCGCCTCCTGTGCCGCACAGGAGTAGATGTCTTGAAGCAGAGAGGGGTTCCAGGAGCAGGCAAGTGCAATCGGTGCAGGAAATGAATTCGCCTGAAACTTCATGAAGCCATGAGCAGCTTCATCGTGAAGAATTGCCGGGATGCCGAGTCGCGTCTGATTTCGGAAATATTCTTGAATAGCCGCATAATGCCGCACATCTTCGTCGATAGAAAGGTTATGAAGGGGCCCAAGTTCACCAATGCCATGAGGGCATTTCTCGGCATAAAATTCAGGTTTAAAAATAGAGCCCTCGCGTTGTAGCTTTCTCTCATCATGAAACCACCAGCCTGTAATCTGGGCCACTTTCTCTTCAATCGTCATTCGCGTGAGAAGGTCGGCAACCCTGTCGGTGTCTGGTAGTGACGCGTCTTTATAGGCCGGTTGACTTAAGTTGTTGCTTTGTGGAGGTGTCATTGGCGGAAAAAAGCCGATTACTTTATGGGGGTGGTCGGCGGCGTTTATAAAGGTTTTCTCAGCCATCTTCGTTTGCCACCTCTGCTGAAGACGTGGAGCGGTTTCGATGCGGGTTTGTCCCCAACCGTCCCACATGTCTTGACCGTCCCAATCAGCATTGATGTAGGAGACCGCTCGGATGACATCTTTATTTTCTTCAATGTGTTGGAAGAATTCATTGAACCAGCCAGACCATAGTTCTTCCGGGTCTTCCTTATCAAAGTAGTGTCCACGGGCTGTTGATTCTGCAACGAAAACGGGCTTCTTGAGTTTGCGGGCAAATGCAAGAGCTGGTGCGGCATTGCCAAACTTCTTTTCGTTGCCCCACCATGAGTACCCAATCCAGTCGTAATACTCCGAGCCGGGGTCATATTCTTCGAACTGTCCTGGCTTCACGGTACTCGAAGACGCGAATACGGTTGCGTAGTTTGAAAGATTTCGAGTGCGAAGGGATTCCACAATGCGCCGAAATGCTTTTTTAAAACTTTCAGGCTGGTACTTATTCCAACTTCCATCAAATTCATACCCTATACGTATGAAAAAGACTCGGTCAGGATGATCCGCAATGAATTGAACAAATTCTTCGATGAGGTGGTCAAAGGCGCCATTCGCCACCTGGACTTCCCCACCACCTTCCATCGAAATGGAAACATGCATAACGCATTCTTTGAGTTGTGGTGAGTCCAGATATGCCTTTTGACACATTGGACCAGCAGCCCATTCCACCTCAGAATTCAGCCCAGCAACAGAACCCTCCGCAAAAGTTCTCCCAAACCCATTGGTCCACCCTTCGGAAAAATAAACGTAGTGGGTAATTCCTCCTGGGACTCCAATAGCATCAACGTAGCCGTCATTATATTTTTCAGTGCCTCCAACAGAAATATTGTCCTGTCCAGCAAAGACAAGCACTTGGCCAGCAGGTGGCGTAAATTTGCCGGTGATTTCTAAAGCCAGAAGAGGACTGGTGATGGTGCAGAGAAAAACTATCAGTGTTGATTTCATAGGTGTCATAGGGGGTTATTGAGCTGAGCGAGCATCAAGTTCCTGCCGTATTTCGTTGCAGCGTTGCGTACTCAAGCGGTAGAAGAACACGATTGGAATAAGGAGAAAATGGCCAAGGGCAGGGAGAAGGGAAATGGCAAGAAGTATGCCCTGCAGAGCAAGAGGGGTTTGCTCCATTGCATCGCCGTCATAGCCATATGAGGCCAGCACTGTGCCGATGCAGAATCCAGCGATCGCTATACCCAATTTGATTGCAAAAAGTACGCCAGAAAAAACAAGACCAGTGACACGTCGGCCAGTTTTCAGTTCACCGTAGTCAGCGGTATCAGCAATCATGGAAAAGAGGATTGGCGCAGCCATCTGGGTGAGGAAGTTGACAAGTATGTAGAGACCGAAAATGAGTCCAAGGTTGGTAGCCGGAGCGAAATAAATACCGATTGATCCAATGACAATAATGACTTGGAGCATTGCATATGAGGGCCCCTTATCAAATTTTGCTGTAAGTGGCGCCGCGAATGCTGCACCAATCATGGCAGCAAAGGTTCCTGCTGTGAGGAACTGGGCGGTCAGGTCGGGCCTGCCAACAACCCATTTGATGTAATAAGCCGCAGTGCCAGCGCGTAGCACAATCGCAATTAAGGACACGAGTCCGAGCATCGCGACGATCATCCATTGGTCATTGCTGACTAACGTTCCAACGTCTGACCAAAAGGTGCCCTTGGCCGGCTGTGCTTCAACTACTCGCTCTTTGGTTAGGGCAAAACATCCAAAGAAGGCGAGGACGGCCAAAACACTGAAGGCTGCCATTGCCCAAGGGTAACCGACTTTATCATCCCCCTTGCCAAAATACGCAATAAGTGTCGGTCCGAAAAAGGTGATGAGAACACCCGCTGAGGTCGCAAGGAAGAATCGATAGGAATTTGCTGAAACACGCTCCTGTGAATCAGAAGTGATGACTCCGCCAAGCGCGCAATACGGAATATTGACGACGGTATAGAGAAGCATGAGAACGGCATATGTCCCATAGGCGTATAGAAGTTTTGCGTTTCCGGCAAGGTCTGGTGTCCAGTAGGTCAGCACGAATACCACAGCAAATGGAATAGAAAACCAAAGTAGATACGGTCGAAATTTGCCCCACCGTGTGTTTGTGTTGTCAGCAATCACTCCCATGATTGGATCAGTAACTGTATCGAGTAGACGAACCGCGAGGAACATTGTTGCCATTGCTGCTGGAGCGAGCCCAAAGACATCGGTGTAAAAAGAAGGCAGAAGAATAATTATTGTTTGGAAGACAACATTCGAGCCGAAGTCACCGAGGCCGTATCCGATTTTTTCAACGGGTGAAAGTCGGGTGCTTTCCATAATTAATACCCAGTCTGATTTTTTAAGTTAGGAATTCAAGGAAGTGAAATTCGGCAAGAGCTTTCATGCCAGTCAGGTCAACGCAGGTCATGCCAACAAACGTCCCGGTAAAGTCTAAGTGTGTTCCGTAGTCATCAGAAAGAATCGAAGCGTCGAGAACCGGTCCGACGGATGTAAACTTGTTTCCATCAGGTGACCACGAAAACTGGAGGCTGCTTCCCTCGAAAACTGCCCGCAGAAAAATGTCATTGTGCTCGACCGAAACAGGTTCCGTACCAAGCGGAAATTTGGATACTCCATCATCACAACTGTGAATATGCAGACATTGGCCAGCCACCTCATCATGTGAAAGGTAGAAGTGATGAAAGAGTCTGTTGTTGTAGTATGCGGTCAGTCCGGCCATCTGCTGAAATGAAGTCGGCGTAAACGTCAGGTGTGTCGTTGCGATCAGGTTGTGATTGGTCAGACGCCGGGCAAGCAGCGATTTAGGAAAGCAGGATTCGAGGGATTCTGAGCCATGCAGCCTTAAGACGGTATCGGTTGGCTCAATCGTACTGGCGGGTCCGCGAGGTGTCGCATAATGTGGAGATGTGAATGGAAGCTTCGAATTGAGTGCAGGCCAGGGGTGGGATGGTAGGTCTGGAGCCTTAACCGTTTCCTGTGGATTATTTCCCCCGCCAGCGACGTACAGCCACCCGTCATCACGCCATTCCATTTCCTGGATAGCCGTTTCTCTTCCGAGGTTGCACCGTTTCGTTCCGGGGAGAGGGCGGCCGCACAAGTGTGGCATATACCACTGGCCGCCTTGAGTCTGCACAAGGCTTGCGTGCCCTGCCTTTTGGAGAGCAAGGGTAGGGTTACCTTTCGATGTTAAAACTGGGTTCTGAGGATGTACCTCATAGGGCCCATCGATGCTCTCGGAACGGGCAAGTGTGACTGCGTGGTCGTACTCAGTGCCACCCTCAGCGGTGAGCAGGTAATACGAAGAATTCTTTTTGTAAATATGGGGCCCTTCGGTAAGCCCAATTTCTGTTCCCTTGAAAATAAGTTTGGATGCACCTATAAGTTCGAACGTTGTCGGATCGAGTTCCTGCTTAACAATTCCGTAAAAAGCGTGGTGTTCTGGTCGGTGGTCCCACACCATATTCAACCAATATTTTTTCCCATCGTCATCGTGAAAAAGTGATGGGTCAAAGCCTGAGGAATTGATATAAACCGGCTCCGACCAAGGGCCAAAAATAGAAGGTGATGTAATCAGAAAGTTCGGCGTGTCCTTGGTGGCGGCCTCGTGCTGATGCACGACCGTATAACAAAGATAAAAAAGATCTTCATAATGGCTCAGGGCAGGAGCCCAAATGCCACCTGAACTCGGAACACCTTGAAGATCGAGCAGGCGTTTTTCATCCAACGCATGTGTGATGAGGTTCCAATGAACAAGATCACGAGAATGATGAATCTGGACACCCGGAAACCATTCGAAGGTTGATGTCGCGATATAGAAGTCATCGCCAACCCGACAGATTGAAGGGTCAGGGTTAAACCCTTGTAAAATAGGGTTCCTAATGTGTGTCATTGTCCCGTAGTCATGCCTGGATAAAAAATGCGACAACTTAAAACGTTGCCCATGCAAACCCAAATAATCAGTCTATCATCCAATGAATAATCAACCTACAGGCTCTGTGTCAAAACGATAGCTTTCGGTTTTTAGCTCGCTGAAACCGGTTTCCTTAGACAAACCAAAGCTGGTCGTTGTTTCGTGGAAAGCAAAAGTGATTAGCGTTCTAATGAGTTGCGGTTCATGGTTGCTGCATCTGTCGCTTGCGCTGAGGGAGGTGGCGAAGTAACGCTCACTTGATCGATTGCAGTAAGGACCTGCGTTTCAGTTACCAGATCGCGTAAGATAATAGGCGATGTGTTTGGTGAGTCTGGTGTGGTTGGCGGAAAAAAGGCGAGCACCGGTATTGATTTGCTATTGAGGCTTTCCAACATCGCCTTGATTTCTGGAGATCCGTCAGTCCAGTCAGCGAGCATTGGAATAATCCTTTGCTCCTGCAATGCATTCTTCACCTTCGGTGTTTCAATAGCAAAACTGAGATTGTATTTGCAGGTGAGACACCAGTCAGCAGAGAAATCAACCATAACTGTTTCTCCCTGTTCTCGCAGTTCGGAGAGCCGTTGTTCAGAAAATGGTTCCCATTCGATAAGGGAGTCAACTGGACCAAGAAACGTAAATGCTGCTGTTCCGAGCGTGCCAGAGATTACTGCTGCTTGTATCCATTGGATGACTCCCGCCATGCCACGTGTTTTTTGGGTTCGACCAACCCACCAACATCCGGCCCAGATAGATACAAGAAGTGCAAAGGTTGGGACAAAGTAGTTGTTGTCGAGGAAAGTAAAGAGAAAGACAACAGTCCCAAGCATGACAAACCCGAGAACCTCTTTGAGCGTTTCCATCCATGGACCGGGCTTCGGAACAAACCGGACAAGTGACGGGAAAATCCCAACGATGAGGTATGGAAGTGCCATTCCGGTTGCAATGGACGCAAAGACAGCATATGTGACGCCAGTAGACTGCGTGAGTGTGAATCCGAAAACAGGCCCCAGGAATGGGCCACTGCAGGGAGTTGCAAGAACAGTACTGAGTACCCCTTTAAGAAATGATCCGGCGGGTCCTTCTTGTGTTTGCACCTTGCCTGCTGTTGATCCGATAAATCCAGGAATCGGTAGTTCCCATACCCCGAGAAACGACAAGGCAAAGCTGAAGACAATTGCAGACATCGTGATATTAAAGCCGGAAGAGGTGAACTGCTCTCCCCATGCGAGGTTGTTCCCGGCAAGCCCAAGGTTCGCTGCGACGCTCGCTGTTGCGAGAACGAAGAAGACCGCGTACAAACCCGCACAATACCAGAGATTGAGTTGAAAGATTTCCTGTCGTGCTCGCCCAGACTGTTGCGCAAATGACATGAGTTTCAGGCCAAGTACAGGAAGCACGCATGGCATAAGATTGAGAATGAGGCCACCTACCAAGCCCGCAAGTAAGGCAAGCGGAAGAGAGAGGCCCCGTTTTTCTGGTTTTCTATCGGATGGGTCTTTGGCACTCGATGGCGGCTCTACACGGGAGGGAAGAGTGACAACAGCGGGCTTCTGTGATGCTTCACCATAACGGCTGTCCGAGAAGGCAAGAGTTGGTGTGCCTGTTTCGTCTTCCGGAAGACGAATACGTAGGCTGCTCGCCCACGGGGGATCACATGTGATGTCACTACAGGTTTGATAGCCAATAATAACATCGAGTTGACGGTCACTGACTGATGTGTCCGAAGATTTGTTCTCTGGTGATGCGACCTGCACCGTGAAAACGATTGGTCCTTCGACAGCACCAGTTGCGCGGAGTTCTGGGTCGCTGACGAGGCGTGGTTCGCCAGCAAGAATTCCACAGACCTCAATATGTCCATTGGGTACAAGGGAGACTATTGAAGGTTTGCCTTGGCCGACCTCGGTGGTTGTATCACTTTTTGGTGCATAGAGGTGCCACCCCGCCTCTGGTATGAGTTCAACACGGACTGGCCAGAAGCTACAGGTGTTGGAATTTTTTGTAATCTTGCCAACAGAACCTCGAATAGCGAGATGGCCGCGTTCGGGAAGATGCCGGATGCTTGGTGTTGATGTTTCTTGCCTGGTGCCGGATAGGTCGGCTGTAAATGCAATGGTCTGTGGGGGAATACACGCGTTGTCCTCACACAGCTGGAGGCTCACCTTTCCAGTGATCGCCGTTCCCTCCGTGTGGTTGTTTTTTTCAAGTGGTGCTGTCCATACAACCTTCCCAGTATGTTCTTCAACAACCAGACCCTCCCACCCAGGCACTCCACTTATAGTCTTTTTGGTAGGTGGAGGCTCCGCAATAAAAGAAGAGGTTGGTGAGAATGCCGACGTTGGGTCGATTGATATGCTAGTTGGCCTTGGACCCCCCGGTTTTTGATCGAGAGAGTATAGGTGCCAGCCGGGGCCGAGTTCAGCAGTCACAAAGAGAACGTCTGTGCCCGCCTGATTTTCGACCCGGGCGGAAATAGTGACCGGTTCTGCTCTTTCAGCAATTGGACCAAGCAGTGCGTCGGCGGTGAACGGATTTGTTGCTGTGTTGTCAGGCTCGGCTCCAACGGTCGTTAGCTGATAGCCTACCGCGAGGTACAACGCGATTGCGCCGAGGCGCTGCAAGTAGAAATTAGTGAAATACAAGGCCAAAAGACTTTTTAGGTGTGAGGGGAACCTGTGGCATCGACTGGTTAGAGACGAAGAGACAATGCGTGAAAGGCTCTATTTATACTGGGTGAGGCGGTGATCTAGATACGGCGATTTATGGAGTCCTTAAGTGTATCGGGGTCCATTCAATCGCGTCAATTTGAGTCGCGTCGTGGTGGAAGACGGTCCAATCGCCGAATGGCAGCCGGAGTTGCATGGAACAGAAGGGTGACTCGTTGTAAAACCTCTTTCATATTCGGAAAGTATCGTTTTTCTGCAAAAATCCAGGTGAACCAGCGATGAATTCCACAGAGTATGGCTGTGTCGTGGAGAACTTGTACTCGGGTTGGGAAATCGGGCCCAGCAGCAACACTTGTTTCGTACTGTCGGAATGCATCTGGCCAGAGGTCAAAGAGCACGTCTTCTGATTCCTGGTTTTCAAGTTGCCACGACCCAAGAAGGCGAGATAGATCAACCGCCGGGTCATCCCAGCCTGCCGCATCGATATCGATCATGCCCGTCACACAATCAGAAGAATCTGAGAAAAGGACATGGTTCCACCGGCAGTCTCGAAGCGTTGGTTGATGCACGTTGCCCATCGTATAGCTCAGTGTGTGCTGGATAATTTGAGGTGTTCTCACCGCACAAATAAGTCGGGAAAATTCTTTGTGTAGTACATGTAGTTCGGCGAGTACGGCAGTAGTATTGATGCTGTTCACTAGCGGGGATCTTCGCGACTCAAGTAATTCTTGTAGTTGCAGCACACGGCGTTGCCACCCACTGAGAGTGCGTTGTGGAGGCATTTGAAAGACACTCGTCTTCTGGTGGAAATCAGCCAGTACTTCGATTGCTAGACTCACGTGGTAAGTACTTGGCGTTTTGCATGGACGTCCTTCGATATACACAAGGCACTGCCACATTGTTCCGTCGGAATGAGAGACAATCTTTGAAGGTGCATCTGAAACCTGTGTACTCCTCGCGCAATGGTCGAGAGCGACTGGTAGCAGTGCATGTCCATTGCATCGTGCAAAGTCCGCAAGCTTCTGGGTCCACCGAATCTGATCTACTGAAAGATCACTCGGTAGCTGTTTTAAAACATACTTGCGTCCGGTTTCCGGGTGCTTCAGAATGTATGTTTGAGAGCCGCTCAGCCCAGCCTCAGCCGGTGTAACGATCAGAACTGACGCGTATGCCGGGTCGAAAAAATGACATGCTATTCTTTTCAGTTCATCAACAGGGAATTGAACTGCCGTGACCGTAAGCTTGTGCATTGTTTCACTTCCAGAGAGCGCTAGCCCAAAGAATTATCTTCAGAGTAGCAGAGTTATCCGGGGAGTTCACCATACGAAGTGTCTGGTGGTATCCTGTCTGTGATGAAAAAAACAAAGCCTCTCGTAGTGATCAATGTTGTCGGCCTGACCCACAGTATGTTGGGAACAGATACGCCGCATATCTCGGCGTTAGCGGCAGAAGGGTTTTCTCGGCCATTACAGACTGTATTTCCCGCGGTGACATGCTCAGTCCAATCGAGCCTTCTCACTGGGCGACTTCCCCGTGAACATGGCATCGTAGGGAACGGCTGGTATGACCGCGAACTGGCGGAGGTGTTCTTCTGGAGACAGTCCAACCGCCTTGTCCATGGCGAGCGGCTGTATGACACAGCTCGACAGATCGACCCGGCGTACACGACTGCCAAGATGTTCTGGTGGTACAACATGTACGCAGACGTTGATTATTCTGTGACACCACGACCAACGTACCCAGCAGATGGGCGGAAGGTCTTTGATACATATAGTCAACCAACAACTCTCAAAGATACGCTGCAATCAAGCCTAGGCACGTTTCCGTTGATGAAATTCTGGGGACCTGGTGCAGATATTTCCAGCACCGCATGGATTGCTGACGCCTCAACCAACGTTATTAAGGAGCACCGTCCTTCTCTTACATTGGTATACCTGCCACATCTCGACTACAACCTGCAACGATTGGGTCCCGATGATTCACGAATTAAGAATGATATTGCTGCTGTTGATGCGGAGGCGGGAAAGGTTATTGCTTCAGCGAAAGACCAAGGAGCAGATGTCGTAGTGGTCTCTGAGTACGCGATAACGGCTGTGGATGCTCCAGTCCACATCAATCGCATTCTTCGGCATCAGGGCTTTTTGGAGGTACGACAGGAAGCCACTGGCTGGGAGACACTTGATGGTGGAGCATCACGGGCCTTTGCGGTCGCTGATCATCAAATTGCACACGTCTATATCCGAGATCAGCGTGATGTCTCGCTTGTTGAAAATCTGCTGAAAGGGACACAGGGCATCGATCAGGTTCTCAATAGAGAAAAACAGAAAGCGATTGGTGTTGATCACGAACGGGCAGGGGACCTTGTTGTCGTGTCCGAACAAGGGTGCTGGTTTACGTATTACTTCTGGATGGATGATGCACGTGCACCAGACTATGCCAGAACTGTCGACATTCATCGTAAGCCTGGCTATGACCCAGTTGAACTGTTTCTTGACAAGGGGATACGCTTCCCCAGAATGCATATCGCCAGAAGGCTCGTACAAAAAAAACTTGGGTTTAGGTATCTGATGGATGTCATTGGGTTAGATGCCAACGTGGTAAAGGGAAGCCATGGCCGGTTGGCAGACTCTGGTCGGGAGGAGTCTGATTCACCTGTTTTTGTGTGTTCATCTCGAGCAATTGAGGCTGATGATATGGCTGTGATTGACGTGAAGAAGCAGCTTTTGCGGCTCCAGCTGGGACTTTCGTAAGATTTTATTTGTACAAAAGTTTTCCATGGCTGATTGGTGTCAGCCCGAAGGCGATGCTAGCCTTTAGGGGCGTTAGAGTCACAATGTGCATTAGGTTCTGAGAGGCTGTGTAAATTTTATGAGATGGACTTCTAATCAAACAAACCCGCAGTCTTATGGGGTTTATCTTGGAGCGATTCTGCTTGTGTTTGGGTGTGTGATCGTGGGTACGCCATTGGGTGCCGACGAGGTAGCGGTGGAGACTGCTACAGAAGAGAGCAAGGAGAATGTGGCTCCTTCAGGCACGGAACACCAGTCCAATACGTCAGCCAAAACTACGACATCATCGAGTTCACAGAACTCATTCGAAAAGCTTGTCAAAGATGCAAAACGTATCGAAGGACTTCTCCCCCTTTTTATGAAGGAGGACAAGCTTGTTATCGAGGTTCCGCACAAGCTCCTCGGAAAAGAAATGTTTGTATCAATTTCAATCGCACAAGGGATTGGATCTCGGTCGCTGCTTGGTGGAATGAGTTGGGGTGACGGTGACGACTGGGTCTGGACGTTCCGGAAGCGTGCTGACAAGCTGCAGGTTATCCGTAAAAATGTGCGTTTCTTTGCGAAGGCCGGAAGCCCTGAGGCCAACGCCGTCGCCAACGCCTTCACTGATAGTATTTTATTTAGTGTCCCAATTCTGGCGAAGACTCCGTCTGGTGGATATCTTTTTGACCCCGAAAAGATTTTCTTTACAGATTTGCCGAAAATAGCAAAACAGCTTTCTGGTTACTCCCTCGCAAAGGACAGGACGACCTGGGAGAGTGCGAAAGGGTTTGACGACAATGTTGAACTGCGGGTTGCGGCCACGTACTCGTCGAGTGGAAAAAGCGAACTTGATACAGTGCCGGACTCACGTGCCGCAACGCTCACTATTCACTATTCAATAAGTCTTTTGCCACAAAATAATTACCGGCCTCGGCTTGCTGATGCACGCGTAGGTTATTTCATTACGGCGTTGAAAAACTTCTCGGAACATACGGGTGATGAACGTTTCGTGAGATATATTAATAGGTGGCATATTGAAAAAGCTGATCCGAAAGCTGAAATTTCACCACCGAAAAAGCCAATCGTTTTCTGGATCGAAAAAACTGTCCCTTATGAATACCGCCAAGCCATCAGGGACGGTATTTCTGCTTGGAATACCGCGTATCGAAAGGCTGGGTTCGACAGCGCAATAGAAGTAAGGCAACAGCCAGATAAAACAGACTGGGATCCTGAGGATATCAACTACAACACGTTCCGCTGGATTACATCCGGACGGGGATTTGCAATGGGGCCAAGTCGTGTGAATCCAAGGACCGGACAAATTCTCGATGCGGATATTATTTTCGATGCCGACTTTGTAAAACATTGGCGAAATGAGTTTGAAAACTACATGCCGGAAGCCACTGCCTGGCTGACTCCTTCTTATGGAGGCGAGAACAGAACATCTATTGGGCACTCGCAGAGTTCCTCCTGTGGGTGTGGGCAATGTGATCTTTTTAGTGGGCATGCTTTTCAGAATGCCTTGGGTACGACTGCATTAGCTGCGACACAAGACACAATTATTTCTACTGAGGAGCAAAAAAAACTCATACAACAGGGCCTCAGGCTTGTTGCTATGCATGAAGTCGGGCATACCTTGGGACTGCGGCATAATTTCAAGGGAAGCTCAGTCGCTTCTATTAATCAAATCAATTCAAAGAAAAATGCGGACCGCCGATCGGCAACAACGAGTGTGATGGACTATGTTCCAGTCAACATCGTCCCGAAAGGAAAGTTTCAAGGGCCGTATTACCCAACCCGATTAGGGCCTTATGACTACTGGGCCATCGACTATGGATATCGGCCAATTAATGGAACAACGCCGAAGGCAGAGCGTCCGACGCTTCTGAAAATTGCTTCTCGTAGCGGTGAATCGCAGTTAGCATTTGCAACTGATGAGGACACCATGGCAGGAGATCCTGATCCGCTTTCCAACCGATATGACCTTGGCAATGACCCACTTGCTTTCGCTGAGCAACGATCAAAGGTTGTCCAGGAATTGATCCCGAAGCTTGTTGAGCGGTTCACTGCCAATGACGCTGGATATGACCGAGTCAGGCACGCTTTTGGCGTATTGCTTGGTGCCCATGGTCAATCCAATTATTTCGCGGCTAGGCTGGTGGGGGGTTTATACAGTTCGAGAAGCCACCGCGACGACCCCCAGGCAAAGCCACCGTTTCGCGTTGTCGAAGCAACTCAGCAGAGGAAAGCAATAAAACTGTTGAGTGAACAAATTTTCAGTGACACCTCCTATCAGTTCCCGCCAGAGTTTTATAACCAGCTGGTATCAACACGATGGTTACATTGGGGCACAGATAATGTTGACAGACAAGATTACCCCGTCCACGAAGCCGTTCTCATGTGGCAGCGAAGGATACTGGAGCAATTGCTGGATGCGCGAACTCTTACGCGACTCGCCGATAATGCGATGAAGGTCGATCAAGGCATTGATTGCTTTACAACGTCCGAACTTCTGCGAAGGCTTACAGATTGCATCTATTCAGAAATATTCGAATTAAAAGCCGCGGAATATTCTGATCAGAAACCGGCTATTTCAAGTTTGCGTCGTAATCTTCAACGTGAGGCGTTGGGTGAACTCGCGAGACTTTCCCTCGGCGGGGGGAGGCGCACGGGTTTACTCGTAACCCGTTTTGGTTCGGGACAAGGAATCCCACCAGATGCACGTAGTCTGGCTAATTTCCATCTCAAACGGCTAATGCAGCGAGTAATAGAAGTTTTGTCTGAGGGGGGCGAACAGGCACAGGAATTGGTACTTGATGACGCTACCCGAGCCCATCTCGAAGATATTCAACGTCGGGTTGAAGCAGTTCTTGAGGCAGAAATCGTTGTTTCATCACCATAGAAGTTTGGGACTCGACGAAGTACGGAATACCACGTATGTTCTCACCGATTGATACGCATTGTAAAAACGGAGTTTGAGCGCCAGTGCAGTCGTTGAGTATTTTACTGATTTCTCCTGATCTTATGTCAACGAGCAAGCTTGCAGGCCTCGCGAAAGAAGCTGGTGGACTATTGGAAACGCTTAGAAGCCTGAGTGAACAGCCAAGGTCAAAGCACTATGACCTTGTCCTTCTTGACGTACAGGCGTTCCAGGAAGACCCCGCTGTTCTTGTAGCTAAAGTACGGTTTCTTCTCGATAGCATTAGTCAAAAAGACGTGAGCATGAAATTGATCGCTTTTGGTCCTCATGTCCATAAGCAGCGCCTTGATGATGCAGTTGCAGCTGGCGTAGACGAGGCAGTGAGTCGTGGGGAGTTGTTTGGTGGATTTCCGGCACTCCTTCGACGATGGGTCCAAACCTAGGTTTTCGCGGAGGTGTGCTGCAGACTTCCCCTTATCCGCCAGCCGGTTCGTCGAGAACAATTTCATCAAGTTCGGTTGCGTCCACGCTTTGTCTGAGAAGCAGATAGATGGCTGGAGCAATCGACCAGAAGAAGCCCCATCCGAAGGAACTAAGTAAGACTCT
>JAQWMC010000101.1 GCA_029246985.1 Pirellulales bacterium
TCGTATCGCTCAGGAGAGAAAACCTTGAGAGCAACCGGCAGTGTAAACCCATCGGTTCCTTTTCGAGTGGTCAAGAAGACTACGCCCTGCCCTCCGGACCCAAGACGTCGTCCAAGATTATGGTACTGAGTCCAATTGAGCCGGCCGCCGTCAAGAACATCGCCGTATCGAGAAAGAAGAGCATCTGGGCAGCGGCCGCCTCCTACACCTGCCGCAGGTAAGGTTGGTTGGCCATCTTGGAAAATCGTGGTTGACATGTGTGGCGACCTAAGGCCGGAAGTGGGTTGTTGGTTGGAGAAGGGGTGCTCTTGTCTGGTCTTCTCAGAAAGTTCTACGGTCGGAGATCTCGAATTGATAGTTAAGAAGCAGGCGGAGGAAAGCCCAACGTCTTATCAACAGAATTGATCAGTGCCCTACCGCTTCTATATCGTATGATGTTTTCGCAAAAGAGATCAGTCATTCGGTCAAGTCTTTTTTCAGATTGTCCACCAACGTGCGGAGTAATGATGAGTCCTGGTGCAGTCCACAGAGGGCTATCCGCCGCAGGGGGTTCCTCCGGAGTAACATCAAATCCAGCAGAGTCGAGATGACCTGATTCCAGCGCATCAACGACTGCCTGCTCGACTACAAGATCGCCGCGGGCAACATTTATCAGCATGGAGCCTGGCTTCATGGCAGAAAAGGTAACGGCATCGAACATCTTTCGTGTCTTGTCAGTCAGAGGTGCCGTGAGGAAAACAAAATCGGCTTGTGGCAGAAGGTCATGTAATTCATCTGGTGAACCAAGATGGTCCACAAGAGGAGCAGATCGATTCGGAAAGTAATCCGTGGCGATTATGCGGGTCTTCAGTGGGCGGAGAACCTCTGCTAATCGCTGTCCATTGCCGCCAAATCCAACAATGAGAACAGTTGATTCGGTAAGGTCGCGAGTTGGCCTTCGTACAAATTCTTTCTGGTGCTGTTGCTGGAGAAACAAGGGGATTCTTCTGGAACATCCCGTTGCCAAAGCGAGTGCATGTTCTGCGACCTGGTCAGCAAGAACACCCGATGCGCTCGATACAACAATGTCTGAATCGACAACGCAGGGGACAAGACAATGATCGAGTCCAGCTGCTGATGACTGAATCCAACGCAGGCGTTGAGCTTTGACGGTATCTTCCCACGGTACCGGTACCTTGGCATGTCCGCAGAAGATATCAGCGTTCGGTAGTTCTTCCGCGATTCGCTCTTGCCCAGCAGAAACCACAGTCGCGTCTGGATAGACAGCTTGAATCTGTTCGATATGTCGAGATTCAACCGGGTAGCAGAGAACGATTCGCACGCAGAATTTCTAAGGGCTCAAGTAAAGTGAAAGAATTGGAGTGCTGAGAGTTTTCAAAGCATCCACTCGGTACATTCGTAGACCGATCGAAAATCAACCGAATACGTTATTATGAGGTATAGCGATCAATCGCGGAAAGCGCAATATAGGAATTGAGACCGGATATCTAAAGATATTTGTTGTAAAAGTACGAGATACCTGAAAAATAGGATATTATTGAATTATTCGCCCGCACAGGCGTCTGCTAGTCATAGACTGCAGGTGGCGACATTTATATCCCAGAACCATTTTTCTTTGGACGTACATTGAGCATGAGTTGTATGCGAACAGCGGTGGTGGTGACAGCCGCTCTCACCTTTTTACGAATAGTCATTGGTCTTCATTTTTTTCTCGAAGGCTCCAGTCACTTGAGAGATCCTTCGTGGTCAAGTGTGGGCTTTCGGAAAGCAGCAGTTGGGCCGCTCTCTTCTTTCCTTAAGGCAGATCTTCCTGAAACTGGTGACTGGAAGAATACGCTGGGGAAAGTCCAAGACGCTGATCCCGTGCTCGTTGCGAATGCAGCAGAAAGCTGGCGGTCATCTCTTGTTGAACAGTGGAAGAAACTTGGTGCGCGACGCGAAAACGTTCTGAGAGCCTCTGGGTGGACGCCTCCAGAAAAATGGTCGGACACGTCATCAGCAGCAATTGATGCCGCCGACAAAAAACTCACAGCGATGCTTGATTATGCCCAGCCAGACCTTGTGGATTATTGCAGGGAAACCATTCGACTTCGAGAGACTGAGAAATCAGCGATGGCTCGAGACGTTCCATTCATGCGAGACCGAGTCTCCACCAAGCAGCGGGAGCTAGCAGTGCAGAAGACAGGGTGGATGGAAGAAGCAGACGCCGTTGGTCGAGAATTGGTATCAACGTGGAATGAAAAGTTGTCGGCCCAAGACAGGCGAAGAGCTGCTACCGCAGTTCAGCCGACCCGGCTTTGGAAAGCAGATCAATTTGTAAGTTGGTCACTCACAACCATTGGTGCGTGTCTGGTCATCGGAGTACTGACGAAATTCAATGCAATGGGAGGTGTCTTTTTTCTCCTCTCGGTTGTGGCATCACAGCCATTTTGGCTACCAGCAGCGCAGAGTACATACGAGCAATGGGTCGAAATTGCAGGGCTTCTTGTCTTGGCGTCGGCACCACTTGGGGCATGGGCAGGTATTGACGCATTTCTGATGCCTATACTTCAGAAGTACTGTCCAATGAAAATGTGCTGCAACGCCAAGAAATAGTATGTTTCAGGAATCGAACAAAGAAAATTTTACCACGAAGTCAGTGAAGCGGAGATAATATTTGATGAACCTAACTCCAGAACAGCAAAAAGTGGGTAAGGAAAATTTTGATGAAGCTGTTGCCGTTACGCGGCGCGACTTTCTGTCCGGTACTGTTGCTGCAGGCTTGGCAACAGGTGCTGGTCTCGGATCAATCTATTTCGGGTATGGAGCGAGTGTTGGCGATCCTCTTCGGGTTGGCTTTATTGGAACGGGGGATGAAGGGAGTGTGCTGATTGGTGCACATAACCCCGACTATCTCAAAGCTGTCGCGATTGCAGATATTCGACCCTACAACGTATTTCGTGCCTTTCACGGTGATGTATCCAGTCCGAATGCGCAGCGAGTGCGGCCTGGTCTCATGGCGAAGTATGGCTGGAAGACCGAGGACGAAGCCCGTAAACAGGTCAAGGTGTACGGTGCGTATGAAGAATTGCTCGCCGATAAAAACATTGAAGCTGTTATTATCGCGTTACCATTGCATCTGCATGCCGAGGCAGCCATTAAGGCCATGCGAGCTGGCAAGCACGTGCTGACGGAGAAGCTCATGGGGCACTCGATTTATGAGTGCAAGGAGATGGGTCGAACCGCTCGTGAGACTGGGAAGATTCTAGCGACCGGTCATCAGCGTCACTACAGCGTTTTGTATGACAACGCTGTGCACACAATTGGCGATGCTCGTCTCATTGGTGACCTGCATTCGATTCGTGCCCAATGGCATCGTGGAAATTTGCCAGGCAAGGATAGCTGGAAGCCGCCATTGCCTGCCGACGAGTCGCTTCTCAGTAAAATGGCTAGCTGGAAACGAAGGCTTGAGGAGTCAAAACCGTCAGAAGTTGATGTATGGGCCAAGCGAGTTGCCCAATTAGAAGCGCAGTTAGCTGACAGTGATGTTGCTGCCGAGATGTTTGGCTATACCGAAAAGCAGTTGCCAGACGGGTCGCCTCGTACACCCCTTGAAGAACTGATTCGTTGGCGGCTCTGGAATCGTACCGGTGGTGGGTTGATGGCAGAGTTGGGGAGTCATCAGCTCGATGCCGCTGGCATTTTCATTTCGGCCATGCATGGAAAAGGTAAAAAAGTGAAGCCTCTGACGGTGACTGCTGTAGGGAATCGCAGTATCTTCCCTGACGACCGTGAGGTTGATGATCACGTCTATTGCATGTACGAGTACCCGGCGCCCGATTACGTAGAGAATCCAAACAAGAAAATTGTAGTCACATACTCATCAATTAATGGAAACGGGTTTGGTGGGTACGGTGAAGTGGTTATGGGAACCGAAGGCACCCTTATTCTCGAGCAAGAACAGAATGTAATGCTCTA
Source organism: Pirellulales bacterium (assembly GCA_029246985.1). Classification (GTDB taxonomy): domain Bacteria; phylum Planctomycetota; class Planctomycetia; order Pirellulales; family UBA1268; genus UBA1268. The sequence continues at coordinate 3,958 of JAQWMC010000101.1, forward strand.
CAAGGGATCGTCGCGGGACACTCGTGTGACAGTCTCAAAGTCGAAAAGTGGTGAGGCCGTCCTTGACACAACAGAAAGTGGTGGCGCTGGAAGTGTTGCTGCTGTTCCAACGGAGTCATCAGGGAAAGCCCCACCTTCCCGCGGCTATACTGAGGAAATGGAGCACTGGGCGTGGTGTGTTCGGAATCCTGATCCTGCGAACCAGCCTCGATGCAAGCCAGAAGTTGCAATTGCTGATGCAGTCATCGCTTTAGTGAGCAATATGGCATTGAAGAATTCAGATGGCCAGCCTCGCGTTGACTTTAAAGAAGAGTGGTTTGATATCGAAAGTGATGTCACTCCAGAAGGGGTCAAGCCAAATCTACAGCGCGAGCAATACAGGATATAATCCCTGAGGGCATGTTCATGCGGCGGCCAAATTGATTTGAAAATGATCTATTGTGAGGCAGCATGGTAAGGTCTTGACTGAGCAAGCATGTAGGGATTTTGCTGTGCACATGACTGCCGGCCCGTAGAAATAAAATGGTACGCGAGGGAACGATCATGCTGAGGGAATTGTGTAGTGTTTCGGATGGACGTGGCGTGGTTGGCCAGAGTCTCCTGATGGTCTGCGCTCTAATGATCGGGTGTAGTGAACCACCACCGCCACCACCAGTTGTTGAGGCACCGGTTCCCGTTGAAGAACCAAAAGTCATTGAACTTGCTGAAATGGCTGACGTCGTGTTAGATCCAGCCGGCAAAAGCGAACTCGCAGTGCGAGTGACGAGGAATGGTCATGAAGGGAGTATTACGGTCTCTTTTCAAGGCTTTCCAGACGGAGTCAAGCCATCTCCGAAATCACTCGTCATAAAGGAAGGATCTTCAGCTGGAAAAGTCGTTTTGCAGGCGTCACCAAGTCTTGGTGATAAAATTGTAAAAACGGCCGTTTCGGTAAAAGCGGAACTGAAAAAGATGTCTGCTGCACGTTCGCTGAACGTTGTTGTGAACAAGGTTTCGCGTCCTGAGTTCGGAAAAGTTGAGATGGTCGTGCTTCAACCTGGTGCGAGCAAAACTGTTTCAGTTTCTTTAAAGCGGAATGGCTTTTCTGGGCAAACACCTGTTGCCGTATCTGGAGGGGGCACATCACTCACTGCCAAAATTGAGTCTCCAGCCAACGGCAAGACTGCCGAGGCCGTAAAGGTAGTTGTATCTGCCAATACAATTGCCGTTGATGGCGTTGTCAATTTAGAGGTTTCGACAAATGCGTACGGGCGAAAGGTTGCAGGAAAAATTCCAATTGAGATTTCCCGGTATCCGTTTCGGGTCGAGTCCTTCCGTGTCATTGATTTGAAGCCAAGTTCCAAAGAGGTCATTCGACTGCCAGTCAAACGAGAGAAATATAGTGGCCCCCTGGATTTTGTGTTGAAAAATCTTCCTTCCGGAGTTGATGCCTCAGTCATGTCAATTCCAGCAGGTGGCCAGGAGATTTCCCTTGCTCTCTCGGTATCCTCGACTGCCAAACCACAAGTTCGGTCAAGTCTGATTGAGGCAACTGGTGGTGGTTTACAAACAACGAATTACATCATTTTACGTGTTCTCGCTGATGATACTGAGAAATTACCAGCGGGGATAATCAACGTTTCTGCAATCAAGAAGATTTTTTCAGATCCGGCAGCGTCCGCTCCTCTGCGAAGAAAAGGTTCCATTGGTGGTCGGCTCACCCTCGCAAGTAAGCAGGCGCTTATTGATTTCTATGGGGCAACTCCTCGGTCATTGGAGTCGATTCGTGAAGGTATCGACTGGCTAGCAGATTGCCAGCGTGGTGATGGGTCCTGGGCGCTCGATGGGTCTCTTGAGGACGCCGAGGAAGGCGAAGCGAATGAGGGTCCAAGCCCAAATCCGATTGGCGCTACTGCACTCGCATTACTGCCGTTTCTTAGTGAAGGTATTGCCCACAGTCGTGTGCCTGAAGGACAAGAAGAACTTGAGCAGTATCAAGGAGTCGTTGAGCGAGGCCTGGTCTATCTTGCGCTCAGTCAGCAACGAAGTAACGACATTAATGACGGACGTCTCGATGGCGGGATGTATGCTCACGCACTGGCAACCATTGTGTTTTGTGAAGCGTATGGGTTGTCTGGTGATGAGCGACTTCGGGGGCATGCTCAATTAGCTTTGAAATATCTACTAAATGCACAGCATCAGGCTGGTGGTGGATGGCGCTATTCACCGAACCAGCCCGGCGATCTCTCTGCAACTGGCTGGGTTTTTCTTGCAATTCGCAGCGCACAACTCACAGGAATAAATGTGCTTTCTCAGTCACTTGAACGCGCGGGACGTTTTGTGGATTCATGCGGAGTTGGTCCAGAAGACATTCCGCTGTCCCGGTATTGTTACCAGCCGAGTGGTACTGAAAGTACTGAAAAACAAAGTATGACAGCGGCAGGCCTCCTGACCCAGCAGTATCTTGGGTGGAAAAAAGACGACCGAAATCTCATAGCAGGCAGTACGTATTTGATGGCAAAGCAGCCGCCGGAGCAAAGCACTAATTTAGGAGACATTTATTTCTATTATTATGCGACCCAGGTTCTTCATCATCTTGAGGGGAACAACTTCGATCTGTGGAATCATCGCATGCGAGAGCATCTTATTCGCACGCAAGAAAAAGACGGTGAGTTCAAGGGTAGTTGGCGGCCAGACGGCGTTCCACATGGGAATACAGGTGGCAGAGTGTACGTGACGAGCCTTTCGATGCTGACACTCCAAGTTCCCTACCGTCACTTGCCGATGTACCGACTTTTTAAAATTGGTCGAAGTTCGGACTGAGACACGCGATACGGATGCATCATTAAAAAGGGTTAGGGTGTTTGCTGCCTAACCGATATCTAGGAATGGATCACACGTGGCCTCTTCCTGTAACCCAAGTGCTTTTCTTAGTGCATCAAGATCGGCGTTACTCAGAGGAACGAATACAACTGGGTCTTGGACCATTTCTGGATCAATGAGTCGGTAGCCAATAACATGAGATCCTTGGATGATTGGTCTTCTTCCATACCCAAACATCATGTTGTCGACCTTTTCAAAAAAGTCACCCAAAGTAATTTTTGTTGGGCGTGGCCGTCGGATGTAAAAAAGTTCAATAACATCTCGCCAGAAGTGTGGCACGAATTTCTGTCCAACGTCGGCATGACCAACGCAATCTCGATTCGTGCCAGCAATGAGCGTCGGTAATTGTTTCAAATGAATAGACTGCGCCCGGCAGGAGTCGGTTATTGTCGTAGCGAGGTTGATCATAAAGTCGGCACTGTAGCAGTCGTCACATATGATTGTCAGATGACTGAGGTCGATACTAGAAGAATTGTTTATGTGTACCGCAGCAGTTAGAAGTGTTTTTGCAAGTCGATCAACTGGTATATGGTAGCTCTGAATTTCTTTCGGCAGCCCATGCCCCAGAACAATTATGGTTGTCGGTATGTTTTGTGACTCAACAGCAGCAGCGACTGACTGAAGAAATGCATTGCCCACTTCTTCAAGGGTTTCTGAAGGGCTGGTCTTCTTAAAAATTGTGGAAGTGCAATCATAGGCTGCAGCAAGCGATGAAATTTCTTTGGGGTCCAGGCCATGATCAGGATCGAGTAACCCGATTAAGTTACAACCGGGCCCAATGACTGGAGCATCTGCAACAGCAGTTCTCTTCATGTCAATAAATTGTGCAAGAGCGACAAGCCGCGCGTGTCGTTGTGTTGAGGAGAGCCCACTTAAACTGTCAGAATATCGTTGCGACAGGTAATACAGAGACGGCTCAAGCTGGCGGTAGTGTTTTGGCGTGACGCCTAGTGTCTTGGAAACAGCAGGAGAGTCGGCTTGCTGGAATTCAGTGAATTCTTCGGCGGAAAGGTGCGTTGATGTGGGAGTGAAAAGGAGCGGGATGCATCCGGTTATGAGGAGGCAAGAAAGTCTGGCGAGTGCAGCCTGACGGTGACGTGTTTGCTGAGTTTGCATGGGTAATACTCGCAGGTGAGAGTGGAAGAGTCATCGATTATACGACCAGACAAAGGTGTGCTGAATTACAGTCTTGACGGTGCCGGTAAGATACAATACTGTACATCAGTACATTATACACTTTTGCCGGTTTTGCATTGTGACGAAGCATACCCCCCCACATCATCTGTGTACGGAACTTCACCAGATGGTTGATCATGCGCAGTTGCAGCAACTTTCTCGCATGGTTTCAGAAGGTTCCTCATTGCCGGGATGCATTGAAGAGGGAGCCGGCCCAACGGTCGTGAGTAGTGGACTGCCATCACTCGACCGCCTTCTGAGATATAGAGGGGTGCGGCTGGGCACTCTTATGGAATGGCTTGAGTCCGAGGATGAGAGTGTGGCATCAGCTTCTGGGGCAACAACGTTCGCTCTAGCCGTGGCTATGCATTTGCAGAATACGAACGTATTAACTGGGTGTCGTCCTGTGGTGCTTGTGGATCGTGGCAGAAGTTTTTATCCACCATCTGTCATGCCTTGGCTGGAACAGTCAGTACACGTTACTTCAGTGAAAGATTCTTCACCAATTCGTAATCGTCATAGCAGGGGGAATGTAATAACTGGTAGAGAAGAACACCTGCTTTACATTGTATATCCTGCGAATGAAGCCGATGAATTCTGGTCAATTGATCAGCTCCTGCGTTGCCCAAGCGTTGCAGCAGTGGTTGGATGGCCAAAAAATGTTTCATCTACAGTAATGCGTCGATGGCAAATGGCTGCAAAGTCAAGTGGTGCTGTGGGGTTGCTCGTGCGACCATCCCATGCCCGTCGAGAGCCAACATGGGCAGAAGCACGAATTCAAGTGGAGCCGTCCCCTGCTCTTCAAAGCAGATGTCAGCATGCAGCATCGTGCAAGACGTGTGGTCCAGGAATGCATCAACCGGCCTCGGGTCGCTGGATTCATTCTCGTGCCTTCACGCTGATGCAAGTTGGTGGTCAATGGGACGCAGTGACTGCCGTGCCTGAACCCTCGGTAAAGTGTGTTCTTGATCTTGCTAGAGGAAAAGAACACGTTGGTTTTCATGAGACAATGGAGCGGCCGGAATGTCAGGAAAAAATACGTTGCGCATCATGACAATATCGCTACCTCGTTGGCCTGTGCAGCGGCAGTTGCTTCAGCAGCCAGGCTTTCGTGAGTCCCCCATTTTTGTTTGTCGACAGAATGCACGTGGTGTTCTGTCAGTTGTATCCTGGGCTTGGGTTATGTCGCCTACGAAACGCAAGAGATCTCAGCCAGTTATTCAGCCAGGCTTTTCATTATCAGAAGCATTGGCGGTACTCGCTTCGGTGTATGGCCAGCGGGCTTCTCGTGTGGCGCGTGTTATTCCGGAAGATAGTATTGGAGATGTTCGTGTACTTGAGGCGCTGGGTCGCTGGTGTCACAGATTTTCTCCACTTGTTGCAATTGGTCCGGAGGTTATTCGTGGTGCGGACCACGGGAAGGCAAGAAGACAAAGCGTTTGTTCTGCCAGGAGCCTGCAAGTTGATATTTCGGACACAGCTCGCTTTTTTGGTGGTGAGTCGTCACTTCTTCGTACAGTGGTTTGGACGTTAGCCGCTCGTGGAATCCATGCTCGTGCAGCCATTGCTGATACTTTAGCAGCCTCTTGGGCAGCGGCTCTTTGTGCTGACCGAATTGCTGCAACGAGCCGGCATTCATTGGATGAGTTACAGAAATTGCCAAGGAGCAATCCACGTCGTTCTGCTCTTTTGAAAAATAGAGTAGTTCGTGGCTCCCGTCATGGGCATTGGTTGGATCGTCAGCAACGATGGGTTCTTGTACCTCCAGGTCGGCAGCGGCAATCTCTTCAGTCACTACCGCTTCAGTCACTGCAGTTGCCGGTCGATATCGTTGATTCGTTGACTGAAGTGGGTGTCAATTCAATTGGGCAGTTGTTGCGTTTGCCAAAAGTAAGTCTTCAGGAGCGTTTCGGATCAATTGTTCCCTTGCAGGTGTCTCGTTTTCTTGGTGATGTGTCAGACCCGCTCACGCCATTGCATGGAAGTGAGCTTTTGGTAGCAAACCATTCATTTGAAATGCCAGTTCTTGGTCGTGATATTGATTCCACATACTTCCGTGCATTGATTGAAAGACTAGTTCGTCAATGTCTTCAGCCACTAGTGAATACAAATCGTGGAGTAAGCAGTCTGCAAGTAAGGCTTGATACGAATGAAGGTCATCGCCCAACAGTCATTGAGGTTGGTCTTTATAAACCAACGGTACAAGTGAGGCACCTTGTTGATCTTATAATGTTGCGATTTGAGAGGGTGCGGCTTCCCAGAGAAATTGTTGATGTGTCAATAGAAGTCATGTCAGCAGGTACGTTGCCCTATCGGCAGCAGAATCTTTTTCGCGGTCCAACGGAATCGGGTGCGTCACGGTTTGAGACACTTCTTAATCGCCTGGTCAGTCGCTTGGGGAGTGGTGCAGTTGTTGAGCCTCGGTTGCTTGCTGATATACAGCCAGAAGCATCGTGGGTCGCAGCACCAGTAGTTGGTGTGATAGGTCTTTCAAAGTCGCATCGTTCAGGCCATCTGCTTGGATCAAGCAGGCCTCATTTCTCGAAGCCTGTTGTAGGACCTAGCCGTCCAACTTTTTTGCTTTCCAGCCCGCGTTTGATCGACGTGCCTTCGTTAAGCGCAGACGGACTCCCAGTGCATTTCCGTTGGAAAGGGCAGTTCCATGTAGTGATGCGGTCTCGTGGGCCAGAGCGAATTGAAACGGCTTGGTGGCGAGGTCCAACCGTTCGTCGAGACTATTACATCTTCGAAACTGATCGCGGAGGTCGTTTCTGGATGTTCCGTGGCCTTCGGAAACGATCCTGGTTTCTTCATGGAACATATGGATGACGCGAATGAGTCGCTTTTGTGTCGTGCTTTGAAGACTTGACCGAACAGGTTATTGATTTAGGGATTGAGGTCATCAGATGCAGGGTTGTAGCCGGTATGCAGAACTTCACTGCACGACAAATTTTTCCTTTTTGCAGGCAGGTTCACATCCAGAGGAATTAGTTTCACAAGCTGCTTCTCTAGGGTATGCGGCACTTGCGATAACAGACCGAGTGAGTCTATCTGGTGTCGTACGAGCGCACGCTGCGGCCAAAGAAGCTGGTGTTCACCTGATAATAGGTGCTGTTGTAGAGCCAATAGATGCTGCACCACTTGTTCTATGGGTAACAAACAAGAAGGGGTATGAGAATCTGTGTCGTTTGTTGACAACGGGGCTTTTGAAGCAGGATTGTTTGAAGAAAGATGGAGAAATTGATGGAAGTGAATTACGAGATCACGATCCCCGATGTTGTCTGACTGCTGATGAGGTGGCTGCTCATGCAGATGGTTTGCTAGCAGGCATTCCGTTATCTCAACTACATGGGTCTGTCGAATCAGCAACTGTTTCTATTCGTGCATGGCAGGACAGGCTTGGTAAGCAACTCTATGGGTTAGCAGAAGTTGCAATGGAAGGAGATGATCAAGAACGTCTGGAAAATTATGCAAGGCTTTCTTATGAAACTCATATACCTTTGGTAGCAGCCGGTGACGTTCGCTATCACAGTCGTGATCGCCAGCCACTGCATGATGCTCTTGCTGCAGTGCGATACGGCAGGACGGTCGAGTCAATTCAGGAAAAGTTGCTGTCGAACGGCGAGCGGCATCTGCAGGACATCAAGCATGTTGTTGAACGTTTTTCCATCTTGCCAGGTGCGGTAGACCGCACGCTTGAGATTGCCAGCCGCTGTACTTTTTCACTGGATGATATTTCGTATGAATATCCTCATGCAGTTGTGCCATCTGGTTGGACGCCAATAGATTACTTGAGCAACCTGGCCTGGAAGGGAGCTCGAAAGCGTTATGACAATAAAGTTCCTGGAAAAGTAGCTGGTCTTTTGAAGTATGAACTATCGCTTGTTCATGAGCTTGGCTATGAGGCGTATTTTCTTACCGTATTTGATTTAGTTCGGTTCGCCCGTCAGCGAGGTATTCTTTGTCAGGGGCGAGGGTCTGCAGCGAATTCAGCTATTTGTTATTGCCTGGGTATTACATCAGTTGATCCTGCTCGGACAAATGTGCTTTTTGAACGGTTTGTGAGCCGTGAGCGACAAGAGGCACCTGACATTGACGTTGATTTTGAGCATCACCGACGGGAAGAGGTACTGCAATATATTTACACAACATATGGTCGTATGCGTTCGGCAATGACAGCTGAAGTAATCTGTTACCGTTTGCGATCGGCCGTTCGGGATCTGGCAAAAGTACTTGGCTTCTCACTTGATCGAATCAATCAATTAGCACGAATTCTTGATGTCGGTGATCGTGCAGAGCAGCTGCCTGAAAGATTGGCTGAGTCGGGCATTGATCCATGTAGTGAATCAGGCCAACGACTTATTGCGCTTGTGAATCAATTGATCAGTTTTCCTCGCCATCTTGGGCAGCATGTGGGGGGCATGGTAATAACTCGAGGAGATCTCTGTGAATTAGTACCGATCCAGCCGGCCAGTATGGACGGCCGTACAGTCATTCAATGGGATAAAAACGATCTTGATGAAATCGGAATATTGAAAGTTGACTGTCTCTCGCTAGGAATGCTCTCAGCCATTCGTCGTGCATTTGATCTTGTGAAACAAGGTGGCGGGCCGTGTCTCACATTAGGGACAGTGCCAGCTGAAGATCCGCGTGTTTACGAAATGATTTCTAAGGCAGATACGGTAGGAGTATTTCAAATTGAGAGCCGTGCGCAGCGAAGCATGTTGCCACGTTTAAAGCCAGCCTGTTTTTATGACTTAGTTATAGAAGTAGCCATTGTTCGTCCGGGGCCAATACAGGGGAATATGGTGCACCCATATCTTCGGCGACGTCAAGGAAAAGAATCTGTTTGTTATCCGAATCAGGCAATTCGAGAGGTGCTTGAAAAAACACTTGGTGTACCTTTGTTTCAAGAGCAGGCAATGCGGCTTGCGGTAGTGGCTGCAGGATTTACTCCCGGTGAGGCTGATCAACTACGACGAGCAATGGGTGCTTGGCGCCGAACAGGGGTGATTCAGGAATTTCATCAACGGCTAGTAGATGGAATGGTGTCACGGGGGCTTTCGTTGACTTTTGCGGAACAAGTCTTTCAGCAGTTGAAAGGCTTTGGTGAATACGGGTTTCCAGAGTCACACGCCGCTAGCTTTGCATTGTTGGTGTATGTCTCTGCTTGGCTCAAGTTCCATTATCCGGCGGCATTTACAGCTGCACTGCTCGGTAGTCAGCCAATGGGTTTTTATGCCCCAGCCCAGCTTGTTCGCGATGCCCAAGAGCATGGGGTGACTGTTTTGCCTGTGTGTATCCAGAGTAGCGGATGGCATGCAGGGCTTGAGCCTTCTGGTGAATCCTTGCCTGCTCTTCGACTTGGACTCGAGCAGGTTCATGGGCTTGGCCAAACAAGTGGTCATCAAATTGAAGAGGTTAGGAATTCAGGTCGATTCAAGAGTATTTATGATCTCACGAAGCGGTGTCAGCTAACACAGCCTCAAGTCCTTTCATTAGCTCGTGCCGGAGCTTTAAAGAGCTTGTCCGGAAGTCGAAGGCAGGCAGTATGGAATTCAATGGAGCGCACGCCAGAACCAGGGAGTATGCCATTGTTTGAAGGGTTGGCTGGTAATGGTTTTAATGAAACAGAAAGTAGTTTTGATGAGACGGCGTATTTGCCGACGACATCACCCCTTGAAGAAGTGCTATCGGACTATCGTGCATCAGGGCTGTCTCTCAAGGCTCATCCGCTGCAGTTTATTCGTTCACGTCTTATACAAAACGGAGTCGTGACTGCTGCAGGTGCCTGTTCTCGTCCGGAAGGTAGCAGGGTCGTAGTTGTGGGTATTGTGTTGTCACGTCAGTGTCCAGCAACAGCGAAAGGCACAATTTTTTTGACACTCGAAGATGAAACAGACATTGTTAATGTAGTTGTTCCAAAAGCTGTCTGGCAGCACTGTGATCCAAAAAATAGACGGGTGCCTGTATTAATGGTCAAAGGTCGAATTCAGCGACGTGGGAAAGTTGTTCATCTTTTGGCAAGGCGTCTGGAAGCATGGAGTGGAGATGATACGAATGAACTCTCGCTTGTTGATTTACCAAGAATGTCACGGGACTTTTGTTAAGTTGTACCGCGGTAGTTTTGAGTGTCCTTGGCGTTTTCTGTTCTTGTTTTGGTATCGTCATAGTATCTCGTACACCGTTTCCAATGCACAAGAAAAATGGCCATGATGTCATTCAATCAGTCCGCCGTTATAGAAACTAATTTGCCTATAGGAAAACCAATTCGTGGCAAGGTTCGAGACTGTTACAGACTGGACGTATCAGATGAACCGCACATGCTCATTGTCAGTACAGATCGAGTGAGTGCTTTTGACTGGGTTCTGCCAACGCCGATACCGGGCAAAGGCAAGGTGTTAACAACAGTTTCAAAATTTTGGTTTGATTGGTTGTCAGAGCAATCTCCACCCGTTTCACACCATCTCGTTACAACAAATGTTGATGAGATGGGCCTTCCGTCAACTATTGATCTAGAACCACTTCGTGGTCGTTCCATGCTCGTAAAAGCAGCCAGCGTAATTCCTTTTGAATGTGTAGTACGCGGGTGGCTTGCAGGATCAGGCCTGCTGGAGTATCAGAAGGCAGGTACGGTCTGCGGTATTCCGCTTCCACCCGATTTACATCCAGGTGACAGGCTGCCCTGTTCTATTTTTACTCCTGCTACAAAAGCAACTGAGGGACATGATGAAAATGTTTCGTTTGGCACGATGGCTGAATCATTGGGCGACGTGCTCGCTTCGGAACTTCGAGAGAAAAGTATTGCCGTGTACGATGCGGCGATAGGTTTAGCAGTTGAAAAGGGGATTGTTCTTGCTGATACAAAATTTGAGTGGGGGCATGATAGTGATGGGCAATTAATGTTAGTTGATGAAGTACTCACGCCAGATAGTTCTCGGTTTTGGCCGGCTGAGCTCGCGTGTAAAGGTGAAGTTCCTGAATCTTTTGATAAGCAATTCGTACGCGATTGGCTGGCGTCCTCTGGCTGGGACCGAATGAGCACCCCCCCTCCTCTGCCGCCGGAAATAGTGGATGGTACGAGGCAAAAATATCTTGATGTATGCCAAAGACTTACAGGAAGCCTGCCTTGTTAGAGGCTGGATGTCGCTCTATGGTCAAAACGATCTGGTGATTAGACTATGGAAGAGAAACAGGCGTTATTGACTATAGATTCGATTGTGCTTCTGATTCGCTGTTTCGTTACTTGAGTTTTACATACCCTCAGACTACAGATTGCCTCATGCTTCGATATTGGACTGCTGGTGAATCCCATGGGCCGGCCCTGACTGCTTTGGTAGACGGTTTTCCAGCGGGTCTCACTATTGATACTGAGAGTATCGACAGTGAGTTGCAACGACGCCAAGGGGGGTATGGCCGCGGTGGACGGCAACGGATTGAGACAGATACAGTCACTTTTTTATCGGGCCTTTGGAAAGGCAAGACTCTTGGCAGTCCACTTACGTTACAGGTAATTAATCGTGATGCCAAAATCGAGCAGATGGATGATATCGAGCGGCCTCGACCTGGGCATGCCGACTTGCCCGGCGCGATAAAGCACCTTGGTGGTGTACGTCCTGTTCTGGAGCGGGCAAGTGCTCGTGAAACAGCCGCTCGTGTTGCGGCGGGTGCTCTTGCGCGGCAGTTACTGTCATTGTTTGGCATTGAGGTAGCAGGCTGGGTAACTGAGTTGGGAGGTGTTGTTCTTGGTGGCCGAGAGGGCACTCTTCCTGAGTTACGAGACATTCGTAACTCGAGTGAGATTTATTCACTTCACCCGGAGCAAGATGACCACGTTAAGGATCTTATCGACCGTGTTGGGAAAGACGGTGATACGCTCGGAGGAATTGTCGAAGTTCGTGTGGACGGACTACCAATCGGTCTTGGTACTCACACCCAGTGGGATCGTAAACTCGATGGTCAATTAGCGCAAGCTGTAATGGCGGTGCAAGCCATAAAAGGTGTTGAAATCGGAATGGGCTTTGAGACAGCAAGACGGCCGGGTTCGGAGGTGCACGATCCGATCCATTATGACGAGAGCGCACGAGCGCAACCGACGCTGGGGTTTGTTCGTCCTACGAATAATGCTGGGGGCTTAGAGGCTGGAATTACCAATGGGCAGCCTCTTGTCATTCGCGCTGCTATGAAGCCGATCAGCACACTGCGAAAGCCTCTTGATTCCGTTAATCTCAGGACAAAGCAACCTGAGTCTGCAGCATATGAACGAAGCGATGTATGTGCGGTCAGTGCTTGTAGTGTCATTGTTGAAAATGTTGTGGCGTTTTCAATGGCAGCAGCACTAGTCGACAAGTTCGGGGGCGACAGCATCGAGGAAATGCGTGCCCGTTGGAAACTTTACCAACAATTAGTGGCGAGTCGATAGATCTCAGACTTTGATACATAAGCCGGGAGGTGAACAAGGATGTTCGTCGAACAGTCAGCCGTAAAGATTTGGCGGGTCAGGTCAGCGTTTATCCTGCTTTGTATTGCACCTACGCTATGCCTCTCCTATTGGGCTGTCATTCGTCAATCGGGAGCACATCGAGAGCACATCGCCGACAAGGCTTCAATGCTGCTTGGTAGGCGAGTTCACATTCAGAGCATGACCTATCCCCAGCTTGGGTGTTTGATGCTCTCAGAAGTAACAGTTGCCGGGCAGTCCTTTACGGATGTATCTGTTGTAACCTCTGGAAATGAGGTTCGGCTCACAGTTGATAGCTTTGTTCCAAGAGGAGATACGGTTGCATTTGTTGTTGGCCTCGTGAGGCGATGGCTTTCTGAGCCAGTTCAATTCAATAAAAACTATCTGATCGATATTGAGAAGTTTTCTTGGCATAAAACGAATTCTGATGAAGAGGAGAATATGTGGCCACTTCGTATTGAATGTGTGTCTGCCGGATCAGGACGTGCCATTCGATTCTTTAAAAGAGAGAGTAGCCAAGATGAAATACGGATTGTGCGGACGGTGAATTCTCAAAAAACTGGAGGACATGCAACGGGTCATGTAACTGAAGTTGAAGTGAGTGCAGTTGATCCGATACCCGTTCCTTTAATTAATGCTGCGTTGAGTGAGTGTGGTTCTTCGCAATGGCCGCTGGGAGAAAAAGCCACGTTCACAGGTCATGCTCACATCTCCAATGGAGGTGGCGACTTGACGGCAGAATGCGTTGGAATAATCAGACAAGTTGACTTAGCTACAACGACATCATTATTGCCTTCATATATTCAAGGTGATGGAGAAATCACGCTAAACAGGTTTGTGTGGTCGCATGAGCGTATGGAATTGTGTGATTGTGTATGTGTTGCTGAACGAGGTGAGATTGAACAAGTCTGGATAGATCGTCTTGTCACTATCTTGGGATGCCGAGTCGAAGACGCCTATCACCAACTCAGCGGGAGTCATGTTCGAGCATTTCAGCGTCTTGGCTTTGGTCTGGTGGTCGATTCAAAAGGACTGCAACTGCGTGCTTTACCCGGTCGATCTGGGTGTTTGTTAGAGTCTCAGGGATTGCCAGTTATCCTTGAGCCAACCGAAACGGCAACACTCGATCGTCTTGCTTGGCTTCTTTCAGGAACAACTCCTCCGGCTGTTCCGGGGACAGATATAACCGCTTGGCTCCTCTCTGTCTTGCCGAGAGATACCATCGTTCACTGACATTTTTTCTCAAAAAAACGCCATCATAGAGGCACGAAAGCGATGTTTTGACGCAGTTTTGACATTTCTCCAACGGGTCTTCGACCGAGTGAGATAGCCGAATCCATGCATTTGGTAAGACTATAGTGATTCAGAGTGTCCCGCCGTGGGAAGTTAGATCCACCGACAATTAGGAAGTCCTATGACCCCGAGTACTCTTTCGCCATCTCCTTCGTCTGATCAGGCACACGGATCAGCCAATCTGCTCGAAGACGAAGCGTGTCAGTTCAGTCGCACCGCGATTCACGGGCCTGATGCTGAACAAGTAACGACAGATGCAAGCCTGCAAGACTCACCCGTTGAGCCACGATCAGATGGAAAAGAAGCGGGACAAAATGGTCTTGATTGGCCGACACTCATCTGGATTGCTGGCATGCATGTAGCTGCCTTAGCGGCCCCGTTTTACTTCTCTTGGTCTGGTCTCGCTATTTGTCTTGTTTTGTGTTGGGTGACCGGGTGCCTTGGCGTAACTCTTGGCTATCATCGTCTACTCACTCACGGGAGCTTTGTTACCTCAAAGCCAGTGCGATGGTTTTTTGCCTTCGTAGGTGGAATTTCTGGTGAGGGCTCCGCGATTGTGTGGGTAGCAAATCACCGGAAACATCACGCATTCAGTGATCAGGAGGGTGATCCACACAGTCCTCGAGACGGAGGCCTCTGGAGCCATATGCTTTGGCTCTTTCCTCAACATACTACTGCTGAGGTTGATGCTCATGTCAAGCGTTGGGCACCTGATTTAGCCAAAGATTCTGGTGTTTTATTTTTTCACAAAACATTTTTGCTTTGGCATTTTGTAATTGGCGGTGGATTGCTTGCAGCTGGTTGGGCACTCTATGGTCCTGAGATTGGAGTTTCATGGTTGCTTTGGGGACTTGCTGTGCGAATGGTCTACGTCTTTCACGTAACGTGGTTCGTGAATTCAGCCACTCATATTTGGGGTTACAGAAACTACGAAACCACTGATGACTCTCGAAATCTCTGGTGGGTTGGCCTTCTTGCCTTTGGGGAAGGATGGCATAACAATCATCACGCATTCCAGCGAATGGCTGCCCATGGTCACAAATGGTGGGAATTTGATATGACGTACTGGGTTATTCTGGCAATGGAACGCTTAGGCCTCGTATGGAACGTTGTTCACACGCCTCGTGGTGCGGGGCAAACCGCTTCGCCCGAAAGAGGTGCGTCTGCTGTCAAAGGTGCGTAGGTGCCTATATGGGGCTGGATGCAGGCCTCTTGTTGCATTTTTACTGCCGAAAGGTAGACTCTCGTTCGAAACAGTTTTAGAGAAAATAACCTATTGATCGCCCACGGAGGGCGAATAACGAAGATGACGCTGACTAAGGAACGCAAGCAAGAACTCATAGGTGCCCATCGTCGCGGGCAGGAAGACACTGGCTCTGCAGAGGTGCAGATTGCTCTGCTTACTGCTCGAATTACTCATTTGACTGGGCACTTTAAAAAGCATTCGAAGGACTTTGCAAGTCGTCGAGGCCTTTTACTGATGGTTAGTCGACGTAGACGACTACTCGATTACCTTAAGCGTGTCGCTCCACAGCGATATCTCGAAATTATTCGAAGTCTTGGTATTCGAAAATAGTCTTAAGCGGTCCGCCATGTCTGCCAGCTTCGGCTGAGGCTTTCGGGTGGAGTGAAAAGCGATCAACTTCTTTCGTTGATCATTAGGCTTGGTTCTCTTTATTCTGTTGCGATAGAAATACGGCTCTCGCATCTTAAGTCGGTGGGTCGCAGTTGTAGTGTTCATAATTTGAGTGAAATAAATTAAAGAATTTTAGTGAAATACTCCTGAGTAGATTCTGCCAACGCCATCAGAAAACTGGTGTACAGGAATTTAGGAGTACCGACTGAAGAAGGAAGGAATTAGAAAAAGTGAAGCATCGTGTTGAACGGCAAGTTGGACAAGAGGTATTAGGTATCGAAACTGGTCTGCTGGCAAAACAAGCCGCAGGCAGCGTATTGGTTTCTTATGGGGAAACCACAGTGCTCGTTGCTGCGGCGACGGGATCACCCCGTGCGGGGATCGATTTCTTTCCATTAACGTGTGATTATCGGGAACGAACTGCAGCGGCAGGCAAGTTTCCAGGTGGCTTTCTAAAGCGAGAAGGCCGGCCAACAATGAAGGAAACGCTTACAAGTCGTCTTATTGACCGACCGATCCGGCCCTTGTTCCCAGAGGGGTTCCACGATGAGGTGCAAGTTCAGGCGCAGACGCTCTCGAGTGATCGGCAAAATGATCCTGATATTTTGGCCATGATTGGTGCATCTGCTGCCCTTTGTATCTCTCCCCTACCTTTTGAGGGTCCTCTCGGCAGTGTTCGGCTCGCTCAGGTCAACGGAGAATTCGTACCGTTTCCTACGCAGGATCAACTTGAAGAGAGTGATCTAGATCTTATTGTTTCAGGTAGTAAGACGGCTATTCTCATGATCGAGGGTTTTGCCCGTGAGATGCCTGAAGAGCGCATGCTTGAGGCTCTGGAAGAAGCTCATCGTGTCATCATCACAATCTGTGAGATGCAAGATGAACTTGTCGCAAAGGCCGGAAAGCCGAAGAAGGAATGCGAGCTGCCCGACTATGCCCCACTCAAGAGCCGAATTAAGGGTACCTATTATTCCGAACTCTTGAAGGCTACGGGAATTACAGGCAAGCTTGAGCGAGGCGAGGCTGTGAAGGCTTTGAAGGTACGTGCTAAGGAAGAAATTTGTCCTGCAGATGCTGCAAGTAGTGACGACGCTGTTAATGAAGGTGATTTTTCACACGTATGGCATGGTCTTGAAGAAGAAGCAATTCGAGAATTGATTCTTGGTGGGACGCGTCCAGATGGCCGGGATTCCAAGTCACTTCGAGCCATTGATTGTGAAGTTGATCTGTTGCCTCGCGTTCATGGATCAGCTCTTTTTCAGAGAGGTGAAACTCAGGCTCTTGTTACTGTTACGCTTGGAACTGGCAAGGACGAGCAGAGAGTAGATGGCTTGTTTGAGGAATACTCAAAGAAGTTCATGCTTGACTATTATTTCCCCTCTTTTTCTGTTGGTGAGGTTCGACCGATTCGAGGTCCAGGCCGTCGAGAGATAGGCCATGGTGCCCTTGCCGAACGAAGCGTCAAGCCAATCCTGCCTGATCCCGATGTTTTCCCTTACACAATTCGTGTGATCTCGGACATCTTAGAGTCAAATGGGTCCAGTTCGATGGCATCGGTTTGTGGTGCCACCCTTGGGTTAATGGCTGCTGGTGTGCCGATTACGAATCCTGTGGCTGGTATCTCGGTTGGTCTTGTGAAGGAGTCGGAAGATAAGTGGACGCTCCTTACCGATATCATCGGTGATGAGGATCACTTTGGTGATATGGACTTCAAGATTGCCGGTTCACAAAACGGCATTACTGGGATTCAACTCGACTTGAAGATAAACGGTATATCTGCTTCTATCATCAAGGCGACACTCGAGCAGTCTCGAGAGGCTCGGCTCGAAATTCTTCGGTCAATGCTCTCGGCAGTTCGCAGACCTCGCGAAGAGATTTCTGGATGGGCGCCACGTTTGTTGCGCACGCACATTGACCCTGAAAAGATAGGATTGCTTATTGGTCCGGGAGGAAAAACAATTCGCTCCATTCAGGAAACGACTGGTGCCAATGTAGAAGTCGATGATGACGGAACAGTTACTGTTGCAAGTCATGATGCGGAAAGTGCAACATCGGCTTTGGCAAAAATTGAAGCGCTTACGGCTTCGATTCAGATTGGTCGAATCTATGAGGGGCGCGTAACAAGCGTCAAAGACTTCGGTGCATTCATAGAGCTTGTGCCCGGAAAAGATGGTCTGTGCCATATCAGCGAACTCTCAAATGAGTACGTTGGAAATGTTGGTGACGTTTGTCGCGTTGGTGACACAATGCGGGTCAAAGTTATTGCCGTTGACGAGCAAGATCGCGTAAAATTAAGCCGTCGAGCGGCCATGGAAGAAGCTACCGCTGAGGCGGAACCAGCAACTGAATAGGTCTATGTTGTTCCTCTCCGCAGGGCTATCGCGACGATGGCCCTGCGGGCGAGGTTGCATTCCAAAGAGTCCAGCATATCTCGGGCGCTGTGATTATGGGACAATCAGCATTGCTCAACGATCAACTTCCAAGTGAAGGTGGTACGTACGCCGAGTTGGTCAAGCTTGTTAGCGAACTTGCTCACGAAATCCGAAATCCGTTGTCGAGCATCCGATTAAATATGGAATTGCTGGGTGAGGACGTTGGTTCACTTGGCGATGACTCCGCAGCCAACCAAACTGCTCGGAGAGCCAAGGCGAAGATTGATTTGGTTCGTCAGGAATGTGATCGTCTACAGAAGCTTCTCGATGATTTCCTTGATTTCTCTCGACAGGAGGGTATCGATCCGGAGCCAGGCAATCTCAATGTCGAACTCGAGCAGTTGTTGGATTTCTTCCAGCCACGAACTGATGACGCTGGTGTCGAGCTTGTGAGATATTTGGATCCAGAATTGCCTGCAGTGCGGATTGATCGTGAGACGTTTCGATCGGCGATACTCAATCTCTTAATCAACGCGACTCAGGCAATGCAAGAAGGCGGGCAGTTGATGGTCAGGACACGTGCTGCTGGTCTCGGTGTATTGATCGAATTGATCGACACCGGTCCAGGCATGAGTTCTGAGACACTCGCTCGGGTGTTTGAGGCTTTCTATTCAACCAAACAAGGCGGCTCAGGACTCGGGCTTCCCACTGCTCGGAAAATTATTGAGGCCCATGGCGGCTCAATTGACATAGAAAGTGCTCCTGGTCGCGGGACAAAGTTGGCAATATGGCTGCCGGCGCCCCCGCGTTTGCCAACAGAATCAACTGAGAAAAAATCATGAATTATGTTTCCAGCCCTAAAATAGTTTTTGGTGTGTGATGTCGACAAGCCCGATAGAAACTAGCTCTTCTCCGAAAAGTGTTGACGGAATTTCCAGATCCGTTCGTGTTCTTGTGGTGGACAATGACATTGTGCATGCACGGACAATGGGTGAGGGGCTTGAACGGCTTGGTTATAAAGTGATTGTGGCTGGAGGCGGTAATGAAGGTGCCCAGCAGATCCGTGAGGATTCGTTCGATGTTGTTGTTACTGATCTTATGATGAATGACATCGGCGGTTTGGAAATTCTTAAAGTGGCGAAAACATCATCTGCCGAGACGGAAGTTATTGTCGTAACGGGGCATGGAACAGTGCCATCAGCAGTTGAAGCGATGCAACAGGGTGCGTTTACGTACCTGCAGAAGCCTCTTGAGCTTGCTCAGTTAAGGGTTGCTGTTGAGAAGGCGTCTGCTGGAGTTCGTTTGCGGCTTAAGAATCTCGAGCTGAATCAGCGGCTTGATGAACGATTTGGTTTTGAAGGTGTTGTGGGGTCTAGCACTCAGATGCGAGGCGTGATTGAGCGACTGAAACGGATTGCACCAACGGATGCAACTGTTCTGATTCAAGGTGCAACTGGTACCGGAAAGGAACTTGTTGCTCAAGCAATTCATCAAAACAGCCCACGAAAGAAAAAGCCTTTTGTTGCACTCAACTGCGCTGCGCTCAGTGAGAATATCCTTGAAAGTGAGCTTTTCGGCCATATCAAAGGTGCTTTCACTGACGCGTCTTCAGACAGAGTTGGGAAGTTTGAATACGCCGATGGCGGGACGCTTTTCCTTGATGAGGTTGGTGACATGCCTCTGGCGACGCAAATCAAACTGCTTCGAGTTCTCGAGTCAGGAGAGATAACAAGGGTTGGTTCGAATCAGCCTGTTCGAGTGAATGTTCGAATTCTCTCTGCAACAAATCGGAATCTTGAGGATGCAGTTGAAGATGGTAGTTTTCGTAGTGACCTCTATCATCGGCTTAAAGTCGTTACGATTCTGATCCCAAATCTGCAAGAACGATCCGCGGATATACCATTGCTTATTGAGCATTTCATAAAGCAATTTGCGAAAAGGCATCAAAAGCCTATCAAAGGAATGTCACGTGCTGCGCGAGTTAATCTGCTGGCATTTTCATGGCCAGGGAATGTGCGTCAGCTTCGTAATGTTATTGAAAGTATGGTGGTCGTTGATTGTGATGAGACGCTCGATGTTGATGATCTGCCAGCCGAACTGGAGCCAGAGTCTGGCCGCGTACAGGCAGTCGTCTCAGACAATGTTGAGGAGAATGTCGGTATTACATCTCTTGTTGGCAGGCCTCTTGATGAAATTGAAAAGATATTTATTGGAGAGACGCTCAAGCTGGCTGGAGGAAACCGGGAGCAGACCGCAGAAATGCTTGGTATTGGCGAACGAACACTTTATCGCAAGATAAAAGAGTACAAGCTTCACTAGAGAGTTGTGCGAGACCATGTATGGTCGATTTCGTATTCACCTTGTGACTCAATTATGGCTGACAATCTGAAGAAGTAAGTAGGAAAAAAGTATGGGGAAGATTCAGACACTGCCCGTCTCTGTGATTAATCGTATTGCAGCTGGCGAGGTGGTGGAACGGCCAGCAAGTGTCGTGAAAGAGCTCCTTGAGAATGCACTCGATTCCGGCCCTACTCGTGTTGATGCAGAGCTCGAGCAAGGTGGCATTGCCTTAATACGTATTGTTGATGATGGCTGTGGAATCGAAGCTGAAGATTTACCTCTCGCTGTTTCGCCGCATGCAACCAGTAAACTTCATCGTGCAGATGATCTTGAGGACATCAAAACACTTGGCTTTCGTGGCGAAGCGCTGGCATCGATTGCTGAGGTGTCTCGCGTAGTGATAAGGACAAGAACTGCGTCTGGCACCGGCAGTCGTCTTGAGGTTGATGGTGGCCTGAACCGAGGAGTCATGCCAGAGGGTTGCAGACCTGGGACATCGGTCGAGGTGCATCAGCTGTTTTCAAAGATTCCAGCGAGGCGAGCGTTTCTCAAGACGCCAGCTACAGAGTGGTCTCACGCATCAGAGGCTTTTGTGAAAACAGCTCTTGCTCATCCTGAGATTGCATTCTCACTTACACACAATCGCAGGCGAGTGCATGAGTTGCCAGCAGTGGATGACTGGCGGCAAAGGATCGCTAATCTTTATGGAGTCCAGCTTGCTGATCGGCTACTTCATGCAAAGGAAGTCGACGATGATATTTCAGTAGTAGCTCTGATTGGGCGACCTGAAGACGATATGGCGAGTGGACGGTTCCAGCACTTCTTTATTGGTGGAAGGCCATTCCGTGATCGTTCGATCCTGCATGCAGTCCAAGAGGGGTATCGCGGACGGCTCCTTTCGGGGCGACAGCCGATTGTTTTTTTACAACTTCATGTTCCTCTTACGCACGTTGATGTGAATGTTCATCCAGCCAAAACAGAAGTGCGATTTCGTGATCCTGGTCGTCTGCACAGGCTTGTTTTACTCGCCGTACGAAGTGCTCTAGGTGGGATCAGTACCCCAACTGCTTTCGATCCACCAAGCAGCAGTTCGTCGACTGTACCAGGCCTAGCTGCAGCAGAGGCTATTTGGAACCGACAGCAGTTGGTGTCTGGAAGTAATGAGAGTGATAGGAATAGCCCTCAGCACGTTACCCCTCATAATCAGGAAAAATCAGAACGCAGACTTGATTCATCAGAGCCAAAACTTTTCGATGAAGACAATGAGATCGCAATAAAGCAGGAGAACTTGCCAGGTACTGATGATGGTGGTGTTCCTGAGGAGCGTGCATTTCAGCTGCATCAACGTTATCTTGTGGTGGAAACAAAGGAAGGTATAGAGGTTATCGATCAGCATGCTCTGCACGAACGAGTGCTTTATGAACAACTTCGTGAACGGATGTCGAATGGTGCAGTTGAAGTGCAGCCGTTATTAATTCCGGAGCAAGTTGAGCTTTCATCTCCAGAATTTGAGGCAGTCACTAGTCACCTTGATGTGCTGTCAGAGGCTGGAGTGAAGGTTGAGTCGTTTGGGGGAACTACTGTTGTGGTCCGAGGGAAGCCAGCGTTAGTCGGAAGAACATCAGCATCAGACATCATTCGAGAGGTAATTGATCGTCTGGCTGCTTTAGATGCAGATGGCGGTGATCATCGGGCTGTGGTTGATGAGGTGCTCCATAGTCTTTCTTGTCGTGCAGCTATTAAAGCGGGAGATTCCCTTTCTCAGGCAGAAGTCGATACACTTGTTGCAGATCGGCATCGATATCCTGGGACTCGTCACTGCCCTCATGGTCGCCCGACATCACTCATACTGTCGAGGCGAGAACTCGATAAACAATTTCGACGGACATAGGAAGGCAAGGAGTTGGCTGTTGTGGAGATTGGAAGGCATCTTTGCCATACATAAAAAAACGCATTTTTTCTTAAACCAAGTAAAAGTTGAATTTGTATGATTTGTGTCAGCCTAGCCAGAGGTCGCCATCGATATCTTCTGACTGAACTACGACATCTTGGCCAGCAGGGTGTAGATCTTGTGGAATTGCGGTTGGATTGTATTCAGCGAAAGGTGCAAGTTAAACGTCTTTTGGCCGACCGTCCTTGCCCTGTGATCGCAACATGCCGCCGCAAGCAGGACGGAGGTCACTGGGAGCGAACGGAAGAAGAGCGATTGACAGTGCTTCGGACAGCGATCGCAGAGGGTGTTGACTACGTCGATCTTGAAGACGACATCGCAAAATCGATACCTCGTTTTGGTTCAACGCGTCGCATTATCAGTTTTCATGACTTCAAGAGAACTCCTGATGATCTCAAGGGTCTTCATGCCTATTTAGCTGACCTGGATGCGGATGTTGTCAAAATTGCAACACTCGCCAATCATCCGAATGACAACCTGCGAATGCTCGAACTGGTACGTTCAAGTACCACTCCCACGGTTGGGCTTTGTATGGGTGAAATTGGGACACCAAGCCGAGTGCTCGCGGGTCAATTTGGTGCAACGTTTACATTTGCACCGTTCAATCCCGAGAAAATTCTTGCACCAGGACAGATTCCGTGGAGGCAGCTACGGGAAATGTATCGATATGAGGCGATTACACCTTCAACAAAGGTTTACGGTGTCATTGCAGATCCGGTAGGCCATAGTCTCAGTCCGGTGGTTCATAATGCTGCTTGTGAAGCCGCTGGAATTGATGCGGTATATCTGCCATTCCTCGTTCCAAAAGGTCATCTTGGAGACTTATTAAAAAAAGCAAAACGTTGGCCACTTGCCGGTTTGAGTGTGACGATTCCCCATAAAGAAAATGTTGTAGGATTTGCATCCTCACAGGGTGACCTGGTGGAAGAGATCGGCGCTGCAAACACGATTTCTTTCGATGCTGAGACAAGGGCAATGAAAGTATTCAATACGGACGTTACCGCGGCTGTTGCAGCGATCCAAGAGTCTCTTGAAGCACAGGATGTTGGTTTCGGTGGACGTCTTGGTCTAAAAACTGCACTCATTCTCGGAGCAGGTGGTGCTGCTCGAGCAATCGCCTTCGGATTAAGAAAACAAGGAGTTGAAGTGACGATTGCTTCCCGTACAGTAGGACGCGCTCACACACTGGCAGAATTAGTAAATGGTAAGGTGGTCGAGTGGTCAGGACGACATCGACTACCGTATGATTGTGTTGTGAACGCAACACCAATCGGAATGCATCCAAAGGTGAATGAAACACCATTTGAGGCAAAGCATTTGCGACCATATATGGTAGTTTTTGATACGGTTTACAACCCGGAAAACACAGTGCTCGTCAAAGAGGCACAAGACGTCGGGTGTAAGGTGGTGACAGGGGTAGAGATGTTTGTCCGTCAGGCTGCTGAGCAATTCAAGATATGGCACGGTAAAGAGCCACCAGAGGGTGTAATGCGATTGGCGTTAAAGCAGGCAACGTCCTCTGTAAGGATTATTGAATAACCGATAGGGTTCATGCCAGGAGGAAAAGTTCGTGGTTCGTCTGATACTTGTGGGTTACCGAGCTTCTGGAAAGACAACTATCGCTCGCGCTTTATCAAATCATTTTGACTGCCCTGCTATCGATGCGGATGAGGTATTTGAACAAAAGCATTCATGTTCAGTTGGGGAATTCATTCAGAGTCAAGGTGAGTTGTCCTTTCGAGATGCAGAAACGCTCGTGTTACAAGAACTCCTCAGGATTTCGGATGGTGTGTTGTCGACGGGTGGTGGAATTGTTTTGCGAGAAGAAAATCGCAGCATAATGGGAAATGCTGGGCTGCCCATAGTATGGCTGGTGGCTCCCGCGGATGAAATTCGACGGCGACTTGCAGCGGACATAACAACAGCCAGCCGTCGCCCAGCGCTTGAAGGAAAAGATGTTTATTCTGAAGTTGATCAGGCACTGATCGATCGAGAGCCGTACTACGCTGATGTGGCCCATTTTCGTATAAATACAGACGGAGTATCAGTACCAGCCATTGTGGGGGAAATTATTGAATGGCTGGCCTCGTGGAAAGGTTGCGAGTCACGGCCTGGTGACGCATCTGCAGGAGCTAATTCATGAATAGTGGCAATACTCTTGTCGCTCTTGTGTCTGCAGGATTAGCCGGAGCTCTGGCAGGCTTTGTACTGCATCGTTTTGTGAGTTGGTTACTTGATGAAATTGAGGTTGCCGAAGGCACGCAAGACAGTCAGGTCCAAAGTCTTGGAAAGTCTGCACCTCGGTATCGCAGTGTGACAATTGTGGCTGGTTGTCTCGTGGTAGTGGGAATCGTATGGTGGGAAGTCATCTACGAGGGGCTTTTGCCACACAATGTGGTGCGTACTACTGCAAGCTCCTCTGCTCTTTTGATACGGGCGTGGGGGCACTCAATTTTTTTCTGGTTCCTTGCTGCTGCTGCTTGGGTCGATATTCGCTATCGAGTTATACCCGATGTCATCACAACGCCCGGTGTATTGTGCGGCCTCATTGCCTTGGCGATCTTCCCTGAAATTCTTCTTCCTGTTCCGGTCATTACTGAGCGATCTTTTGCAGCCGCTACTCTGACCGAAGATTTTTTGGTTGCCTGGGGACCACTCAACGTGTCAAAAGCTGTTGATTCATCGGTACAACATCTGGCTACAACCATGGCTTTATTTATGTTGTGGTGGGCTCTGTGCACAGCTCGTTGGACTCCAAAAAATAAAGGACGTTCAAAAGATCTGGTGCAGAGGATGAGCCAATGTGTCAGTGAGCCCCGTAATGTTGTTTTGGTGCTTGGTGTTGCCGTTCTTTGCATTGTGAATTGGTTGGGGGGGGTGCGTTTGGCAGCAATCGAGAGTGGGATGATCGGGCTGGCTGTTTCGGCAGGTATTGTCTGGTTTACTCGGGGGGGGGCTTCACTTGCTCTCGGTCGTGAGGCAATGGGTATGGGAGATGTCACCCTCATGGCAATGGTGGGTATTTGGCTTGGTTGGCAGCCTGCCGTATTGATTTTTTTCCTAGCCACGTTTCTTGGATTAGTTCACGGGCTCTTTCAGCTCGTTATGCATCGTGAGAATGAACTGCCGTTTGGTCCAAGTCTGTGCTTGGCGGCGGTACTGGTTACTCTGTTCTGGCAGCCGGTATGGGCCTGGGCCTCAGTGTTCTTCGATGATGTCGTGCAACTGGGAACAGTTCTGGGGCTCGTTGTTCTACTCACCGCGGTGACCCTTTTCCTGTGGCGGTGGATGCGAGGAAAGATGCAGTCGATCGTTTGATTTCAACAGATCTTCCTGAAATTTGCCTTGAAATACGGAAATTCCCAAGAAAACAACAGGCCGACGGCCTTGCTTGGGGTGGGTGTCTTCTCTATTCTCCGCATGTTCATGTCTCCTTTCATGATTGCTTTGTGGGTATGTACAGATACCGTGTGCTAATAGTTTGTGTGCTTTCAGCATCAGCCGTTTCTATAGGCTGTTCGAATCTCATGCGCCGAGAGCCAGCCCCGGCTACGATAAGTCTTGAACCCCCACCTGGCGTTGCTGCACCCGCGCATACCCTTCCTCAGACATTGCCAAGTTTGCCGCAGACGCCGTCGTACAGTTCCTTGGGGAGTGCTCAATTGGAAGCTGCCCTGACTCGGAGTCAGACCGAAAATCAGATCATGCAAGAAGAGCTCTCAGCGATTCGAGAGCAGTTAGCCAGTACTACAACTCAACTGGCTGCAAGCCGAGTCGTTGGTCGTCCAGGAACTTCTGGAGACATCATAAGTCCATTAGTTTCGCCTTCGGCTGCAGGTGCTATTGCAGCGATGCAATCAGCGATGGGGGAGTTGTCTTTTGAGAATCTTCAAGTTCGCTTGGATGGGGGGGTTGTTCGTGTTGAAGTACCATCTGAACGCTTATTTGAATCTGGAACACCGAACCTTTTACCCGCAGGTGCATCATTGCTGACTCAGTTAGCAACAGAACTAGAAAGAGTTTTTCCTCGTCATTATCTTGGAATCGAGGGACATCTTGATACTGATCCGCTGACAGGATCTTCGTGGCAGTCTGCGCACCAGTTGACAACTGCTCAGGCCTCTGCTGTTTTTGATTTCCTGACCACTCGAACGCCGTTGAGTGACAGGCAGATGTTCCTCGTTGCACACGGGTCGAATCATCCAGTCGTCTCAAACGCAACAACTGCGGGTAGGCAGCGAAATCGTCGGATTGAATGCGTCATTTACCCGGAGCAGGCCTCGGTTCCGGGTACTCAATAAGTGTCGGATGGAATGACGAAACGGGCTTCAGTGGGTTCTGGTGTCGGTCGGATTTGACTGAACAGCGTCAGACGTTTGGGGAAAAAGTGCCCCCCCCTTTTTCTTGTCGTGCGGCGGCTTACACTCCGGATATGCTCAGGATTATAGATTACGGAAGTGGCAATCTTCGAAGTGTTCAAAAAGCTTTTGAAAGGCATGGCGTTACTGCAGAAATAACGTCAGACCCGAACTGTGTCGCCGAGTCCGACAGGCTTGTTCTTCCGGGCGTAGGTGCTTTTTCAGATGCAATGGCAGCACTGCGTGAACGTGGACTTGTTGAGCCAATTCAGGGGCACATTTACGCTGATCGGCCATTCCTTGGAATCTGCATGGGCCTGCAGCTCCTCTTCGAAACGGGTTGGGAGGGTGGCCGGCACGATGGATTAGGAGTGTTTGCTGGTGATGTCACCCGGTTTAATTGTTCGGATGATTTGAAGGTTCCGCACATGGGTTGGAATCAAGTGAGATGGCGTGAGGGGAGTCATGTGTCGCAAGTAATTTGTGAGGATATACAACAGCCCGACTTTTTTTACTTTGTACACTCGTACTGTGTTCAGCCTTCAGACCCGAGTGTTGTTGTTGCCGAGACCGACTACGGCGGAATGTTTTGTTCCGGGGTAGCGCGAGGACGTTTGTTGGCGACGCAATTCCACCCCGAAAAGAGTCAATCAATAGGGATGCGATTACTGAAGTATTTTATCGAACACGTTTAATGGTCTGTTATATAAAGGAAGACACGATGGAGCTTTGGCCAGCAATCGATCTCCGTGGAGGCTGTTGTGTACGCCTGCAGCAAGGCGACTACAATCGCGAAACAGTCTTTGGAGAAGAACCTGTCAAGACTGTGAAGAAATTCACTTCTTCTGGTAGTCGCCGGCTTCATATTGTTGATCTTGAAGGCGCAAAAGATGGAGCTGCTATACAGGCCGATTTGATTCGTCAGATGGTAGCGGCGGCCGGGGTGCCTTGTCAGGTAGGAGGGGGTATACGTTCCAGGCAGATAATAGAATCCTACCTTGGGGCAGGAGTTTCACGACTCGTTATTGGAAGTGTTGCGATTGAGCAGCCAAAACTGTTTGCTGAGCTTGCGCATGCATTTCCTGATACGCTTGTCCTTGGTCTCGATGCCCGGGAAGGAAAGCTCGCAGCGCGAGGTTGGATTGAGACCAGCACACAGCGAGCTGTCGACGTAGCTGTCCAGTCGGCTGAACTTCCGCTTGCAGCTATTGTGTATACAGATATTGCCCGTGACGGTATGCTCCAAGGTCCAAACCTTCCCGCTCTAGAGGCAATGGTGCAAGCGTCCCCCCATCCCGTTGTGGCATCCGGGGGTATCGCTGATGCAGATGATCTGCGGGCAGTCGCAGCAACTGGTGCGTCTGGATGTATTGTTGGGCGAGCACTTTATGATGGTGGCCTGACTCTTGCAGCAGCCATTGAAGCATCAGGTGAGGCACTGTAAAGGCGGAAAAGTTGCCCGCAGACCTTACCCTGCTTCCCGTTTGTGATGCGTTCGAGAAGTTCAATTCAACTTTGACCTAGGGGTGGGTCGAATCTCTCGAATGGGTACCTATTGAGGTCAAGCAACTGCGCTGCTGGACAAAGAACATGGCAACTGATTTACGGTTAAAAGAACAGCTACCGAAGCTGACGCAACGAATTGTTGACACCTATCGAGAGGTGCCAGCAACGAACTATCTCGGGCATTGTCCCCTCCCTAATTATGAGTCGATTATTACCGTGTGCGAGGACCTGAAAGAAATCCTCTATCCAGGATATCGCCGTAGAGAGAATCTTCATTTTGGGAATGTTACGTATCACGTTGGTGATCTAATCGATGGATTGCACGATAAACTTACGATACAGATTGGTCGTGCGTTGCGTCATAGTCTTGCAGCAACGCAGGTTGCCGCGGCTGCCGGCCGCCGTACCCCTTCGCTGCCAGATGCTGTTCAGGAGTGTGTTGACGAAGCTGACTTTGAAGCATTAGGTCAAGCGAAAGCGGTCGAGTTTTTGGAGCAGATTCCAGATCTTCGAAGAGTTCTTGCCACGGATGTTAAGGCAGCATATGATGGTGATCCTGCGGTGCGGAATCTCGAAGAAATTATCTTCTGCTATCCAGGGCTTGAGGCGGTGACCATACACCGTCTTGCTCATTTACTACAACGACTTTCCGTACCCCTGATTCCGAGAATGATGGCTGAGTGGGCACACTCTCGTACCGGTATTGACCTTCATCCTGGTGCAACGATTGGAGATCATTTTTTTATAGATCATGGTACGGGTGTGGTGGTTGGTGAAACCTGTGAAATCGGCAGTCATGTA
Source organism: Pirellulales bacterium (assembly GCA_029246985.1). Classification (GTDB taxonomy): domain Bacteria; phylum Planctomycetota; class Planctomycetia; order Pirellulales; family UBA1268; genus UBA1268. Next base: position 32,714 of record JAQWMC010000101.1, read on the forward strand.
AAACTGTATCAAGGTGTCACGCTTGGCGCCGTGTCGTTTCCAACCGATGCTGAGGGGCAGTTGGTGCGAGGCGCAAAACGCCACCCAACCATAGGCGATCGGGTTGTTATCTATGCCAACGCAACAGTCCTTGGTGGTGCGACAGTTATTGGGCATGATTCCGTAATTGGTAGTAACGTGTGGATCACACGGTCTATTGAGCCACACACGACTGTTGTTCTAGAAAAGCCAAAACTGCGTATGCGGGGAGAAGCACCCTCGCCTGAGGCGGACTACCAAATCTGACCGGTGCAAACGGTAACGAGCCAGCTAGAAAAAATTTGGTATTTGAGAAACCAAATCAGTTCTATTTTCTTTTTTGTCGGGCGGCCCTGAGTCGAGCACGAGCAGCCGACTCCGCCTTCAGAAGAGCATCTATTTGATCGTCGCCAACTGCCTTTTGTTGGTACAAATTCTCAAGTTCGGCCTGTATTTCTGGTGCTTTGATTGATCCGGAATCGATCGCACCCTGAGTGATGACGGTTACTTCGTTATTGCCAACCTCGACGAATCCACCTTCAACAAAGGTACAAATGGTTGTTTCAGTCCCTGTTCCTCCTGCGACACCGTGTAACTGTACCTCGCCTGCTCCGAGGCGTCCGATGAAAGGAGCATGTCCCGCGGCGATTCCCCGGCTTCCGTCATCGAGAGGGAGTGATACCCCTGCAGCTTTCGTGTCGAGAACTGTCTGTTCAGGTGTGACAATAACGCAGTGAATAAGTTTCTGTGATGTCGTGGTTGCCATGATACTTTTTACGAGAGGTTGCTTTCTGACTATGCCTTTTCTGCCATTTTCTTGGCCTGCTCCTCAGCTTGTTCAATCGTGCCAACATACATGAATGCAGGCTCTGGGAGATGGTCCCATTTTCCATCAGCGATTTCTTCGAAAGATCGGATTGTATCTTCGAGGCTGGTGATTTCACCCGGCTTTCCTGTAAATACTTCAGCTACAAGGAAGGGCTGTGATAAAAATCGTTCCATTCGTCGAGCACGATGGACTACAAGCTTATCTTCTTCGGAAAGTTCGTCGACGCCAAGAATTGCGATTATGTCTTGGAGTTCTCGGTAACGTTGTAATGTGGTTTGGACACGCCGTGCAACGTTATAGTGCCGTTCCCCAACATACTGTGGGTCTAGAATTCGGCTGGAGCTAGCAAGTGGATCGACAGCCGGATAGATGCCTTTTTCAGAAATTGATCGTTCAAGATAGATGAAGGCATCCAAATTGCCAAAAGCGGTTGCAGGTGCGGGGTCGGTGGGGTCATCAGCAGGAACATAGACTGCCTGGACTGAAGTGATGGCACCCTTCTCTGTTGACGTAATGCGTTCTTGTAACGCACCCATCTCAGTAGCCAGCGTTGGCTGGTAGCCTACCGCACTTGGCATTCGGCCAAGAAGCGCACTCACCTCACTACCAGCTTGCGAAAAGCGGAAAATATTGTCGACGAAGAGGAGCGTATCTGTTCCAGTCGTGTCACGAAAATACTCAGCCATTGTGAGGGCAGAAAGTGCAACTCGTAGCCTCGCGCCGGGTGGTTCATTCATCTGGCCAAAGACCATGCATGTTTGTTCGATGACGCTCCGTCCGGTATCACCAATCTTGGCATCCTGCATCTCAAGCCACAGGTCGGTTCCTTCTCGTGTTCTTTCTCCAACACCAGCAAAGACTGAATTTCCGCCGTGAGCGCTCGCGATTCTTGCGATCAGTTCGGTCAAGATAACCGTTTTACCGAGGCCGGCACCGCCAAATAATCCCGCTTTACCACCTCGAACGAATGGAGTGAGAAGATCAATAACCTTAATGCCGGTTTCGAAAAGTTCTGTTTTTGTGGAGAGTTCAGAAATAGGTGGGGCGTTTCGATGAATAGACCACCGCTCATCAGCGTTTACTTCGCCACCATTATCGATCGGTTCTCCAAGCATGTTAAAAACCCGGCCAAGGGTAGCGGGCCCAACGGGCACGCTTACCGGTGATCCGGTATCAACAACTTCTTGTCCTCTGATAAGGCCATCTGTTGAGCCGAGTGCCACGCAGCGGACTTTTCCTCCCCCAAGGTGTTGCTGTACTTCACCTACTAGCTCAAGTTTGACGCCCTTGTGATCGGCATCAATACGAACTGCATTGTAAATTGCAGGCAGAGTGGATTCAGGAAATTCAACGTCAAATGTTGATCCAATGACCTGTGTGACTTTGCCATTCTTTTTGTCAGAGGCGATTGCTGTTGCCATGAGGAAGGAACCTTCGGGTCTAGAGTACTTTGAGGATTGAAAGTGGTGAATGCCGTGTAAGCGGCCCTTCAGGTGATTTGAACTATTGCTTGAGGGCTTCGACGCCACCAAGTATTTCCATAATTTCGCCAGTGATCTGTGTTTGTCTGGCTCGGTTATATCGCCGCGAGAGATCACTGATAATCCCCGAGGCATTTTCTGTCGCGCCTTTCATTGCAACCATTCGTGCAACCTGTTCGCTTACAGCGGAGTCGAGAAAGCACTTAAAGAGTCGCGACTGGAAACTTGCCGGGAGAATCTCTTCGAGAATACTTTCAGCTGATGGGTAGAAATCGTATTCTTCTGACGCGAGATTACCCGAATGGGACGATGTATTCTCTTCATCTACGGCTGGTTTTAACGGAAGCAGTGTTTCAACAATTGCTTCCTGCTTGGCGATGTTTACAAAGCGGGTGTAGACAACGTCGAGGCGATCGATGTCACCTTGTATGTAGGCGTTTAGATACGCCGTGCCGATCGGCGAGACTTCATTAAATGCTGGCTTGTCCTCGAAATCAAGGTGTTCTTCATCGATCGTGATGCCACGAAACTTCAGGGCATTAATGCCTCGTTTGCCAGATACTGTCACGTGAGTTTCGGTTTCGCTGCCTGACCATTGACTCAGTAATCCCATAGCCTGCTTTACGGCGTTGGAATTGTACCCTCCGCACAAGCCGCGATTTCCGGTCAGAATAAGAACAGCGGTTCGTCGAGTCGGTCGACTTTCCAGCAATGGGTGCGATAAATCTTCACCGACAGCAGCAATGTTTTTTAAGATTTTTGCCAATTGCTGGGTGTAGTCACGTGCCGCAACTGAGCGGTCCATGGCTTTCTTGAATCGGGCCGTTGCAATGAGTTCCATTGTTCGCGTTATCTTGCGGATATTACGAACGGAACGTCGTCGACGGTCGAGAGCACGAGCATTGGCCATAGGAATTCTTCTCTTTCTCAGTTCGAGCCGGCAAGAGAGGGTTCAGGTTGCTTTGCACCTTGAACCTGACGCTTGTATTCCGCAATCGCAGCCTCCAGCAACCGTTCTGTCTCATCGTCAAGGGCTTTTGTTTCCTCAAGCCTTGAGCGTACCTCTGGTGTCTGGTCCCGCACAAAAGTCAGGAAACCAGATTCCCAGGCAGCGACTTTGTCTCGTTCGACGTTGTCGAGATGTCCACGTGTTCCTGCATAAATGCTGAGAACCTGATCGACAATATCGAGAGGCTGGTACTGGCCCTGTTTTAGTAGTTCAACCATGCAATAGCCACGGTCAAGTCTCGACTGCGTCGCGGCGTCGAGATCTGTTCCGAGTTGTGCGAATGCTTCGAGTTCACGGAACGAAGCGAGGTCCAGCCGAAGCCCCCCCGAAACCTTCTTCATCGCTTTTGTTTGGGCGGCTCCACCAACACGAGAGACAGAGATGCCAACGTTCATTGCTGGACGCTGGCCGGCAAAGAACAAATCGGGCTGAAGATAGATTTGGCCGTCGGTGATCGAAATTACATTGGTGGGAATGTAAGCTGACACTTCACCCTCAAGTGTTTCGATAATTGGTAGAGACGTGAGCGAGCCCCCGCCATGTTCATCAGAAAGCTTTGCAGATCTTTCGAGAAGACGACTATGTGCATAGAAAACGTCACCAGGATAGGCCTCACGTCCCGGTGGGCGACGCATGAGAAGTGATAGTTGTCGGTAGGCGGTTGCTTGCTTCGAGAGATCATCATAAACGATTAACGCATGTTCGCCGTTGTACATGAACTCTTCTGCCATTGCAGTTCCAGAATAGGGTGCAATGTACTGAAGTGGTGCAGCAGTAGATCCTCCTGCGACAATCACCGTCGTGTAATCCATAGCGCCATGCTTACGTAGCACGTCAATGGCGACAGCGACAGAGGAGTCTTTTTGTCCAACGGCGACATAAAAGCATTTTACGCCACTGTGTTTTTGATTGATGATTGCATCAATTCCGATGGCTGTTTTTCCAGTTTTACGGTCACCGATAATCAATTCTCGTTGACCGCGGCCGATAGGAGTCATCGCATCGATTGCTTTAATGCCCGTTTGAAGAGGCTCGCGTACGGGTTGACGATCAGCGACACCCGGTGCAAGAGTTTCAACAGGCCTTCTTTTGTCAGTGGTGATTGGTCCTTTTCCGTCGAGTGGATTGCCAAGTGGGTCGAGAACCCGACCAATGACCGCATCACCGACAGGTACACTGAGAAGCTTTCCAGTGCTTCGTACTTCATCACCCTCGTTTACCTTCAGGTAATCACCAAGAATGATGACACCGACAGAATTTTCTTCGAGGTTAAATGCCAGCCCAGTAACGCCACCTGGAAACTCGACCATTTCGCCGGCCATTACGCCAGATAGCCCCCAGACGCGAGCAATGCCGTCACCAACTTCGAGTACTTGCCCGACTTCTCGGACATCAATACCAGTCTGATAGCGGTCAATTTCTTCACGCAGAACCGAGGCGATCTCGTCGGTGTTGAATTTCATGGATACTCCTCTGCTTCAAACGCTCCGCGAGCGACACTAAGCTCGTGGAGACGGAATGGTCGTAAACTGTATCTTCGATCCGAACGACAAGGCCGCCGAGCAGATCTGGATTAACGGAAAAATGAGCGGTAAGCGACTCGCCTAGTGATTCTTCGACTGACTTAAGAATTGCAGCCTGTTCATCTGGGGTAATCGAGTTGGCAGTTGTAAGGACGGCTTCTCGTCGCCCTGCCCTCTGGTCTAAATCACGGCGTAGTGCGATCACCAATTCTGGCAGAAGCCCAAGCCGTTCATGGTTTGCAAGCACCAGCAGCGTGTTGAGCGTAATGGTCGATACTCTTCCGGAAAAGGTTTTGCTGACAAGAGCAGTCTTATCCGATGGCGTTATTCGAGGTGATTCGAGAACGTTTGTGAGACTTTCAACGCGAGGAAGCACGTCTTCTACAATGTGCGTTAATTCTTCGACTACTTCCGACTGGCATTGGTGGCGATCAGCAGCTTCAACAATTGCCTGAGCATAGACCTTCGCGAGTCTCGCTGACCCAATGTCACGAGGTGCATCCAGCGGTGATGAACGATTTAATTCGTCGGTAGTCATGCGATTTTTATTGTTTTTCCACAGTCCTAGTTGGCACTTGGCGATGTTGAAAGACTTGCGACAGATTCACGTACAAGACGATTTTTATCTTCAGGGCTGATCTTCTCTCGAATGAATTTCTCAGCCACGCCGACGGCAAGGTCACCTGCTTTTTCAGCGAGTTGCGAGATGGCATCGTCTCGTGCCATTTCGATTTCTTTTTTGGCTCGTTGCTTCTCTTCGTCAGCCGCTTGCCGTGCCTCAGTTACTATTGTTTGTTTCGTTGTTTCAGCGTCCCGGCGAGCTTCATCAAGCATTCCCTTGACTTCTTCTGCTGCTTCAGCAAGCCGCCGTTCGTATGAGGCGAGTTGGTTTTTTGCATCGTCATGCGCGTTTTGTGTTGCAGCGATCATGTCGGCAATCCCCTGTTCGCGAGCATCGAGTCCCTTCATGATGGGTTTCCAGGCAACTGCAGAAAGCAAGAGCATGAGCATGAAGAAAACAGCAAATGACCAGATCGCCAGATCTCTCCTCAATTCTGCAGGACTCTCGAAGTCTTCAAGAGATGTGCCTGGAGGTGGATTTGCACCGATTTCGGAATGATGCGCCCCATGTTTTTCATTCTGTCCATCAGCGGCGTGAGGTGTCTCTGAACCCCATGCGCTGCTTGTTGAGGATGACACAATCAGTATCACCATTAGAGCAAGAAGACATGAGTGCCCAAGCCGGCAAGCTGTGTGTAAATACGACATCTGTGTCTCCTGTGGCAGACCGCTTCGTGTGAACATTTTGACGGCGTGTGGTTGCAAGCCTTTTGTAATGATCGCTGGGTTGATGCGATGCCTTGTGGTCGTAATGAAGGTCATATCAAGGGTGTCGCTTCAACAGGTGTGAAATCATTCCAAATGTATTCGTAGACTCGTTGCCAGATGACAGATACGCGGAAGATTCCCGTATCCGTCATCTGACGAATTACCTTGCCACATATCTTAAAACTGGAAGTACTGTTCTCGTTCGCCCTTGGCGATGTAAGGCAGTACTTGTAACCAGATTTCTTGAAACACAGCAGTGGACGAAGGAGAACTACTTTCCTGAGCAGATGAACAGTGCGTAGAACGTAAAACCCTCAATCAGTGCTGCAGCAATAATCAAAGCAGTCTGAATGCTACCTGATACTTCGGGCTGGCGAGCCATGCTTTCATAAGCTGCTGCAGCAAGTTTACTGATGCCCATGGCGGCACCAATAACAACAAGGCCAACGCCAAAAGAGGCTGAAAGATCAATAAGTGCTCTACCACCAACTGCTTCTTGAGCACTGGCAACATCAGCACAGAGAAGCGTGAGCAAAACGACGGCAAGTGTGCTGGCCGAGCGGGCTGAGAAAAACGAGCGAAGCATCACGGGCTGGAACTCCTTGAAAGCGTGAGTCTGGAAACCGTTGTTTCCAGACGGGATGAAACGAGATCTGTTTGTTGGAATTGTGCTGAACGACCTAAGACGTCGGCCCGCATCCTATAGAGGCATGTTTTAAGCAATTTTGAGAGGTTTTGAAGGGTCTCGAAAGTTTTTTTTGTGTGGTTTATGTCATTAATGATGGTGGACCGCCGCGCCAACGAAAAGCGCCGACAAAAACGTGAATATATAGGCCTGCAGGAAAGCGACAAAAAGTTCCAGAACGCTAAAAAGAGTCGCACTGAGGACACTAATTACGGTAACAGTTGCCCACGTACCTGTCGAAGCTGAGGCGGCCGCCGTAATAAGTCCCATAATACCGAGAAGTACGAGATGACCAGCAACCATGTTCGCTAACAGACGAACCGCCAGGATCAAGTGTTTGATGCACAATCCCAGTATTTCAATCAAGAAAAGCCCAAAGGAAATAATAATTTTAAGTGGCAACATATATGTGGGCATGTCAATTGGTGGAACCTGATTTAAAAAAAATCCGATTACACCGAACTGCTTCATGCCTGACAGCAAGCCAGTAAGAAAGGTCACAGCGGCTAAAGCGAGAGTGACTGAAAACGATGCTGTTGGCGAGCCTGCCCAAGGGACCATCCCAAGCAAATTGCACCCTAGAACAAAAAAGAAGAGCGTCCACAGCATGGGAACAAAGGTATCCCCACGATGTACGGGTACTGCGGTTCCATCATCATGGCCATGGCCCGGTGGGTCATCAATCGCTGGACGCGCGACATTGTCACGAATGAATACGAGAAAAGCTTCAAAAAGATTTGCGAATCGACCTTTTGGAGCTGCCCCGGAGGACAGTTGTTTCGCAACTCGTGTGAATATCAGCACCATGACGGCAGCTACAACGAGTTCAAGAATCATGTACTTAGAGATTGCAAATCCCGATTTTGGTGCATAGAGACTGTGGAGTTCCGCGAATGGTTGCGGAATAAGAACTTTGCCATCAAGCGCTCGATTAAATTCATTCACGTCAGTAACGGCAGGATGACCATCTGTCAGAAACGAAGGCACTTCACTCAATGACTTCCAGTCATAACGCCACAGACTCTTTGGTACTTCGAAAAAGTAGGCATCCTTAAGATGATAGATGGGGTTTGCTGACATCAGATGGATTTATTACTTTTAAAGTAGAGTTGGTTTGTGTTCGGTCTTATTCGGGAGCGTGGTGTTTGACCGACCGAACACCTTCACCATAGCCGACTACGTGGAGAAGGATATCAAGTAAAAGCAAAACTAGGTAGGAGGCAATGAGAGTTTCTCTTACAAAATTTTGAAGTGGCCCGCTCCAGTGCACCTCCGCGGCACTGGTCTGGAAGAAACCGAGTGCTAAAAGTGGCATTATGAGTCGTATTAAATTTGCCGTGAGAGTACCGGCAATGCCCAGGGCAGGTTGATGTGAGGCCACCTTTTTTGTCCGGCATGTGACATACCAAGCCAAAAAAGCCCCGCTTAGCGTGATAGCGCTCACGACTGCGACAGTTTTCGCTCGAAGTTCAGCGTCCAGGTTCGGTATATTTCTGGAAATCATGACGGCAGCGATGAGAACCTGGCCTGCAGAGAGAACTGCAAACCCAAACGCAACAGATTTTACAATGGATTGTTGGTTGTTCTGCATGGATAGACCTTTTTACAGCTATTTCTGCCGTTTTGCAGCGGCTAATCGGACAACGGATGTGAGTCCTAGGACAAAACCAAGCAGAAATCCCACCGGCTCGAGCAAGGTTGTGTCGAGTTGGCGGTCGAGCCAGCCCCCAGCGATACCCGGGAGCACCATGACTAACCCTATAGCGGTGATACGGCCAACCCAGGTGAACGCTGCTCCGATAGGAGAAATTTTCGGTTCTGTCATATCCGAGTCTCTATGAAACCAAACCGTGCTGAGTATTTTCTATTTCCGGCAAGATACGGTATTGAAACGTGTGCGGTCCAGCGTGAGTTTCTATGACGGATTTTCATTGCGTCCAAGAAGGAAATATGTCTGCTGCATGCCTTTTCCTTTGATTTGCATTTCACCTCGATCTGTAAATCGGTAACGATCTTTTAGCAACATATATGTCGCTTGAGATACATGCACTCGAGATGGTTCACCGTGAGACTCCATACGGCTGGCTGTATTGACAGTGTCACCCCATAAGTCGTACGAAAATTTGTGTTTGCCGATGACCCCGGCAACAACAGGACCAGAATGAATGCCAATACGAACTTCCATGGAAAGCCCTCGGTTGCGCATCACACCCCTGAATGCCTCGAGCATTCCAAGTCCCATGCCGGCAACAGCTTCAGCGTGGTCATCACGAGCTTCGGGAAGTCCTGCAACAGCCATGTATGCGTCACCAATAGTTTTGATTTTCTCAACTCCGTATGCATTTGCTAAGTGGTCAAACGCAGAGAAAATGTCATCGAGTAGATCGACAAGTTGGCTTGCATCCACACGCTCCGAAAAAGTCGTGAAACCACAGAGATCGGCAAATAAGACGCTGACTGACGAGAAGGACTCAGCAATCGTAGAGACATTGTTCTTCAAACGTTCGGCGATTGTATCCGGGAGAATATTACGAAGCAGTCGCTCTGACTTCTCTCGTTCTCGTGTCAAGTCTGCGAGTGATCGTTCAAGTGCACTAAAGGCGGCATCACGTTCAAGGAGTCTTTTATAGGCTTCTGAGTGAACACGGATTCGAGCAATCAGTTCAATCTGATGAGGGAGTTTGATGAGATAGTCATTTGCACCCGCTTCCAGCAGTTGGGCCTTTGTTGCTGCTTCTTCGGTAGCCGAAAGCATGATGACAGGGATTTTTTCTGTGCTGGCATGTGAACGAAACTGGCCTACAAGATCCAGGCCGTCGATATCTGGCATAACAAGGTCTTGTAAGATGACAGTTGGTTGGAATTCTTCCGCGGTCGTTACTGCCTTGGACCCATCTTTGCAAAATGCAAATGTCATATCAGCTTGATCAGCAAGAAGGCGTCTGACTGCTTCGCCGATCATTGGCTGGTC
>JAQWMC010000090.1 GCA_029246985.1 Pirellulales bacterium
TTCATTCCGAGGCACATACTGCATCCTGCTTCGCGCCACTCGAAACCGGCTTCTGTGAAAACTCTATCAAGCCCTTCTTCTTCAGCCTGACGCTTCACACGACCACTGCCGGGAACAACCATAGCATGCACATCGCCAGAAACACGGTACCCACGAATGACATCAGCGGCTGCACGTAGATCTTCGATACGGCTATTCGTACACGATCCAATGAAAACTCGTTCTAAAGGTATATCTGTGATTCTGGTGCCCGAAGAAAGCCCCATGTACTCGAGTGCTCTCTCTCCCGATGTTCGTTCATTGGGATCATTTAATCCCTTGACATCCGGAACAGCTGCATCCACGCCCACGACTTGCGCTGGATTTGTTCCCCAGGTCACTTGCGGCACGATATCAGCGGACTCAAAAATCTCTACCCGGTCGTAAGTTGCGCCTTCATCAGTCGGAAGCTTCTGCCATTCTTGAACAGCTTTTTCAAAGTCCTTGGGCACAAAGTCTCGGCCCCGGAGATAATCAAAGGTTACTGCGTCTGGTGCAATCATACCTGCACGGGCACCAGCCTCGATTGACATATTGCAAACCGTCATTCGCTGCTCCATCCCAAATCCACGAATGCAGTCACCGGTATATTCAATTACGTAGCCGGTTCCTCCTTCGGTTGTCAACTTGCCGATGATGTAGAGCACAAGGTCTTTTGCGGTGACACCATTGGGCAAGTCTCCCTCCACTCGTACTTCCAATGATTTTGGTTTTGCTTGCCGAAGTGTCTGCGTTGCCAGAACATGCTCTACCTCGCTTGTGCCAATCCCAAAGGCGAGGGCTCCCAACGCCCCATGAGTTGCGGTGTGGCTATCACCACACACAATCGTCATTCCCGGCTGGGTGATACCCAACTCTGGGCCGATGACATGCACAATACCTTGATCTGCATCACCTAGGTCGAAAAGTCGAACACCGAATTCTTTGCAGTTATTCCGTAAAGTATCAATCTGCTGTTTTGAGATTGGATCAGCAATTGGCAATCGACGATCAGTCGTTGGCACATTATGATCGGGTGTCGCAAAAGTTGCTTCAGGTCTTCGGACACGACGACTTGCTAGTCGTAGGCCTTCAAATGCTTGTGGACTCGTTACCTCATGAACAAGGTGACGGTCTATATAGAGCAAGGAATTCTCACCAGCTGGAGTACAGACAACGTGATTGTCCCAAATTTTGTCAAGGAGTGTTCGAGGACTTGGCATACTTCATTTATTAGTGAGGAGGGAAACGAAACCTTTAATGTAGCCGGGAGCGAGGGCTGCCGCTACTAGGAGACCCCGAGCCACTGTATGAACGCAGCTATGGCTTACCCCACCTTGCGATGGACCTGTTGACTTGCTCGATCATCAATATCTTGATGAGAAACTGGTTCCCAGGCCTCTTCGGTTAATTCCTGAAAAACAACCGTGTGTGATCGAGTTAAACGCTGCAAAAAAAACCAACAGCGAGACACGGTTACTTGATCGATGGCTGCAGAAACCAAAATGAGGTCGAACCAGCCAAGATGATTACAAAGACGAGCAAGTGTCGAATCCGGGTTGCCGGGAACAAGTTGCACTCTGCCAAAATTTTGCAAACAGCTATGGGCTTCCTTGAGTGTCACACCGGGAGGATCTTCAGGCAGCCGTGCCTCAAAACGATCAAGTCCGACGTAGTGAATCGGACCATCAGAAACTTGTGACGCAAGTGAAAGCATATTCGGCGTTCGAGACAACTCACCAAGCCCGAGTTCCAAAATCTTCTTCGGTCGGGTGTCGAGTATGCTTCGAACAAGTGGACGATGCCCGACGGAACGGGAGCATCGAAGAAGCCACAGTTTTTTGAAAATTCCTATCCGACCCATATTTACACCATAAATGCCGCTATCAGAGACAGCGACGCCGGCGACGCCAAAATCCCTCGTAAAAGTGATATCGACGAAAGACGGATCGTTTCTTGACTAAGTGCCAACCAGTACGATTAGAACGGTCAGCCAGACCCTCAGACAGAATTTCGGTGGTAGCTTCTGTCAGTCAGCTTGGATTTTTTCAAGTGCCTGCTGTGCCGCCAGCCGGATCGTCCGAATCGGATCATCTTCACTGACTAGCTCGATGGCTGGTACAGCATCTTTCGCCCGCGGGCCCAAATCACCAAGTGCAATAATCGCCTCAAGACGAATGGTCTGCACCTCAGAACCTAATGCTTCTGTGAGCAGGGGTACTGCATTGTCAAATTGCTCCTGATCATCTGGAGTGATCTGCAAAACTGCCCAAATCGCAACGGTTGCCTGCATGCCGTCTGAGGAAACACTCAATTCTTTCAGTCGAGGAAGGGCTTTCATTGCGGCAGGGGAACCAATACGTCCAAGGCTGTACGCCGCAGCATAATGAAGCCGAGTCTCGACTTCATTCTGAGTTTGCACTGATTCGTTCAGGATCGTGAGAAGTCTGTCTGAAGCAGGAGCTGAAGCAGGACCTATTGCGGCAAGAGCAAGAATAGCTTCGTGAACAATCTCGTCATCTTTTGAATCGAGTAATCTAACGATATCAGGAACTACTTTGGCGGCAGGTTCACCAATTGCCGCGGTGATCCCAAGAGCAAAGAATTGTGTCTCTGTGTCTTTCAAGCGAGCAACAAGAGCAGGGACACCGTCACTGCCAAGCCGAACAATTGCTGCTGCAGCAGCTTCCTGAACCGGCTCCGGTGCATTCTCCAGTATGTTTCCGAGAAAGACTCCAAGGCTTTGCCGCTGTGTTGTATCCATGGAAGTCGATAAGTCTGATAAAGCTGATACAGCCGCTGCTTGTTCAAACACACTCTCGCTTTGACACTGAGCACGCATTCTTTTTACCGCATCATCGACCAATGCTGAGTCATCTGGGTTTATTTTGGCTAGAGCCCACGCTGCCGTAGCGGAAAGTGACGACTCCTCTGCAACCGTTTGTGCCAGAACTGACTCCGCCTCTCTGTACTTCAACTTTCCGATCGCATACAAAATTGGACCGTGCAGCGAAGAATCCCCATCACCGTATAATTTCACCAGGGCTTCTCCCGCACTCTGAGCGCCTTCACCAATCGCAGCGAGGGCAAATACCTCGTGGAGTTGCTCATCAAGCGCACTCTCCGGCAGAGCTTCAATAAGTGCTTGCGTGGCACCTGCAGCACCCGGACCGATTTCAGTAATGGCAACACTCGCCCAAAACCGTCCTTGAGGAAGCTTGAGTCGCTCGACCAAGAATGGCACTGCCTCTGAGCCCATATCAGCAATACTTTGCAAGATAGGCAGTATGACAGCGGGATCCTGTGAAGCAAAAACTGTATCTACGACCGGCATGAGCTGCTCTGGAGATGGATCGAGTGTTCGAAGTGAACGCAAACATGCACGGCGGACACGGGCATCATTATGAACGAGTGTTCCCACAAGCTGTGTTACAGCATCGGCATACAGTTCTTTGTCCGCATCTGATAGGCCCTTGAGATCGTCGTCTTCTCGTATATGACCGATCGCTGCAGCTGCCTGTGTTGCAACGACTGGATCAGCATCTTGGAGTAGCGTGAGCAATGTCGGAATAGTTGCAACTGCATCTTCACCAATGAGCCCAACTGAACGGGCAGCGTGCCACCGAACTCTTGGATCAGCATCTGCTGTAAGCTTGAGCAAGTCGGGCAAAGCTGATCGTCCTTGGCCTCGAAGCCGACCGATTGAATCAGTCACTTTAACGACCGCATCTGGATTTGTGGCGGCTGAAAGTTTCTCACGAAGCTCATTAATACTCAGTTCGCGAGCCTCTGACTGTTCGGATACCGATGGACGGACAACCGGCCTGCTTTTCTCTTCCTCTGACAAAGCCGTCGCTTTCTGCGAGCCGTCTGGTTCTTGCTGAACCTCGGCCAATTCATTGGAGTTCCCACTCGGATTCATGCTTTCTAGAGCACTACCAGCCTTTTGTTCCTCAGTAGCACCGCCCCCTTCAGCTGAATCAGTTCGGATAACAGAAGCAGTCCCTGAGTCTTGTTTGGGCTGAGAACAGCCGGAGATAAAACCGATCAAGACAACAAGAGCCCATAGAGAACCAAGAATCCGAAAAGAATTCATAATATTTTTCCGATTTGCGTGGGTTTTTGTTTTTTCTAAAGGCACTTCAGCAAGCCCTTAATCCGGCACTTAACATCTTGGCCATGTGTTCCGAAGAAGGCTCACATCGCGATATTTCAACTTTCGAAGTATACTATTATCAGTAGATTTTCGCTGAAACTATAATTGCATGGTTTCAGAAACATTTGAATGGTTATCCGACGAGGTCTTTTCCATGAAGTTTCGAACCTGGCTGCTGACGCTCTCATTTCCCACGGAACATCGGTTTTTATGTGGAATTCTTTGCTGGAGCTTTTTGGTGCTACCACTCGCAGCACAGATGGGTGGCATGGGCAGGCGTGGCTGGGGTGGAGGTAATTTCGCATCGACTGCGCAGCAAGGAGCTGACTACGGAATGGCTTCCATGATGAAGGCTCAAGGCTATCAAAACTTACAAAACTCAGAAGCTGCCCAGAATTATCAGTCGGCACAGTCCCAACAAATCGACAATCGAAAGAAATGGACTGAAACCTATTTCGATATGCGAAAGACGAACCGAAAAGCTCGCGCTGATGAGGCACCCTCGCGCATCTCGCACGAAGATGCGATTCGTCTTGCCAAATCAGTCGCTCCTCCTCGTCTCAGCTCTACCCAGCTTGATCCGGTGACAGGTCACATCCAATACCCTCTCGTTCTTCAAGACAGTATCTTTACTCCTTATCGTTCAGAACTTGATTCACTTTTTGCCGGCCGTGCTTCATCCGGGAGTAGCCTTCAGTTGCAAGATTTTCAAGCCATTCGCAAGACAGTCAGTAAATTTATGGAGGTCCTCAAAGAGCACGTGAAGGACTATCCTTCGAGCGAATATGGCAAGGCACGAGTTTTCCTGAACAGTCTGTCAAACGAAGCCAACTTTCCGGCCGGTTAAGAAGCATGCTGTTCTGGGATCACAAGTCTTGATCAATATGCGGCAACCGCGCCTAAGTCTCCACAGCTGACCGGCTACGACGGATCTTGATATTAAAAAACATGAATTACTGCACACATCCAACCCCTAAGGATAGGTTTCCTCCATGAAAGCTCTCGTCACCGGTGGCACTGGTTTTGTTGGCCCACGCCTCTTACGACTCCTTAACAAACCAACCGTACTCACGCGGAATCCAGAACGTGCGGCTGAAAAAATTGGCCATCTTGCAGGAGATGTGATCGGTTGGAATCCGCTGGAAGGGCCACCACCACCTGAATCATTCGACGATGTTGATTGTGTTTTTCATCTTGCTGGTGAGTCCGTTGCTGAGGGTCGCTGGACAACTGCGCAAAAAGCTCGAATCCGAGATAGCCGTGTCCTTGGAACAAAAAATCTTGTTGCCGGTATTTTACAGAATAAAAATAGCATCAAAACTCTCATCTCAAGCAGTGCAGTTGGCTATTACGGCGATCGAGGTGAAGAAGATTTAACTGAATCGTCTTCACCAGGAAATGATTTTCTCGCTGATGTATGTATCGGCTGGGAACGAGAAGCAGATATTGCACGTGAACAAGGTGTACGTGTAGTCACGATGCGCACAGGCATCGTGCTTGGGGCTGGTGGTGGAGCACTAGCAAAAATGCTCACTCCATTTCGACTTGGCGCTGGTGGCCCTCTTGGCAATGGACGGCAGTGGATGCCATGGATACATGTTGCTGATCTCGCACGGCTTTATACCCACGCCAGCGAAACATCTTTGATAAACGGACCGATGAATGCTGTTGCACCCAATCCAGTGCGGAATAGTGAATTTACCAAAGCGCTCGCGGCACAACTGAAACGCCCTGCTTTCATGCCTGCACCATACATTGGGCTACGACTGGTTTTCGGTGAATTTGCCAAGGTACTTTTCGCCTCCCAAAAGGTTCTGCCACAAGTCGCACTTGAAACAGGATTTGCCTATCAATTCCCGTTCATTAAAGAGGCTTTGGAAGACAT
>JAQWMC010000096.1 GCA_029246985.1 Pirellulales bacterium
ACTGGAAACTTCAGCTTTCCAGTGACTGCAAGCTCAATCTCGAAGATTGAGGACGTATCGTGGGACACCTCCTGTTCACCTGCCAAAACAAAGACAGAACGACAATCAACAAAACAAGAGAGCCCTACCAAGGCATGAAAAACTATGTGTATCAGTCGAGAAATTGTCGACGAAAGTTGCCCATATGCTGGAGCCTCCAAACACTGATTCATAAAAAACCATGCCCCTGTTACTAACCTGCGAAAAGTCGTTCCTTCTGTAGCCAATCGGCTCCCGGCTGCTGATCTCTACAACGAACCCAAACCAGACTGCAGAATGAGGAAACCTGCTGATTCGAGACAAAAAATAGTCCCGTAACAAAGGACCGGGCGAACTCCTCAACAACACCCCAAGACATTCCCGCTGGACAGATTCGAATAAGACAATTGGATGCACCGCAAATACCAAGTGTCCATTTAGAAAACGTCCATTATTTCTAGCCATTTAACGAAAAACGAATATTTTGACTGAAAACACTCTGTCTTGCGAAAGAAACCAGTAAGTCTTTTGTTGGTAACGACTTACGCTCGACCCTGGGCACATGTCGAACTGTCATAATCCGCACTTTTCTTGATTTCTTAAATTATTTGCTGTTTCAGCAAACCATCTGTCCCGTTGCGGCGTATAACTAAGGCGTCCGCAAACAAGGTGTGGTAGGGATCAAGGATGATTCCAAAGCGTGGACGCAGGATTTGTTTCATTGCCTGTTTTGGGGATGTGATACTGCTTCGAGTGCTTCGGCGATAACGTGAATGAGCGTAGGGGTGAATTCACGTCGTTGTCAAAGAAACTCAAAGCATTGAGTATTTCTGCCATGGAGGAGTTTCATGCGTTCCAACATCTTTAAAGACGACACATATTCGTTTATTCGTATTCACGACGACAATACATGCGCCGGCGGGTCCCAGCCCACCCATCCATGCGGCACCATTTCTTCAGATGAGGAAGTTCTGTCGATAGAAGATCTTGCCCGGCAATTCAATGTTTCAACAAAGACCATTTCTCGATGGCGAGATCACGGACTTGTAGCTCAACGCGTTGTCATTAATGGCCGCAAACGTGTTGGTTTTCTTGCCAGTGCTGTTGACCGGTTTGTCCATGAGAACCCGGCAAGAATTCAAAGAGGAAGTCGATTCAGTCAGTTAAGCGATGACGAACACGACAAACTTGTTGGGTGGGCTCGTCGTCTTGCATCGGCAGGTGCCTGCCCTGCTGATGTGCACCGACGCATAGCAAATCGTCTCAATCGAAGCGTCGAAACAATTCGCTACACGATTAAACGATACGACCAAGATCACCCTGAATCAGCAGTCTTCCCAAATGCTGATGGTAAATTACGACCTGAAAGCTGTGCACGTATTTTCCGTCATTACCAGCAGGGAGAATCTGTAGAGTCAATTGCTCGTCGATACCATAGAAGTCGAGCGAGCATCTATCGTATTGTTCTCGCCCAACGAGCCACGGCAATCTCTCAACTACCAATTGACTACATGCCGAATGCCCTCTTTGCCCGGAAGAGTGCTGAGAAGGTTGTCTTCCAGCCATTTCCAGAAAATGCAGATGCTCCCAAGCGAGTCCGACGACCAACAGGGTTGCCTGCATATCTTGCAAGCCTTTACGAAGTCCCATTACTCACACGGGAGCAAGAAGTCTGGTTATTTAGAAAGTTTAATTATCTGAAATACAAAGCAGCACTTCTGCGTGAGCAGTTGCAGCCAGAGCGCCCAAGTGGACGATTGATGGATCAGATTGAGCTTCTCTACCAGGATATCGTTGAACTTAAAAACAAGATTGTTCGATCGAATCTTCGGCTTGTTGTCTCAATCGCAAAACGACGTGTATCGGCTTCGGATAGCTTTTTTGATCTTGTGAGTGATGGCAACATGTCATTAATGCGAGCGGCTGAAAAGTTTGACTATGCACGTGGAAATAAATTTAGCACCTATGCTTCCTGGGCCATTATGAAAAATTATGCCCGAACGATTCCGAATGAACACAAAGTACGAGATCGTTTTCGTGCAGCTGATATCGAGCTACTGCATGCTACAGCTGACGAAAGCACCGATGAGAGCTATCGACGAATGGCTGAGTCAGACAGACTTCATCAAGTAGAAAAATTTCTCGATCGGCTCGACCCAAGAGAACAAACAATCATTGTCCGTCGCTACGGGCTGAATCATGAACATGATCCCCAGACTCTCAAAGATGTTGGGGCGGCTCTCGGAGTCACAAAGGAACGTGTCCGTCAAATTGAAGCGAAAGCTTTGGAGAAGCTAAGAAAGGCCGCCGAAGCAGAGGCGATGCTGCCTGAAATAGGCTAAGTGCTCGGGGAATAAGCTTAAAAATACTTAGTACCGGAATGAAAACTCAACCCGACGGCGAACCTCGGTTTACCGTCGGGTTGCTTATTCTGCCGGCACTTCATTCTTGCGTGAACGCAACTCTGCCCCAATGGCACGACTAATCTGCTTCACGGCCTGCCTGATTCGATTTTCATTTTCAATTAATGCCATCCGCAGAAACCCCTCACCGGCAGGACCGAACCCGGCACCCGGGCTCACAGCCACGTCAGCCTCTTCTAAAAGTT
The DNA here is from genome assembly GCA_029246985.1 of Pirellulales bacterium. Classification (GTDB taxonomy): domain Bacteria; phylum Planctomycetota; class Planctomycetia; order Pirellulales; family UBA1268; genus UBA1268. The sequence continues at coordinate 2,627 of JAQWMC010000096.1, forward strand.
TTGCAGCGAAGTCCATGCTATTCATTCGGCTTGCAAATGGCTCAGGAATCTTGGCCCATACGAACATACTGGCCTTGGGAACAGCCACTTGCCAACCAATTCGGCCCAAGCCTTCACAGAGCACATCACGGCGTCGCTGATAGACCTGCGATTGATTAGCAACATCTGCTTCCCCATTACGTAGAGCCACAATGGCTGCAATCTGAATCGGACGAAACATTCCGTAATCGTAATAAGTCTTTACAGTTCCCAACGCTTTGATTATGTCAGCATTTCCAGCACAAAAGCCAACTCTCCAGCCAGCCATGCTGTACCCTTTGCTCATTGTAGTGAACTCAACTGCGAGTTCCTTCGCACCGTCGACTGCCAAGATGCTTGGTGTCTCGTATCCATCAAAGACCACATCTGAATATGCTAAGTCAGAGATAATCGGAAAATCATATTGCTTCGCTACTGAAACGACATCTTCATAAAATTCTTTCTCAACAACTGTTGTTGTCGGGTTGTGAGGGAAATTAATAACGAGTACTTTCGGCGGCCCAGCCGCACTTCCACAGCGTGCCGAGATTTCTGACAAGAACTTGTCTGGTTTCGTTGTATCGATGGCAATTGGATTACCTGATGCCAACGCTACGGCATAGACATGGGCTGGATAGGATGGAGCCGGAACGATAACGTCATCACCTGGATCAATCATCGCCAAGCAAAGATGCCCAAACCCCTCCTTGGACCCAAGCGTGCCGAGCACTTCCGTCTCTGGGTCAAGTCGAACACCCCACTTGCGTAGATATCGAGAAGCAACTTCCCTCCGTAAACTCACGACGCCAGTTGCTGGAGCATAACCATGGTTCCGTGTATCACCAGCTGCTTCGGCAAGCTTGTCGATAATAAATTGGGCGGGAGGATCTGAAGGATTCCCCATGCTCATATCTATGACGTCGCACCCGCCACGACGTTTCTCGTACGTCAGTTTATTAATCCGCGCAAAAAGGTACGGCGGAAGTTGCTCGATGCGTGATGCAGCCTGAATGTGCAAATGCTTCTCCTCTACCCTTTTCCTAATTGACATGAATCGACTTTGACTCGTCAGCGGCTCGAAGTCTACCGACAACCCCTGCAGTAGTTTATCGCTGAACACTGCTCTGCGGGAGTCTTGGGCAACGGCCTTACAAAAAATCAGGCTTTTTATAGCACTGGGCCATTACCGCATTCGCTATTACTTTTGTGGGGGCCAGTAGCCCAAGGCAACCTTACAAAGGCCGAGCTCATTTCACCAAAGGCTCGTCGAACGATGCCGGCGACACCCTACGAGGCGAGTTTTCTCCTGCCCGACTCCCAGCACGGGGCTTCGATAGTTCATTCGTTTCACGCTGAGTGATTGTTGAGGGCGGCATTTTGCTAGCTGCTGGAATGTTTGATTTTGGTGACTGGCTTGTACCTGCAAGAAAATTATCAATGGAGGCGGATTCTCTTAAGTGGGTGAAATAGCGTGCCATTTCAATTCGTTGTTTTTTCTCAAACATGTCTCGATGCAACTCTTCACGAACCTCATCAAACGTCACCTCCACCGGTTTTGTGTACCCTTCACACAGTAGGATCATGAATCGATCAGCTATCTGGATTATGCCAGATAGCTCACCAGCCTTTAACGCAAACGCTTCTCGCTCCAAAGCAGGCTGTCCACTGTGTTTTTGAATGGGTGGTACCTCTCCTCGCAAAGCCTTACTTGTTGGATCGACTGAGTATTGTTCGGCGAGGTTCCCAATAATTTCTGGCGTGGGATTCTTCCTGGCTATTTGCCATACCTCCTGCGCCCGACGTTGATTGTCGAGCACTACTGCTCTGCATCGGACCCGAGGTCCAAAGGTTGCCGTAAATGATTTATCAAGATCATCTTGGGTCACCGGTACAGGACCTACGAGCTTTTTCAAGGCGACAGTAGGCCGCACGATGTCGGTGAGATAGAACTCAATAGACTGTTTATTTTCTTTTGATATTTGTTCCAGCCAAGTAGGAACGTCGGGCTTTCCTTCTGGTGTTTGATAGCCCATTGATTCAGCTGCTCGCGCAACCTCACCTTCAACATCTTCTTGACTTACTACCAATTCCTGCCGAGCAAGTGCCTGATTTAGAAGAACTCCCGTGAGCAAAGCTTGTAGAACATCTTCGCCATACCGTTCAACACAAACGGCACGTACTTCACTGATCGTAATTGGACGACCATTGACCCGTGCGGCTAAATTAGGCGATTGAAGGACTTTCCCTGAATTGTTCAGAGCATTCTCAATAGCTGCTTCCGATTGAAGTTTTCCAAAAATCTTGCCCGAAAGCACACGCGACTGCTTTTCCCGGAAAACCTCAGCAAGACGAGAACGAACGTCAGCAAACTTGACCTCTGAAGCCGGTAGATGGCCTTCACATTTGATAATAATAAATTGGTCGGCAACCTGAACGACCTTAGAGATCTCGCTATCAGAAAGCGCAAAGGCAGCAGATTCAAACTCGGGAGAACCCGAAAAATGTCGGATTGGCTGCACCCAACCACCAACACTTGCACTGCCAATATCGACAGATTTTTCCCTCGCTACAATTCCAAATGAATCGGGGTCTTGAAGAACGTCGGTTCGTGTTTCTTCGGCATCTTTTTGGCTGCCCAGCACAATTATCCGTGCCTTTACTGTAGGGCCGTATTGGTTTTGGAATTGTTTGCTTAACTGCTCATCTGTTGGTTCCAGGCTTCCTTTAGCGAGGCGCCTCAGTGCAATCATTGGCCAAACGATGTCTTCCCGATATTGTTTTTCAGTAACACCACGTTCTCGTTGAATGAGTGCAATCCATTTGTCTCGTGGCACATTAAATCGGCGAGACATCTCATTAATCTCATTATCTACGTCAGCAGTTGTCACCGCCACACCATTACGTTCACATGCTTGCTCGATAATTACTTTGTTAATAAGTGCGCCAACAACAAGTGATCCGTATCTGGCCAGACATGCGTCAGCTAACTCCACATCACTAATATTTGTGCCATTCACAATTGCTGCCGGTTTCGCCGAAGGCAAATCAGTAGATGGCTCTATGGCAGATGCATGAACAAGGCAGCAGAACGACAACAGAATTATGAGAACGATTCGGTGAATCGATTCCTGAGCCACCGACGGTAACGCTAATAGCATGAAACGTTGCATTTTGTTGCCCTCCTAACCGCAGATTCCTTGGTGAGACACTCACCGCTTGTTCAACGAATTGGGAAGGTAGGGTGTCTGGCCTGCCAAGATCAAGCACAATCCCCACGTTTTCATGCGTATTTCGGGCAAAAAATAACACAATTCCATGAGAAAAGTAATTTTTCACACTTGTTGGACTAACTTGCCGATAATACTGATTAAATCGATTTCGCAAGCAGGAGGACCTTTGATGAGTTCAGCAATCACCCCCATGGGAATTCGGGACGATATTACACAATGCATTGGCCGTACGCCTCTTGTACGACTGCAAAGAGTGACTGAGAACAGCAAGGCCTCTGTCATTGCAAAAATCGAGAATATGAATCCACTCTGGAGTGTAAAAGACCGAATCGCGTGCGCAATGATTGATGCTGCTGAACACGATGGGAAGCTTGATCCAGACACAGTTGTAATTGAACCGACAAGTGGCAACACGGGCATTGGCCTTGCCTATGTGTGTGCAGCTCGTGGCTACAAACTCCGCGTCACCATGCCTGAGAGCATGAGCCTTGAACGTCGTCGGATGCTCAAGGCGCTTGGAGCAGAACTCGTCCTGACGCCCGCTGCGGAAGGCATGCCTGGTGCCGTTCGGCAGGCAGAAGATATTACAAGTTCAAGCAGTCAATTTTTCATGCCTCAACAATTCAAAAATCCAGCCAATCCAGATGTTCATAGAAAAACAACCGCGGAAGAAATTTGGGCTGACACAGACGGTCAGGTTGACATCATCGTGTGTGGGGTCGGTACCGGTGGAACCATTACTGGCTGTGGCGAAGCCCTCAAGGCAAAAAAACCAGAAATCCGTGTTGTTGCTGTTGAACCACTCAATAGCCCGGTTATCACTCAGCAATTGGCCGGTGAGGTGATCAAGCCTGGAAAACATATGATTCAAGGCATTGGTGCTGGCTTCATACCGGACATTCTTAACCTCGACATCATTGACGAGGTCGTAAAAGTTGATGATGAGGATGCCATGGAAACTGCTCGTCAACTTGCCAAACGCGAAGGTTTGATGTGTGGTATCAGCTGTGGTGCCGCCGCATGGGGTGCTCTTGAGGTCGCTAAACGGCCTGAGAATGCTGGGAAAATGGTTGTGGTTGTTCTGCCTGACCTTGGCGAACGTTATCTCTCGACACGCCTTTTCCCGGAGTAAGCGTGTGCGACATCGCATGCGAATAACGGCGTCGTCCCTTGCCTCCTGAATGGTGGCTGGTAGCATCATGAGCCTCAGAATTAGGTTCTGAAACGAGTCACTCGCCCGAGTGGCGGAATTGGCAGACGCGCAAGATTCAGATTCTTGTCCAGGCAACTGGGTGGAGGTTCAAATCCTCTCTCGGGCATTCCCGTTGTTGGTGCGTACCAGTTTCATTTCCTAAAACAACGCGTATCATTCAGTTCAGTACTAATCAGGAATACCTTGCTGTGATACCATTTCGCTGTGAATATTTTATGCTCGTGCAATGTGATGCGTTGCCTTTGCGAGTGCTTTGATACGCAAATAAACAGGGCCTCTAACTCAATTGGTTAGAGTAGCGGTCTTTTAAACCGTTTGTTCCGGGTTCGAGTCCCGGGGGGCCCACTTTTACTTTCGAGTATGTGCGTCGCACGACCATCCCGTGCTTCGCTCTGCTCAAATATCGACAAACCCGCAGGAACAATCGTTCCGACGCTCTTCCCCTTTCCTGCGTCGTCCTGCAGCTGCTGAGACACTTCCTGAGACACTTTCGCAAAATTCTCGTAATGATCGTGTGTGATCATTCGATAATGCTGTTTGCTAATCTCCTCGTCGTGACCAAACCATTCGTTAATCACAAACCTCGGACCACTGCACAGAGTGTGTGCATCAGTAACAGCGGACTTGCGAAGGCTGTTAAAGATATAAGGCCAAACCGATTCGCCAAGTTTGTTCAGATTTCGAAGATAAACATCTTACATGTGTTTGTTACTCACTGCTGCAAACCGTCACAACACATAAAAGCAAAGCCGATCAAAAGGACAGGACGGTGAGCGGCACCTTCCCTAACGTCTCGCCCGTCGGCGACAGCCAGACAAGCGGTTTCCGCTGCCCTTTGAGGAAGGTCGTCGACTCGCCCGCCTCGGGAACAGCAGGAAAAGGTAAGGACAAAGCAGCTCACTCGCAAAATTCAATCCTCCGCGCAGACCGCTACCGAATCCCATTCAAATGTGGTAGCGCGATCGGGCGTTGCGAAGGAAGGGCACCTGCTGCTAGCGATGATGAATGCCGGAGATAGATCACGAGTCACGCATCCGGTAAATTCCCAGGTTCCCGTTACTTGAGAGGATGCCTCGCATCGTACTCAAATGTTTCATAGAACCTTTTGTTCAAGCAAGCATATGCCGCAGCTAGTGTGCTCGATACGTTGATGAATCCAAATAATACGCAGTGGTCTGCTAACTCTCGTTTAGCATCTATAGCTTTGTTTCATTTTTCCACTCGCTATTTTAAAATGCATCGTCAGGATGGAAACAAAACAATGACACCCAAGACTCGATGTCGTCTTCGCATCGGACCAATGGTTGCTGCCACCTGGCTACTCTCTGCCGCCACAGTCTTTGGTGGCGTGACTGTGGACTTTAGTCACTCTTTTACTGGCCTGCCCGACGCGAACCAGAATACCGGTGAGATTACACTCGAATTCACTGTTGATGACACAGGCAACGTCACGCTTGATGCCTCCTCAACCGCACTGGGTCCGGCCTCCTTTGTGGACGAGTTCGACGGTCCGGTGGGCACAGTGACTGACCCCGCCATGCACGGAAAACGTTTCGTCATCAAGCTGTCATCCACCAGCTCCGGTAGTTTACGGATCGACAACACCGGCAGTGGACTCGCAGTGCAGGGAGGCAATTCAAAACTGATCGACACAAACAAGTCCGCAGTCAAAGAGGTGATCACCGCGACAGTAATCGTAGCAGATACTCAGTTCAATCTTTCCGGCATTGAATATTGCAACCGTACCGAAGGCGCAGTGATGGATGTTTCGGGCACCACCCACCACCTCGCCAGCAACAGTGGTTCGGTAAATGTCTTGTCTCAAGGCCTCACAGGAGACTTCACGATTGCCTCAACAGGCAGCACGTCCGGAAAAGGCTTTGTGGTCAGTGGTTTACAATTTGATCTTACTGCTGCGCAAGCCGCCTCCGTGGTGGTGCGTTTTGCCAATAGCGGAACCGGCTTTGGCGATTCCTCAGAAGCCCGAAGCATGAGCTGGGTCCCTGCCGGCGGTTCCGACAGAACCATCACGCTCGACTTCTCCATTCTTGAAGCCGGGGTCGTGTCACTCAATGCCTCAACCAACGCGACAGATGTCTTGTTTCAGAACATGGTGGCCGAATGGAACAACGCCGTAGTTGGATCAGTAGCGGACCACTCGCTCTGGAATCAATCGTTCACACTAACCGGCACCGGAACCGGTGGGGGCGGGCTGACCATTACTGAAAACAATGGTGGCGGTATCGGTGTGCAGGGCGAGAACTCGAATCGAGTAGATGGACTGAACTATGGTCCGGACGGCGGCAAGTCGACACCGGAGGCACTGGCCTGGACTCTCACCGCCCCGAAAGGACTCGTCCTAAATCTCGTTAATTGGTCTCACGCAGACGGTGCCGGTGGAGACATGGAAGTTGTGGACGGTACCACCGAAAACAGCTTTAGCGATCTCTCGGGTGCAGCCGGCTCCAACGCACTTGATGGCATGTCGCTTGCCGACGGTGACTCTCTTCGTTTCCGGGAACTCCCCAAAGACGGGCCGACGTCAAGTGCAGCGATTGCCGGTTTTACATTCTCGATTGGCTCAGCATACACAGACACGGGGTTTGACAACGGAGGAGGCAACCTTCTGTGGACAACTTCGGCCAACTGGAACCCAGACAGAGTTCCAGTTGCTCCTGATGATGCGGTTATCGACAACTACGACGTGGTTATTAATGCTGCCGTGGCCAGCCCCGCTGCACTGAGAATCCTCGACGGCTCCCTGACCATCCGCGAGAGTGGTAATCTGCCTATCGCTTCGATGAGCATCGGTGACGTGCTCGAGTCGACCGTTCGATTAATACTCGAAGGATCATCGGCCTCGCTCGGTCATACTGGCACTGGTACTTTTAAGGTCGGAAGTTCCGCCACCGTTGAAACTATCCCGGACAACAGCGGCAGCAGTCCGCTGGAACTGGACGGCGGCAAACTTATCCTCGAGACTGGTTATGAGTGGATTCTCGATGGCCGTGACTTGACTACTCCAGTCACTCTTGGCGATCGGTTTGTTCTTGCCAATTTCGGCTCCCTTGTCGGCCCCGGTTTCGGCAGTGATAACGAGGATGGCTTCACTGACACCGCCGGCTTCCGGACTCGGAACTTTGACCTGCCGCCAAATCGCGGGCTGCAGTTGGTAAAGACAGCAACCTCAATCTACTACAAGGTTGTTGCCCAGACCGCTGCCACCGGACCGAATATTATCATCATTAATGTCGACGACATGGCCGGTGGCCAGCACTTCAACTTTGAGGGTCGCGACTCTATCACTCCGACTCTGGACACGCTGGTCTCCAGCGGCCTTCGCTTCACTTCAGCCTACGCTGCCTCAACGGTCTGTGGTCCATCGCGGTACGCGTTGTTGACCAGTCGCTGGCCTTCGCGGAATACCAGCAAACAATTTATTGCTCGCTACCCGCTCGGCACAATTGGCCGTTTTGGTGTGGCCGATACTGAACTTGAATCCGACAAACAGAATCTTGCTGCGTGGCTGCAGCAGACTGGTTATCGCACAGGCATGGTTGGTAAAGGCCATCTTACCGATGACGATCTTAACCGGACTGGGACGTGGGCGGCAAAAGGACTGCTTGCCTACCCAAAAACCGCAGATCCAAAGACCGATCAAACCACCAACGCAAAGATGCAGCACAATCACCGGGTGCTCTGCCAGCGGATGCGGGCATTCGGATTCGACTATGTCGATAGCTACTACAAGGCAAACCTCAAGGAACTCAATAATGACGCCTGCACCGTCCACAACCAGGAATGGATCACCAAGGGGGCGATTGACTTCATTGAAGAAAACCACAACGAACGTTTCTTTCTCTATATCGCACCAACAATAAATCATGGCCCGGTACGCAACGACCTGAGCAAGACGCTTAAATCTGATAATGGATACACGAGTGCTGGCTACTGCCCGGACGAAGACTATTCGTTTATGCCTGCCCGAAAGGCCATCATTGACGAGGTGAAAAGCAGTCACAAAGAGCTGATCTCAGCTCGCGAAACCTGGCTTGACTATTCGATTCAGGCGATTGTCAACAAACTCACCGAACATGGCATTCGAGATGATACGCTCATCATCTTCACCTCCGACCACGGCGAGAAGGATCTGAACTCCAGTAGGCCCGGACAAGGCCCTATAGTCTGGGGCAAATCATCGCTCTACGAGCTCGGCATGCGGGTGCCGCTGGTAATAAACTGGCCCAATGGCATTGATTCGCCAGGCCAGGTCTATGACGAAATCGTAAGCCATGTCGATATCGCTCCTACCTTGCTTGCATTAACTGACGCCTCGGACCTACCAACACGACCGGTCGATGGCGTGAGCCTCGTACCGGTTCTCAAGGGCAGCAACACTGCGGTGCGCCAGGATCTCTTTGCCGAAATTGGCTACGCCCGAGCTATCCGCACCAAGGACCGCAAGTACATCGAGGTACGCTACCCCAAAGAGATCTATGAACAAATTGACAGCGGCTATCGATGGGAACGTATCGAAGGCAATAAGGCAACCGGTGAATACACCGAACCGCGGCCCTACTACGTCAACAACCGTCAACTCGGTTCCCTGGGAGCCCATTCCAATCCAGCCTATTTCGATGACAATCAGCTCTACAACCTGAGCAAGGACAAGAACGAGGACACGAATATCTTCGGGCAAGAACCCGCCGCCACAGAAATTCTCAAAAAGCGGCTCGCCAAATACCTCAACGATTTTCCTGACCGGCCATTCCGTGAGTTTAGTGAAACCCACCGGGAGTATTCACCTCCCACGGCTGTCGCGCCCCCCACGACAGACTCGCTATAAATCCAACTCGTCGTGTTCCGTGGCTAGGTGGATTTTTGGTGCTGCTGATGCGAGGACCGAACCGACGTGCGCTGGGGTACGATTCTCGAATACCGAGCCACCAGTGATTGGATCAATTGTTTTGGCAGTGTATTGAGTGACGATTGCTTCGTTTGCACCGAAGACGATGGACTGGACGATGCGATGTATGCACATAGTCTCGATAAACAGCAAGCCCGGTGTTTTGAATAACGCCAATGGTCACATGCTTGTGTTGCATGCGGTTTGCAATGGCAATCTGGTCGTGGAAGTTTACCAAAAAACCTGCATTCTTGAGGTTTTGTATCGCTGCAGAGGAGGGCTGATCATCAATGTACGAGGTGTGACCACGGAGCTGGGTGACCTTCATTAGTCGACTTTGTCTTGCGACGACGCTTTGAATCGCTGGATGACTTGCAGATATTCCTTTCGGTACTCCGTTGTCGGTTCGATCGTGGTTCCTTCCCACCACTCATTGAAAGAGGTGATTAAAACGATGGGCGGCGTTGATGAATCAAGCGGGGTGGCGATGTCCGAGGCAGCATTAAGCAGCGTGGCAAAGTCACAAGCATTTCCGGGCAGCGGCTTATGGCCTCGGAAGTCCTCGTAGGTGGGGAAAACCGCTGGAATAAATAATGTTTCCGCGGCCCATGTGCGAAAGATCGGCAACGCTTCACGTGATTGGAACGTAAGCGCCGAATCGTCCCCGCGGACATTACCATCTTCGAACATATTGTACGCTGTGTAGGCATCAAAAATTCCGGGGCCATTCACGGCGGTAGCAGGGGATGCCTGTTTACCAATGAACGCTTCGTCTGCGATCAAGAAAATGTTAGATCCGATCGCCTCACGGACTTGGTCTAAGTGATCACGAGTGAAGTTCCTAAACGTTCGAGTCACATACATACCAACTATTGGACGTCCGGATAATTTCAAGTATTGAGGGTGATCGAAATAGTTTTCTTTTAAATACCGAAAGTCATCTGTCATCGCTTCAATGACAGCAGGGTTTGAAAAGTCACAGACACCGTCATTCGTGCCATCCTTCGAGTCAAGTAACCCTAGCGATTCGTAAAACAGAGTGAATTTTATTCGCTGGATGTTGAATGCTTGAAGAAGTCCGAGGGTAAGGTGTTTGTCGGTGAGGTGCTTTCTGCCCCACCAAGACACAAACAGCCCATCGACGCCATGATCAGCGCACCAGTCGATATGCTGCTCAGCACTTGCGGGCGAATCAGTTCCGTATTCCCCTAGTTCCGGTGTTCCGACATAGTCATGCCGTGACCAATCACTTTTATTGTACCAAGGGTAATAGTACGCCAGCACGTTTGGCGTGGACCGTTTGCACGAACGTTGCGATACAGTATCCGCATCAGGACTCGATGGTTCATCTGCGAAACCGAAAATGCTGATCGTGGCGAAAAGTGCGAGTGGAATCCAACGGAATGATTTCATGGCTTCTATTTCTTCCTATGCACTCGTTCTTTAAAATTATCGAACGGGCGGTTTGTAGATTTTTACAACTCTTCAAATTTGAATGGTTCCGTTCGTTCTTTTTACCACCTGCTTCACTATCAGCCACACATATATACTTTTCTGCCAGACTCACACACAGCCATATTCACAGCGTAGGAAATTCCTTCATAGCGAACTTCCGTGCCCACCTCGAATAGACAGTTATCTTGCCGTCATCATCGGAATGGCTGACGGAAATCTTCCTTGATCATTTTTTCTGTAGATAGCATCTCGTTCCGTGTGCTGGAATTCCCAACTCAGCAAAAAGATTCGCCCGGTCCGTGAATGTGACGCTCAGGCTCACGTTTTCTAGGACGAGCATCGAGCTGCCGTTGGAACTGACCCCCAAGTTCCAGCGGCCGTAGTCGAGATTGAAGGAAAAGCTTGAGCCCTTGGAGTTTGGTGAGAAAGCTTGACTAATGATCACCGGTAAGGATCACATCGATCGCGATGGGCTCCATTCTTTCAGACACCAGCCTTACAATGGCAAAACGACGTTTTTGAACGACGCCTCTTAATAGCCAAACTTTTTTACTCGACCTCAATCAGAAACAGGAAAATGGTGAGGGGGGGGGGAAAGCGAAAATAATAAAAAATGTTGTGTGACATGGCGTTATTTCGTA
>JAQWMC010000131.1 GCA_029246985.1 Pirellulales bacterium
TACCCTGGAATTAACTTCGTTTCGATGCACGCGCATAAACCACGTCGCTTGTGGGCAAGCCCCAAAGAAATGTTTGAAACTTTCGAGCAGTACAAAAAAAGTGACGTAAAGATTCACATTACGGAATTTGGAATTATCAAAGGAGAGATAGAAGGGGCCTATCGTACGGGTGACTGGAATGATGCCACACTTGCTGAGTACTTCGTCCAAGTAGCGGCAACGGCTTTTAGCCATCCATCGGTGCGAGTTCTCAACCTATGGGCGAACTACGATAAATTCACTGGAAATCGCCTTTTTGGTGAAGATGGAAAGCCAACCGAGCAATACGATGCACTCAATAGTCTTTTGAATCATAAATTGATCACGCACGTAGCTGGTGAAACGGATCAAAATGGAGAGTGCGTGTTCAATGGTTTCCATGGTCGGTATAAGATATCAGGAAAGTCCGAGTCGGGGCGACCGTTCGTTGCACAATTTGATGCCGGGCGAAGAGCAACGCATGTCAAAATAGTAATCAATGAAGTTGATGGAACTGCATATGCAACGGTTGACAAATAATATGCATCGCCGACAAAACGAAACATATGCTAAAGAGGGCATTAGTCTTGTTTCTGTTTTTCTTCAACAAGTGAGACGGTCCCAGAGTTGAGGTCATAATAAGCGCCAACAATGTCTATTGAACCGTTGTTTTCAAGCCCTTTTAAGATTTCACTTTGGTTTTGGATCATTCTTACCGCCATGCGAATGTTTTCCCGACAAATGTGCGCAACATAGTCAGGGTTCGCACTTGTCTTCTTTCCACCAAATGGTTGTACGATTTCAAGAGCAGGGCGAATTTTGGCCAACATCGGTGTGATATTCCCTAGTTGAACGTTATCAATAGCTGCTTGGATAGCGCCACAATGGGTGTGTCCTAAAACCAGAACCACTTTGGCACCAGCCACATGACACGCAAACTCCATGCTCCCAAGGATGTCTTCATTCACAAAGTTTCCAGCCACTCGTGCTACAAAAATATCTCCGACACCACGGTCAAAGACGTCCTCAACCGGGATTCGACTATCGAGGCATGACAAGATGACAGCTTTTGGGAATTGTCCCGCATATGCTTCACGAACTTGTTTCGAGTGATTTCGCTCTGTCAGGTTGTTGGATACAAATCGCCTGTTACCCGCCATAAGTTCATCCAAGATATTCTGTGGCGTAAGTTGAGCTTGTTGTTCTCGCGTAAGGACATTGGGTACGGGCTCAGAGGCTCGACCATCACTGAGTGCCAGAAGGAACACTGGCAACGTACACACGATTGAGGTTAAGAAAAAACGGGTCATAGTAGCAGTTCCGTTGAGAGCAAAGGTGACGTGATACAAACTGTTCGACGCAGCAGGTTTCGGCTAAATAATTCGGTTCATGCGATACAACTCTAATGTAACGAACGTAAGCGTTTTACTCCTTTTCCGCTTTTAATGGAAGAAATAGTTCTTTGATCTGTTTCCATGTATGGTGCCGATGTTCTCTGCTGAGGCCATGCCCACGCGTCGGATAAATCATATGAGTTTTGGTCCCACGAATTCTATTAAAAGCTGCAAAGCTTGTTGTTGGGGGACAAATCTGATCTTGTAGCCCGATGCTCATAATGGTTGGACATGTAACTCGTTCGCAGAGATTCATCGTGTCAAAGTAGCTCATTGTTTTTAGAGCATGGGACCAAGAGCGATCTTGTTTCTTATCTAGCCATTCATCCATTTCGTCCCATTGCGTGAGTTTAAAGTAGTTTGTCCAATTGCAGAGAAAGGGTATGTCTGCAACGCAAAGATCGACCCGATTATCAAGCGCTGCCGTTGCAAATGCAAAGCCTCCGCCTTGGCTGGCTCCCCAGACTGCAATCCGATCTTGGTCAACGTTGTCGAGAGAACAGAGGAAATCAACGGCTCGAATACAGTCAAGGTAAGCGCCACGATAAAAGTACGTGTCTCGGTCATCAAGGCCCCGTACCCAATAGTCTTGAGGCGTGCCAGGTACATCATCTTGGCTGTTACCATGTCCTCGAGGGTTGAATGAAAATACGATCAGATCTTCTTGATCACCAACAGGCTTCATGCTTTGGCCATAACCGGGCAGTCGAAGAACAACGGGATAGACTCCAGCCCTGTTTGGTGTCTCAAGCCAACCCCGGACAGATACGTCACCAAAGCTCTTCATAGAAACCTCGTGAAGCCGTACTCTTGGTCGAGCTTTGTTCGGCTGAGGTGTTATCTGAAATCTTGGTGACACCTTGGCAAGTTGAGTCAGGGATTGCTCCCAGAAAACAGAGAAATCTTTTTGTATTGTAAGAGGGCTCGTGATTTTTCCTACGTCTGATCCAATGCGATAGGTTGCTGTTATAGGAGTGTCGCTGTTGGATGTCAGGAACTGACACTCGATGTCTGCAAATCCAGGGCAGGGCATTGAGAACGAGTACGTGCAGGAAATGCTTTTCCGTCGATTGATAGAAATACGTTGTTCAGTTGACGGAGGTGATTCGAAGAAAACCGATCGGACATTCCATGTGAGTGTTCCAGTAATAAGCTCATCCAATCTGTTTTCGATAGAAGCTGTCAACGTTACTGGTTTTTGCTGTACAACAATGTTGTCGTTCGATATTACTGAAATACGAGCCATACGCTTTTGCCCAAAAGAAGTGTCTTCTGTCACGCAAAAGAGAAGTATAAGGAGGCAGGTGTTTGTGACTTTTATATATGTTGATTGCACAATCATTTGATTTTTAGGCTCTGTTATGGAACCAGGCCTTAGTGCCGCGAGGTTTGATCAGAAAGTTTATGTATTATGAAGACCTGCATTTTGTTTGTCATTTTTTTATTAATTCCTTGTCTTTGTTTCGCAGAACCTTCTCGTGTTGAGCTGCCACCCAACGTCATTATCTTTCTAGCCGATGATATGGGGCTTGGAGATACAAGTGCGTATCAAGATTTGACAAAGAATTCGGATTCAGTGCAGATATCGACGCCGGCGATGGAACGTCTTGCAATGCAAGGTGTACGCTTTACGGACGCACATTCACCATCAAGTCGATGTTCTCCGACCCGATATGCCTTGCTCACGGGACGCTACTGTTGGAGGACCCGACTGAAACACTGGGTTTTGTTTGGAGTTCATTGCCCGCCACTCATTGAGCGGGAACGGATTACATTTCCGGAGTTTCTGCAGGATGCAGGCTATCAGACAGCGATGTTTGGAAAGTGGCATCTTGGTCTAACCTACCGAAATAAAGAAGGGAATACAGCCACCGGATGGGATGATGCTGATCTTACCAAGCCGATTGCTGATGGTCCTCTCGATCATGGCTTTGATACATTTTTTGGTGTGTCCCGAAGTCATGGAACCTCTGGTCCAGATGGACAAAAGAAAAACAGCCCGACGCAACGGATTGGCCCGGGCTGGATCGAGGGACGATCAATTCTTGGTGCGACGGGTGACGGGAAAAAACTGGATGGCTCGTATCAGCTTGATGAGGTTGGACGAACGCTTGATAAAAAAGCACTTAGCTTCTTGGAGCAGGCTACATCTGAAACACAATCGTTTCATCAGCCGTTCTTCCTTTATTTTGCCTCTCCTTCGAATCACAGCCCGTATACGCCATCAGACGCATTAGGAGAATATCCTGTTGTCGGTGCGAGCACGTTTAAAAGTGGCAAGTCAACAAATAGTAAGAGACTTGATTTTGTGTATCAGAACGATGTTCATGTTGCACGACTGCTTGATTTTCTTGATAGGACTCCTGATCCACGTCGACCGAGCCACATGCTACGCGAGAACACATTGTTTCTGTTTTCGAGCGACAATGGAGCTGAGCGACCATCAAAAGTCTGTACTGGCCCGCTTCGTAGCCATAAGGGGTCAGTTTATGAAGGAGGCCATCGAGTGCCGTTTCTTGCTAGCTGGCCACATGGCGGAGTAGGAGATGGGCGGGTGGAAACACCAGCCCGTGATTGCGCGAGGCTGTGTGCCCTCAACGATATATTCGCCACGGTGGCAGAAGCTATTGGCAAGCCGCTTCCACCACTTCATGGTCATTTTTATGGAGCAGAAGACAGTATTAGTCAACTCGCGGCGATGAAAGGAGTCCTGACTGACCCACGCGTAGCAATCTTTCCAAATGATCACAAGGAGGCGTCAAAAAAAACATCAGACAAGAGGGCCTGGGTTGCGGTGCGGTCGAATGCAACACCACTTGTTGGACAGTGGAAGCTTTTTCTTGATCATCGTTACGCGTGGCAACAGGAAATGTTTCCGCAGGAACTGTACAACCTCACAGATGATATAATGGAGAGTGAAAATCTTCTTGATGATCCAGAATATAGTCGTGTTGTTGGATTTCTTCTTGAGCAGGCACGAACTGCTGCGGGAGATGAAGGCTATACAAGGCAACCGTCAGAGCAATAAACGACTTCCATATGTTCTGTAAATATTTTTCGAAGGCAATTTTTAGAAACTTAAATCCAATGAGACGAGTAATGAAAGTATTGAATCAAAGAGGAACTGCCATTATTTCTCTTGTCGCCGTCTGTTTTGTCTTCTGTTCAGATTGTGATGCACGTCAGGATAGTGAGAATCGCCCTCACATTGTGCTTGTGATGGCAGATGATCAGGGGTGGGGACAGACTGGTTATTACGGACACCCATTTCTTAAGACACCACATCTTGATGATATGGCCGCACATGGTCTTCGGCTTGATCGGTTTTATGCGGGTGGCCCAGTGTGTTCACCGACTCGGGCAACGGTGCTTACCGGGCGAACACACGAGCGTACTGGCGTGATGTCGCACGGATACCCCTTACGTTTACAAGAAAAAACTATTCCTCAGGCACTTGCTGAAATCGGTTACGTAACGAGTCATTTCGGTAAGTGGCATTTGAATGGAATTCGAGGAGCTGGTATTCCAATTTTACCAAACGATGAACGCCGGCCGGATGTTTTCGGTTTTAGGCACTGGCTTTCGGTAACAAATTTTTTTGATATGCATCCACTCATGGGGCGACGTGGAAAAAAAGCTGGTGATTTTGAAAAGAAGAAAGGTGACTCATCCGAAGTGGTTGTGATGGAGGCACTCCATTTTCTGAAAGAACAACTCAATAAGAACTCTGACGTACGAACGTTTACAGTTATTTGGTTTGGAACGCCGCATTCTCCCTGGGCGTCTTTGGAATCAGATAGGGAACAATTCTCCCAATTGTCATTTCAGGCACAGAGACACTACGGTGAAATTGTAGCAATGGACAGAAGCATTGGTGCGCTTCGTAGTGGTCTTCAAGAGCTTGGCATCGCAGACAATACACTGCTCTGGTTTTCATCAGATAATGGCGGCTTGCCGAATAAAGATTTTCAGCCAACAGTTGGTCAATTGAATGAATCGATTGATGGCATGGTGTCATTGCGTGGTTCAAAGGGGACACTTTACGAGGGGGGCTTGCGTGTTCCTTCGATTGTTGAGTGGCCGTTACGAATTGAGCCAAAAGCCTCACAATTTCAGGCTGGTGCAGTCGATATCTTTCCAACAATTCTCGACGTTGTTGGGCTTCCAGAAGAAACCATGCTGCCTGTGCATGACGGTGTCAGTTTGTGCCAACTCTTTGATGGCGAGTCGAATAATCGCAATAAGCCAATGGGTTTTCGCTGGAACGGTGGCGGTGCCTGGATTAATGGGCGATATAAGTTGGTTGTTTTAAGCACGTCTAAAACTACGAAAAAAGGTAAGCGGGCAAAAGAGTCTCAGGAACTGTTTGATCTTGTAGCCGATCCTGCTGAGTCAAAAAGTATTGCTCAGGAAAAGCCAGTCATCTTCCAAAAGTTGATGCATGAGTATGCACAGTTCTCTCAGTCAATTGATGAAAGCGTGCTTGGAAGAGACTACCCGTCGGGAAGGCTTGAAAAACCTGATCCAGAACCGAAACGCTGGTCTGCAGATAAAACAATTTATACTCCTTTTCTTAAGGTGTTTGAAGAAGAGCAAAACATTTTAAATAAACTTACTAAACCAGCCGAAGGTAATTGATTTAGCTGAGCACATCAGTTTATTTCATCACATTTCTGAATAGGCTTTTGGAACAAGAACGTATTTGTGAATCTTACTGACTGTGCCTTTGTACTTTTTTACTTTACTAAGAACTTTCCAGGCGGGATGTTCTCGGAATGATTTCCAAGCCTGAAGTCGTGATTCTTCGCTGGGGTACATTGTCAGATAGGTAAGGTTAGGGGTGTACGGACCAATCACTGCTTGCCCGATAAATATCGGAGTAATTCCGCAGTCAAGAAAAATCGGCACTTCACCGTTATTGAACATGTCTACCTTCAGTTGTCCCAGTTTTTCGTGCGCACTTTCATATGTTCGGAGTTCATACACACGATTCTTGTTTGCGGTGACTCCTGGAGGAACTTTAACTTTAGGCCAACACTGCATCGCAACTAGAAGTTCACTCGATATCCGTTGAAAGCTTTTGTCTCGATTGCCACTCGCAAAAAAGGCGGCTGCGTCACCTTGGTATTGCTGGTCTGATTGAATAACTTCACGATCCTGCAAAATTGCCAAGGGGTCATTGTGAGGAATGATCACAAATATGGTTTTTGCCCCAGTCTCATCATTCGAAGCATTCGTGAAAGCACCAACCGGTCCAATGCCATGGCGTTTAAGAGCAGGGATAAGAGCATGTGACAAATACTCGTCAACTGAATCTTCATCGCTGTCGTCACTCAGAATGTAGCCGCGGACTTCGTAAAGTTCTGCTTTGATATTGGAGGATGGACTCAAGAGGCAGGCGCAAAATGCAGCACACAGTGTTGTAGTTCGAAAAAAGACAGTATCCATAAACAGGTTCTCTGGTTTGATTGAATGAAAAAGTAAATTTAGTATGAAGACAGCATTGATGTTCCAAAAGTTATGTGCATTGTTGGGAGTTAAATTCGGAGATGTAATGAAAGGTTCTCAGCCTATTCATGGGAAATCCTTGTTTTGCACGATTTTTATAAGGGGTCCGGAACAGTCGATCGCTTCGACTCAATAAGATTTTTATATTCTGATAAGAGCGACTGTGCTATGGATTGATAGCTTGGTTGTTCAAGAAGGTTTGTATCTTCGTGCGGATCATCGCGTAGGTTAAAGAGTTTTGTCGGTGTGAAATGGGTGCGTTTCTGGTCACTTTGCATGATCAGTTTGTAGGGCATTTTGCGAACCATGACTTCGCACTGCGAACCGGCTTGTTGAAGGAAGATATCTCTTTTTTGGAACGTTCCGTCTCCTGTAAACAAGGGCAGCAGATTGTTTGAGTCCATCGCCTGATTGATTGGGATGTGTGTGCCAACCAGGGCTGCGAGTGTTGCTAGAATGTCCTGATTGCTGGCAAGTTCTTCTGTAATACCAGGAGTAATTCGGCCCGGCCATACTGCAAAGAATGGGACCCGGTGGCCCCCTTCCAGTGGAGAATTCTTGTTGCCCTTCCATCCGCCGTTTGATCGGTGCCCTTCTTTTTCTGCTGGCCGATCAGCGAGACCACCGTTATCAGAGGTGACAATCAGCAGAGTATTGTCGTACTGATTAGTGGCTTTAAGAGCAGTGACAATTCGTTTCACTTGCATGTCGAGGTCGAGAAGCATGTCGAGGTGGTTGGTCGGTGTTTGCCCTTTTATTTTTTTTCCATCAAAAACATCAGGAGGGCAATGTGGTAGGTGAACCATTGGTGAGCAGTAGTACAGGAAAAAGGGTTTGTTGTCTGTTGCGGCATGCGTTATGAAGTCAACCGCTTTCTCTGAAAGACGCTGGCCTATTTCACGGGAGTCCCATTGTGAATCACCCAATCCAGGTCCCTTGTCACTCATGTCTTTGGGGTGAACTGCCGTATCCTCGTTGAGGAAAATAATCTGTGAGTTGTCGGCTATTGGGCTCCACACTTGATTTTCATAAAGCAAATACATTGGACCCTGAATTCCACATGGTGCGGTGAAGTCATATTCAAATCCGCAATCTCTCGGACCGCCGGAGATGAACCGTGTCATATCAACTTTATCGGTCAGATCACCATTTTTCGGTCCACGATAAAAAGATTTACTTCCTGGGATATAAAAGTCACCACCCAAGTGCCATTTCCCAATAAATCCCGTTTGGTAGCCAGCGTCACGAACAACAGTTCCGAGGGTAGCATGGTCAGGCTGGAACGCCGTTTCGCCAAAAGTGCTCCATACGCCCCATGGTGCATAGGAACGGTAGTTGTTGTTACCACTCATGACGGCGTAGCGAGTAGGAGCGCAGAGGGCTGTAGCCGAATGGCCGTCAGTAAACCAAAGCGAATGAGACGCAAGGTCATCGAGCGCAGGAGTTTCAACGACGGGTGCTTCGTGCTGAATTGATCGAACATGAAAGCTTATGTCACCAAGCCCGAGGTCATCTGCCATGATGACGACAATGTTGGGGTGACTACCTAGTGCGACAAGTGAATGGGAGAGAAAGATGCTAGCTGTAGCAATCAAAAGCGAACTTTTCAAACAATAGGGCATCTTCATTACGGTATCACCTTTTCTTCTCTAATTGTCACATCTTTGAGGTACAAGGGAAATGTCCAATTGCTCAGATTCAAACGCTTGTCCGAACATCGTGGTTCACAATCAAGCAAAAACTGGATGAATTATATTTTGTCCGGTACAATAGAGGGTATTAAGTTCTCTGTCCAACAACAGTATGTATTTCTGATTTGACAACCAAAAATTAGGAGACTCGCAATGATTCGCCGTTTGCATTTCATCACACTTGGTTTGTGCGTCGCGGCAGTAGCGGCAGCAGCAGTTCCTGCCGTTGCTCAGTCGTGGAAAAATGCTGGTTCAAAAGCTGCTGGGTACTACTCGGAATACCATGGCCACAGTTCACACAGCCATCTTTACAGTGCCCAAAACCATGTCTCGCACTACAGCAAGTACCTTTCGACTGCCGAGACAGTGGATCCGTCTGTTGCTCGCATGGCTCATGATTCGATTGGTAACCATTTAGCCAAGACTCAGCAGCATCTTGGCCAAATGAAGAACCAGGCCGCTGTGCACAAAAATGCTGATGCCGTGAAGGTTATTTCAGAGGTAGAGGGTCACGTGCAGAATGCACGGTTGCATCAAGCAGATTTGAATAAAATCACGATCCAAAAACCAATTGAATCAAAGGCTGCAAAGTCAACGGTTGAAAAGATGCAGGTGTCGATAGAAAAAGCAATTCAAGGTCATGGCAAACTGCTCGAAACTCTTGGGATTGAAAAACCAACTACGAATAATAGTGAGAGTAAGTAGTAGTCGGCCAAGGCTTTTCATAAGAGGCAGGATTGACTTCGCCCCAAAGCGAGTCTTTATTTCGAGCCGATGTCGCTTCTCAAGAAAAAATACCATATCTAATAAGAATAGTGGCTTATGAGATTGCGGATATTATTGTTCGGATGCGTAATACTTGTTGCCTCGCCACTAGTTTGTTTTGGTAAAGGAACGAAGGCAACAAAGTCAGTGACTGTAACTTCGGGTGATCCCGAAATTATTGTTCAATGCCTTGGAGTAAAAGTAAAATCGAATCCATCAAATTCGGTTCGTGTGTATGTTCATTACAGGGTCATAAATAATTCACTAAAGGAAAAGTTTGGCATTTTAGATTTTAAGGCTCACTGTCCATTTCAAAATGAACTAACTGATCTCGAAGGAGGGTTTGTGGTGACCAATTTAGGTCCTGAGGAAAACGCGGAGTCTGAGAACTTGTGGTATTTTCCACGAGGATGTTGGGATAAGGTCAAAGAAGTGGAGCTGTGTTGGAAAAAGCTTCCTTTAGATCATCCTCTTAATCCCAAAACAGACTAATCCATTCTGCGCATGATGTTTCATATGCAGTAATAGGAATAGGGAGGCAGCCTGACAGGAATAAGCTAGCCCCCAAAGCCATCGCCTTCATCAGTCGAGCTACAAGGGCGTTACCCTCGAAACACATGAGTCAATTCATACTCGTTACGAACAAGAGTTTGCAATTCGAGCATTCTTTGAGAATGAAACCCAAGAAGCCAAAAGGGACAAGCACTCACGTTACTTACGCACTGCGTTTAAGTGGCAATTTACGGCGACGATGTGGGCGTCCAAGACGAGTGTGACCCTCGTCATATCGAAGCAGACGGGCAGGGCCGGCTGCATTCTGATTTGATGTGTGTTTTCCCCCAGTTGTTTGGCCTCGCATGAGTGCGGATAGCTCACGAAACCGAGGGACGTACATTCCAAACTGGAGAAGCGCTACCAACCTGCCAGCTAATACTGGAAGAGTTCCAAGTGGTGCTCGCACAACTGCATGACGAAGAATCTCAACAATATGTAATACGAGACTTTGTGGCAGTGATTCCGCGGCAATAGATCGCCAGAAGAGCCGTTCTCCATAGAGCCCTGCTTTGAACGCTGGCTGCGGACGATGGCGCTCTGGTGCCGCAATAATTTTTGAGGTGGGCTCAAAGACGACACGGCCGCCAGTTGCCTGTAATGAGACAGCCATATCAGCGTCGGCGTACTCATCACCACATGCAGGACAGAATCCAAAAGTTAACCGATCAATCATCTGGCGGCTCCAAAATCCTGCCTCAAGTGTTGGGCCAGATGGCGAGGGAAAATCACCTGTATGAAAACCTTGTACTCGTGAAGCATCACCCCATGGTCGCAACATGACACGTCTGCCACCACGGCCTACTTCTATGCCGGTCGCTACAATTCGATCGCTGTCATCAGACGCGACCTCAAGTGGAACAACCGCAGCAACCTGCTCATTATTGAAATGCTCGACTGCTACGTCTGTCCAAAATGGGGTTGCCCGCCATCCTGCTGCCAGGACATGCACGATACGCCCAGTGCTCGCGGCAAGCCCAAGATTGATGCATGCAACACGATTGGATCCAATGGGTGCCTGAATAAACCGAACCTCTGCACCAACGCTCCACGGATCGGAATAACCGAAGCCGAGAACGACGACAATTTCAGAGTCTTCAGGCCGATTCTCTAGTACGCTCACGAGTGTTTCCTCGAGAGTTGCCTCGTCCCCAGGTGCTGGAATGACGATCGATAGCCGCGGAGGTGTTGCCGTAGTAGTCGGCATGCTGGCCGTATCCCGTAAGGGTCAGAAGAACCGCATTATGCGGCAACTCGCTGCGGTTGCAGGTCGTTGAAAAGATTGACTGTGTGAAGCATCTCGCCATCAGCGTTGTAGAATTGCACGACGCCACAGTCGATGAGCCACATTGCGAACATTTCAGTTACTCGATAACAACGAGCAACGCAGCGACCTCGATCAATACGAATATTTTCTTGTAGATCGGCCGCGTCATCAGATTCGGCGCCCAGGTCAACAAATAAGCGGGTAACCATGTCGCGCACGTCCGCGGCATTCAGATGTAAATGCATTACTGCAACCTCCTGTTGCGAAATATTCCGGACGACCTCATGTCATTCGTGGAAGGGTGAAACCGTAGCGTTCTTCCCTGCCGCGGCGGAAGGCTAGTTTTTGACTATCCTCCCGCTTTTCCAGCCAAGAAGAAAATCGGCAAAGCGGCTCAAGCCAAATCATGCCTAAGGAGAAAGCCTGAATATTCGCCCTGATCCCCCATCTCAACCCAGTCTGCCAGCAGTGATGAGGAGCTAGAAAACAGGGGTAATTTAAACATTTACGGAAAACATCTGTGGGTTGGGCGGAAATTTATTCATCTGGCTAGAGCCGTTCTGTCCAAGAAGTCTTTCCATATCGCGATTCAATAAGTTGTTGTGTCTGACGTTGGGGCCATGTTGTTCTATTACCGTTGGCGGAGAAAGCATTTCGCACCGCTTTGTCAATCTGTTCACGACCTAACCATAGGTTTGTTAAAAATTCACTATGAATCCTTTGGTGTCGGTATTCTGGTTCCCGTGGAGGATGTCGCAGCAACTGCCCAACAAGGTTAAGCGGGAAGTCATCGAGAAGAGTCCCATGATAGAGCAC
>JAQWMC010000138.1 GCA_029246985.1 Pirellulales bacterium
AAAAGATGTCCAGGCACTTTCTGCCATGGCGCGTGAGCGATCGAGTGAACTAACGATTTTGCAGGCAGTGCACGGAGCAAACCTGGCACAGAAGCAAGTTCTCGGAAACAAAATAACAGATTATTTTGAGGGCAATCTTGAGGGCCGTCGAATAGCTCTTTGGGGACTTGCTTTCAAGCCACGAACAGACGACATCAGGGACGCCCCATCGCTTGAGCTGATTGATGTACTTCTGGCAGCACGGGCAAAGGTTCGAGTTTTTGATCCCGAAGCTATGCAGAATGTTCAAGATAAATACGGCAGTGAGCTGGAGTACGCATCAAGCCCGCTGGATGCTGTTACGAATGCAGATGCGCTGGCGATTGTGACAGAGTGGGGAGACTTCCGCCGGCCGGACTTCAAGGCCCTCAAGGCAGCAATGGCAAGTCATGTAATTTTCGACGGCCGTAATCTCTTTGATAGTGCAGAAATGCTTTCCAACGGGTTTCTGTACCATTCAATAGGTCGATCAGTCGTTGATGGTCGGCCAAAAGAAGCCAGTTCTGGCTGATTGTTGTCAGCATCCTGCCTGCTTTATGTCGGTGGTTGTGACGATCTTTTGTTGAGAAAATCGAATAAAATTGTCGAGGCCGTTTGACATGTTTTTTTCACAGGGGTTAAAGTCCTCATTAGTAAATGGAGCTTTGATGAGTAATCGTAGAAAGCTCCTTCCCTGACTCATTATCTTCTTCGGAGTTGAACGTCCGTGAAACTTATTTCCGCAGCCGCTGCAATGGTGGTGCTTGTTCCTTCTTTTGTTCAAGCCTCTGATGCAAGTAGAGTGCCTCCATCAGCAAGTTTTTTTGGTATTTATGGTCTGTTTTGGATCGTGGCGATCATCGGCTCTGGTTATGCCCTTTGGCAGGCGTGGCAATTTTATCAGTGGATGGAAAGTCAGCCTGGTGGCTCTGAAAAGAACATCGAGATTGCAGGGTATGTTCGTACAGGTGCCGATGCCTATCTCAGGCAGCAGTACAAAGTAGTTGCCGGATTCTTTGCAGTTATTTTTGCCCTCCTTCTCTTCATGGCTTTTGGACTTAATGTTCAAAGCGCCTGGGTTCCATTTGCGTTTCTCTCGGGCGGTCTGTTTTCTGGTCTGGCCGGTTGGTTTGGTATGAAGACTGCGACACTCGCAAGTAATCGAACAGCGGCTGGTGCAGAGAAGAGCCTGAATGATGGCCTCCAGGTAGCGTTTCGTTCAGGGGCAGTCATGGGGCTCACGGTGGTTGGGCTTGGTTTGCTCGATATTGTTGTTTGGTTTTTCATCCTCTACTGGCTTGTGCCTATGTTCGCGTCACCGTTGTCGCTTGAAGAAATCACTGTCACAATGCTTTGTTTCGGGATGGGAGCCAGTTCACAGGCGCTCTTTGCCCGTGTAGGTGGGGGAATCTTTACAAAAGCAGCAGATGTTGGAGCTGACCTTGTTGGTAAAGTTGAGCAAAACATTCCTGAAGATGATGCCCGTAATCCAGCAACAATAGCGGACAACGTTGGCGATAATGTTGGTGACGTCGCCGGGATGGGTGCAGATCTCTACGAAAGCTACTGCGGTAGCATTCTTGCAACGGCTGCACTGGGCGTTGCTGCTTTTTCTGGTGTGTCAGAAAAAGATTACTTTATGCAACTCAGCGCCCTCTTTTTGCCAATCCTGATTGCTGCAGCGGGCATTGGCCTTTCCGTGTGGGGAATCTGGCAGGTCAAGACTCAAGAAGATGCATCTCAGCGATCACTTTTAGCGGCATTGGCTCGAGGGATTAATCTTTCGACAGTTGCCATTGTCGGGGCGGCTGTCGTGCTAACATTCTTGTTGCTTGGGTGGGCGTATATCGGGGTTTCAGTCAGTGTCATTGTAGGATTGGTTGCTGGTTGGCTCATAGGAAAGTGGACAGAATATTCAACGAGTAATGAGTTTGCGCCAACTAAGGAACTGGCTGACCAAGCGTTAACCGGACCTGCCACGATAATTATCGGTGGTGTTGCCGAGGGAATGCTCTCCGTGTGGGCGCCAGTCATGATTACGGGTGTTGCGACGCTCTTAGCCTTTGGTTTTGCCAACGGCTTTAGTTTTGCTGATCCAAATGCGTTTGCCCTTGGTCTGTACGGTGTTGGGATTGCAGCTGTTGGCATGCTTTCTACGCTTGGCATAACGCTTGCCACTGACGCGTACGGTCCTATTGCTGATAATGCAGGTGGGAACGCCCAAATGGCTGAAATGCCGGAGGTTGTTCGTGAGCGGACAGATGCTCTCGATGCACTTGGGAATACGACAGCAGCAACAGGTAAAGGATTTGCAATCGGCTCAGCTGCTCTGACTGCATTGGCGTTACTCGCCGCCTATGTTGAAGAAGTACGAATCGGATTTGAACGGTGGGGCGAATCAGCTGTTACGGTGACCGAGAATAGCGTGGCGCAGGCTGGATTATGGGTCAAGGTTTCAAACGACGTGCTTGTCAAGGCCGGTGCGACACCTGTGGACAACCAGACATGGCTTCTTGTTGATGACCGAGAGCTACTCAAAGCTATTCCTGATTACGAAAAGCTGCCAAGCGGTTCGGTAATACAGAAGATGCCCGAGATCAAGCCACTTCAGACAGCCCATGACCTCGTTGAGGTGCGGGCAGCGAGAATGGCCGACTTTATGCGTTTTTATGACGTGACACTGATGAATCCAAAGGTGTTAGTCGGCATGTTTCTGGGTGCAATGAGTACCTTTGTATTTTGTGCGCTCACGATGAAAGCTGTAGGCCGTGCTGCCAAAGGCATGGTTGAAGAGGTTCGCCGGCAATTTCGTGAGAAACCTGGAATCATGGCCGGTACTGAAAAGCCAGATTACGCGGCCCCAGTTGCTATCAGCACGAAGGCAGCGCAACGAGAGATGGTGTTACCTTCTCTTCTCGCGTTATCCGCACCTGTTGTCACCGGTTTGCTTCTTGGTGTCGGCGGTGTCATGGGACTGCTTGTTGGTGCCCTTACCACAGGATTTTGTGTTGCTGTCTTTATGGCAAATGCGGGTGGGGCGTGGGACAACGCGAAGAAGCATATCGAGAGTGGTGTGCACGGAGGCAAGGGCACTGAGGCTCATAAAGCAGCAATTGTCGGTGACACGGTTGGTGATCCCTTTAAAGATACAAGTGGCCCAAGCCTGAATATTCTTGTGAAGCTTATGAGTATGGTCAGTGTGGTAGCAGCGGGACTCGTGGTCAGATATAGTCTTGAGGCGCTCGGCATCTTTTGAGTGATGGCTTTGGTTTTCGCGTTGAAGTAGCTCATTCGTCTGGTTCACGGGCGGGTGTTCTCACCACTCCGCATGGACAAGTGCAGACGCCGCTCTTTATGCCAGTAGCGACACTGGCATCAGTGAAAGGTGTCGATATAGCTCGTGTTGCCGAGACTGGTGCCACAATGCTATTGGCGAACACCTATCATCTGCACCTCAGGCCGGGTGAGGAACTAGTATCTCGGTCGGGTGGTGTCGGGCCTTTTATGGGATGGTCCGGCCCGACCCTCACCGACAGCGGTGGCTATCAAGTGTTTAGCCTTGCTCAGCAAGTGAAGGTGACCGATCATGGGGCAC
Organism: Pirellulales bacterium; assembly: GCA_029246985.1. Taxonomy (GTDB): domain Bacteria; phylum Planctomycetota; class Planctomycetia; order Pirellulales; family UBA1268; genus UBA1268. Next base: position 3,614 of record JAQWMC010000138.1, read on the forward strand.
TATTTCGGTCGCACCTCGATGGGTCTCAGGTGAACCTCACTCCAGAGAAGGCAGTTGCTATTCAAGAATCACTAGGAGCTGATGTCGCAATGCAGCTTGATCATGTGATTGGCCTTCCTGCCGAACGAAATGACGTCGCTGAGGCAATGGAAAGATCTCTCGCGTGGGGGGAGCGTTGTTTGGCTGCTCGTCAGAAATCAGATCAGGCAATGTTTGGGATTGTACAGGGAGGGCTTGATCCTGAATTGCGAGCAAACAGTGCCAAGCACCTTCGTTCACTGCCTTTCGAGGGTTTTGCAGTCGGCGGTCTGTCTGTGGGAGAAGGGCCTGAGGCAATGGCATCAACGCTTCAGGCGACAGTGCCTCACTTGCCAGAAGACAAGCCGCGATACCTTATGGGAGTCGGAAAGCCAGAGGATATTATTAATGCCGTTGCGGTAGGAATTGACATGTTTGACTGTGTTCTACCGACACGTTGTGGTCGTAATGCATTGCTGTATACGTTCGACGGCCCGTTACGTTTGAGAAATGCTCAATATCTGACGGACAAACGGCCAATTGAAAGTGATTGCCCGTGTGCGGCTTGTGGCCATACACGGGCGTACATGCGGCATCTTTTTCTGGCGGGGGAAATGCTTGGGCCAATTTTAGCCTCGATTCATAATCTGACCTTCTACCAGCGACTGATGGGGCGGCTTCGAGAGGCGATTGTTGCCGGCCAATTCCAAGCAGTTCGGGCGGATATTCTCGCCCGTATGAATTGAGGCTATTGAGCAAATGAGGGTGTGGAGTTGCCCTGTGTCCCGGTTGTCTGCATTCGGACTTGTCCGTTGGAACCGTGGGAAACTACATTTGCACTTTTCAGCGGAGTGGTTTTGCTCTCCTCTAGCCCCGGGTGCTTCTCATGCAAATCTTTGATCAAAATCTAATTGTAGCTCAGCTAGCCGCAGTTGCTGATTCCAAGCCCCCTGCCGGGCCCTTGGAATTATTGATCACTTATTTCCCGATGGTCCTCATCGTTGTTGCAGCATGGTTCCTCTTGTATCGGCCCGAGAGAGAACGTATGCGGAAGCAACGAGAGCTTCTGAGTAATGTTAAAAAAAATGACCGTGTCATTACTGCATCTGGGATAGTTGGTACTGTCTCAAGTGTAGATCGAGAGCAGGATCGAGTTGTTCTCAAGGTTGACGAAAGCTCGAACGCAAAAATTACATTTACCTTAGCAAGTGTGAATCGCGTGCTTACTGATTCAGATAATGAAAGAACAGCTGGTGCTGGGGCATGACGCCCGAGTGTCGCACTTTGTTGACTAAACTTTTGATGAAAGAAGATTGAGATGAATGGCATGGATGGCTGGTTCGGATTGCTTGCTCAGGTAACTGAGAACGCCTCTGCAGTATGGTGGAACGAGTCGTGGGCGGTCTGGGTGCTGACGCTTGCCATTATTTCTGTACCAACATTCTTAGCCTGGCTTGTTACGCGGCAACTCAGAGCAAGTGGTCTTTGGGGAAGGCTGTCGATTGTCCTCGTAGCTCTTGCAGCAGGCATTGTAGTGACTGCAATGGGATGGCCTCCTCGCATGGGCATTGATCTCAAGGGAGGGGTCATACTCGTCTACGAAATTGATTCTGCTAAACAGCCCGAGGGCGGCGTGACCATGGACAAGCTTGTTGCTGCGGTAAGTCGTAGGGTTAATCCGGGTGGACAGAAGGAAGTGACAGTTCGTCAGTATGGAACAAACCAACTTGAAGTCATTGTGCCTGAGGTGGATCAAGCCGAGGTCGAATTTATCAAACGAATCGTCTCGAGTGCTGGTGTATTAGAGTTTCGTATAGTCGCAAATCCTCAGGATCCACGCCATAAGGAAATTATTGAAAAGGCGACTAGTTCTTCTGGAAGCCTGGTGAGTTCAGGGGATCGCTCAATAGGTAGATGGATACAGATCGATACCCAGAAGATCAATCCAGCTGGTGACTCGACTTTGGTGATGCGTCAAGCTGGTGATGGGACTCCGGAAGTTCTTGTAGCGCTGGATCGATTTGATGTGACGGGAGATTTTCTGTCGAGGGCTTCAGGAGGATATGACCAGAATTTGCAGCCTTGCGTAAACTTTTCTTTTAACTCTCAGGGGGCAGCACTCTTTGGGACACTCACAAGTCAGAACCTGCCAGATCCAGCGAACCGTTTGCTTAGTCGGCTAGGGATTGTACTTGACGGTGTGTTGCTATCAGCCCCCACGATTCGGAGTACGATCTCAAGTGACGGGCAAATTACGGGTAGCTTTAAGCAGGCTGATGTTGAGTTTCTTGTTGGTGTACTGAATGCGGGGAGTCTGCCTGCTGCCTTGTATAGTGATCCAATTAGTGAGCAGAAGATCAGTCCGCAGCTAGGGGCTGATACAATTCGCTCGGGTGCGCGGGCTATGTTGCTGGCAACAATCGTCGTCCTGACATTCATGCTCATGTATTACCGCTTCTCAGGGATCGTTGCTGATTTAGCTGTTTTGTTGAATATTGTCCTTGTTGTGGCACTGATGATTTCTATCAAAGCGGCCTTTACGTTGGCTGGACTAGCCGGCCTTGTGCTTTCTGTTGGTATGGCTGTCGATGCAAATGTGCTTATCTATGAACGGATGCGAGAAGAACTGGACCGTGGGGCGTCTGTTCGTATGGCTATACGGAATGGTTTTCAACGGGCGTTTTCAACCATCGTCGACTCGAACCTGACGACACTTATTACGGGCATCGTTCTGTTTTCGATTGGTACAGATCAACTTAAAGGTTTTGCAGTTACTCTGATTCTCGGCCTGTCGCTTAATTTGTTCACAGCAGTCTTTTGCTCGCGGGTTATTTTTGATCTTGCTGAACAAAAACGACTGCTCAAGACTCTTTCAATGGCTCGCTTGTTCGGGAAAACGAGCTACGAGTTTGTGCGATGGGTGCGGCCAGCGGTTGTTGTGTCACTTGTTTTCATTGCGATTGGTCTTGTTGCCGCATGGCAGCGAGGGCAGGGTATCTTCGATATTGATTTCACTGGTGGTACCAGTGTGCAGGTGGCGTTCAAGGAAGACCAAGGGCTCGATATTTCATCTGTTCGAGAAGCTGTCTCAAGCCTGCCTGACGTTGCCGTAAGCTCAGTAACAGTCGGTGATGTCCCAGCAAATCTACGATATAAGATCGATACGTCGGAGCGAAGCGGTGATGCAGTTGAGGAGATGCTTCGAACCTCCTTCCCGGGTAGGTTGGCGACGTATTCAATGGGCTTTGGTGAAATCGTATCAACCGCTGATAAGTCTTCTGGTGATTCGGAGGGACCGGCAGGCTCTGAGGCAAACGAAGATGAAAGTGACCAAGAAACGAGTGAAGAAAGTAGTACCCAAGTACTTGAATCATTGAGTACTGCTGTCGAACTGGATTTCCCGCAGAAGATTAATCAAGTAACGTTGCAAGAGACTATCGAACAGGCTTTTAAGCGCGCTGGTCACGAGGGGGTTGCTTTTGAGTTGACGTCCCCCGGAATGCAAACACGAAAGAAACCGTATCGCACGTGGTCGTTGTCTACTTCGCTTGCCCCAGAAGATACTCGTAAAGTGTTGGAACAAGTTGCGGGCCAGTTGGCAAGTACGCCAATTTATCTTTCGGCGAATTCAATAGGCGGGAAAGTCGCAGGTAACACAAAGGTGACAGCCGTTTATGCTCTTTTGGCCAGCCTGGTGATGATTGTTGCATACGTCTGGTTGCGATTTCAAAATGTGGCATTCGGATTGGCAGCAGTCGTCGCGTTGCTGCACGATGTTCTTGTCACAATAGCGTGTATTGCACTGAGTGTTTATGTTGCTCCATATTTAGGCTGGGCGCTTGTGGATGATTTCAAGATCAGTCTTGATGTCGTTGCAGCACTGCTGACAATCGTGGGTTTTTCGATCAATGACACGATTGTTATTTTTGACAGGATGAGAGAGATACGAGGTAAGAGTTCAACTGTCTCCGCTGAGATGGTTGATCGAGCTATTAATCAGACATTGAGCCGAACAATACTTACGTCGGGAACGGCCCTGTTGGCAGCCATCATTCTCTACTGTTTAGGCGGGCAGGGTATTCATGCCTTTGCTTTTGCCATTCTCATAGGGATTATCAGCGGTACGTACAGCACAATTGTGATCGCATCGCCAATAGTGCTTTGGTTGCAAGGGAGTGTAGGAAATGCGGCACCCGTAAAGCGTCAGGCTATAGCGGAGCCGCTGTGATGACGCTCTTGTGAATCCTTGCGGTTCATGCTGATTGTGCAGGCTCGAGGAGAGTCGTCAGGTAATCTTTCTGACGAAGAATGTATTCTTCGAACGCTCGCCGTCAATAAATGTCCCATAGTTATGGGTAATCGTAGTTCGCGATTCTAGGCGTTTTCAATTGCAAGGATGCAGCAGTTGGGCAGGGCCTTTTGTGCCCGCTCAACGCAGTCCCCAGCCTCTTTGTGGTGAAAGCATGACAAGTCTTGTTCAAATCTTTCGGTTTCTTGTTGGTTTAGGAATGGTTGTGGCGGGTGGCTTCGTTGCCGCGCCGTTTATCTCATCAGTCTTGAGTACTGCGTCCCGTGAAGTAGTCACACAAATTCCTCGGCAGCAAACCAATCCTTTTGATAGGGGCAAAGCATCACAGTCGATGCCGAATTCCTTTACGGTTCCTGTAAAGAACTCTGAAGGCACTCGCTTTATTCGTCAGAACAATAACCCATCGGAACCAGGGTTAAGTCGACTGGAAGGAATACCTTTGCCTTCACAACCTCAGCTCGTCACCCCGGAGAGAATGCCGGCACGTTCGCTAGGCAACGCGCCGCCGGGCATGTATGGTGCGTATCGTACGACCGTTGAAATGCCCCCACCACCGCTTCTGGATGGATCGCACGCTGCCGCGTCGCATCGGCTCCACCTGGCTGGAAATAAAAATGTTGGCCCGCATCGAGAAATACCAGATTCAATTCCGGAACGGTATCGTGTGCAGGATGGCGATGATTTAACAGGTATTGCAACTCGATTATATGGACATCCGCAAGCAGCGTCAGCCCTGTGGCAGGTGAATGCTGATCGGTTGTCGAGTCCAGAAGTGCTACCGATTGGCTTTGAGATGATCGTGCCACCTGCATGGCGTGTTTTTGGTAAGGAAGCGGCGTACGAAGATACTCGTCGCATTGAGCCGTCTGATATGACCGGTTCAAAAAGTACTCCCAACGCGGCTGTCCATTCGACGTCAATGCAAAGCAGGGTACCAAGCCAAACAGAGACCAGTTCCGAAGGTGCGGGTGGACCGTGGCTTGGAAGTCCACCAAAACTACAATCAATTCGTCCCACAGACACGGCCAGCAAGCGTAGTCGTGGCACGATTCGCGTTGCACCTGGTGAGACGTTAGCTTCACTTGCCCTAAGAGTATACGGGAACGCACACATGGCAGATGCAATTTTTGATGCGAATCGAGATCGCTTACGAAGCCCCGCATTACTTGTGCCCGGCACAGAATTACGACTTCCGTGATGTATAAGGGGAAACCTTTGGGGGCTTTTTCCGTATGTGACCATGCAGGCAACATGGATCAATTAAGGCATTGTTAGTTGTCGTCCGATAGCGTTTCACT
>JAQWMC010000007.1 GCA_029246985.1 Pirellulales bacterium
ACCAGTATGGAGCTCGCTTGGCGAATGCAGTTTGAAGCAGGGGAAGCATTCGACGTTACCAAAGAGCCAAAACATGTTCTTGAGCGATATGGGGATACACCGCATGGTCGACAATTACTCATTGCAAGGCGGCTTGTAGAACGTGGCGTCCGGTATGTTCAGGTTTTGCATGGAAAAGATCAACCATGGGACAGTCACCAGGAAATCGAAAAAAATCATCGAAAGCTTGCTGGTGAGGCCGATAAGCCAATTGGGGCATTACTTGATGATTTAGTTGGGCTTGGCCTACTCGATAGCACATTAGTGCTCTGGGGTGGTGAGTTTGGTCGCACACCAACGGTCGAATTACCCAATGATGCCGGGACAAAAACCGCCACAGGGCGAGATCACAATCACCACGGATTCACAGTTTGGATGGCAGGAGGTGGCGTTCAAGGTGGTATGGCATATGGCGCAACAGATGAATTTGGGTTTCAAGCGGTCGAAGATCCCGTTCACGTTCATGATCTTCAAGCGACAATGTTGCATCTGCTAGGACTTGATCATAAGAAGTTGACATATCGTCATAGCGGCCGTGATTTCCGCCTCACGGATGTTCATGGTCGCGTCATACATGATTGGCTAGCATGAGAGTCAATCAATCGTATCTTGGCCCGAATCCGGACTGGATTGAGAAAGCTTTTCGCGGGCTAAATTAGCCCAAGGGCTCTCGGGTGCTAGTGAAAGAAATCGAAGAAGATGGTGTTCAGCTTTCTTTTCACACCCGGCCTCTATCTGAATTCCTGCGAGGTGCCAGTGCGCATCAGCATATTCAGGTTGTTGCTTGAGGACGCCTTCAAGAGCGGCGGTTGCCAATTCCACATCGCCCTGTTCAGCAAGAACGCACGCTAGGCTGGCGCGGGCTTCCAAATGATCTTCGTCGAGTTCAATAACCGTATAATAGCGTTCTCTTGCAGCGGCCAAATCACCTGCTCGGTATAAGGTTTCTGCAAGCATGAAGGTAACCGATGCACAAGGGCCGTCTGCTTGGAGTACGGCGCGTAAAGCTTCAGAAGCCTCAATAAAATTTCCTGCAGCCTCAAGATCAGCCGCAATGTCGAGAAGTTCTGCTGAAGAAGGAATGTCCGGGGCGTGCTCGTCTTGGAATTCAATAACAACCTCTGGATGAGAAGTATCAAGGAATGGAGTGAGTGAGAGCGTTTCGGGTTGCTCGACCATCTTGGATGACTCATGGCCCATATCAGCAGTTATGCCACAGGCATAAAAATCTAATTGCATCTGCCCACCAGCAGACAGAAGATGATCATCACAACGAAGACTGAGTCGATGGCCATCAACAACAATCCGATTAATTACTTCAGCAACGCGGAGTTCATCACCCTCTGTGAAAAGGTGTATTTTACGACTCAGTTCTCGAAGCGATAAACCTGAGCAAAGCAGTCGTGAAAGATCCTTTGCGACGACTAACATCGAGTAGTCATACCAATTAATTGAGCCTGAGGACCGCGTGGCGTGAATCAATTTGTTTCGACGCCAGTGGCGGATAGTTGCCTGGCTGACATCAAGAACATCCGCCATCATTGCTACGGTATAAAGCCGAGTGACTGCGACCGAATCCGTAGGAAAGAGTTCGAATGACTGAGGGTCATCGAGTAGGGGCCCGTGTAAACAAGCTATTTGTTCGACATCGGTTCCTGACGGTTTCATATTCTGTAGTACTCAAAGAGTTTGAAGAAAAGGAAGTTTCTCGTGCGGTTTGTTCTACCTCACAGGCACTGAAGCAATCCAGCCCTCAAGGGTATCAAGATTACGAGGGAGTCCAAAGTTTCGTTGTAATGCGGCATGCCCAGCCTGCAGGCTACAGAGAACTGCATCGAGAAGGTCACCGCGAGCATCAGCGATAATATGTTGTTTCCAATCATGATTCGCCTCAAAGCGTATCGAGAGTCCTGCTTCTCCAGCTGAAACAGCATCAAGAATCATTTTCCTACGAGCCTTTCGTTCAGGTGTCTGCTTTGCCGGAGAGTCGCTCTTGTATGAACCTCGGGTGATTTTGCGTGCTGCAAATCCTGGATACGCTTCGAGAGCAATGCGTTTGATGTGACTTCTTTTGCGAGGATAGCGATGTGCAGGAAATGCGAGGCCAGCCTCAAGCATCCGGCCAATACCCGCATGCATCATCCATGCAACTGGTGGATTTGTCCATCGCATTGCGGGGCTTGAACCCGCAGGCTTGTCAGCCTTCCTCCAAGCAAATTTATTGCCCGGCGGATGAGCATTACACCAGTCACGAAAGGTGTTTCTGAGATATTCTCGCGACTGTCCACAGAAAAAGTGCACAAATTTATCCCATTGTGTCGGCCACTGCTCATATTCAATAAGTGTGCGTGGTTGCCCGAATGGCAAATCAAACCCCCCAATCCAATGGAGTGGTTCAGTGAGCATGGAATCAAAGTCTTGAAGTGTTTCGATTTCACGAATGGTCTGGAGTCGATAAACAGGATCAGTGGTCGTTGGCATCAAGCCTACGGCAACAGTAATTGGCTTGCGGTGAGTTGGTGCAGATGAAAAGTCGACACCAAGAAGATATTGATCGTTCACAGGGCAATGCGTCGTAAGGGACAACTGCATATTGTTTCAGCAGCTGAAAGATCGAAGGGAATGTGTATTCGTATATCACGCATTGTGACTCAGACACAATCAGGAAGAAATAGTATAGTGCAACCGACGTGTGATCTGACTTATGCACGAATTGGTTGGTAGCACCTGATTCGTTGCGTAAACGTAAGGAGATGACGAAGCAGTACAAAGAAATTGTTACTGTCTGATGAAGTACACCAGGACCAACACAACCGAATGATGTGGTCGTCACCGAGTACCCAACGCCCCTAGGTCGTTTGTGTCGTTGGGGGGGCTGGAATTGGTTGAAGTCTTAGCGATGTGCCGGCAGCTGGTGTCGGTTCTGCTGTCGGTTCTGCTGTCGGTTCTGCTGTCGGTTCTGCTGGCGCTGAAATTTTCTGGTCCACGTCTCCGGTAGGTCGATTCGTTTGAATCGGTTTTCCCCAAGATGAAGAAGATCCAGCTTCTGGATTGACATGGTTCAATTCCGAATCCTTCCACCCCTCATTGCTTGAGGGAGCCACATCAGTAGGTCTGTCACTGAAGGTTTTTATCGGTCCATTGCCTGTGACGGGTGCCTGAGTTGCTGGTGCCTGTGTAGCAGGAGCCAATGTAGGGGCTGTCGAGTTTGTCGGTGTCATCGGAGGAGTTGTAGCTGGGGGAAGAGCAGGAACTGGTGCAGCGCGAGGTGCGATAGGGAGTGGGTTTCCGCACGGATCAAGTGGAACGCGTGTCACAACAGTACGAGGTTTACGAACGACATATGAGTAAGGAATCTGTTTTGCGACGACTCGGGGTACCTGTGCGGTTCGTTGTTCAGCAACATATTTGCAAACCTGTACTGAAATCGGTTCTACGCGCTGTTCGGCAACATACTTAAGCACCTGAATAGGCACTTGTCGCACCTGCTCCTCGGCAACATATTTGCATACTTGTACCGGAACCTTGTTTTCAACTCGCTCGACTACTTTTCGGACGGTTTGAACAGGTACCTGTCGAACCTGAACCTCTGGCACCATTTTCAATGTTTGTACCGGAATTTGTTGAACAACTTGTTCATCCACATAGCGTACGGTCTGGACTGGTACTTTTCGTGTAACAATTCGGTTCACGTAGGTTGTCTGTGGCACCTGAACAGGAGTCACTGTTGGTTGGTAAACACGATTGACCTGATTGACAACGACGCCTGGGGTAACGTTCCATCCGAGCCCACCGCGTCTCCAAGAGGTCACTCCCGTATAAGGATTGAAGTAGCTCACGCTGGGCTGCCAGCCAAGTGATGTGTAGCCAGGTGTGACTACTGGGGTAACTGTATCAACAGGAGTACTGCTGACAGAGTACGCAGTTCTCATTGATGTGACAGGTTCAGCGACCGAATACGCCTCCTGCCTCTCTGATGTTTCGTAAACTGGTCGACGAACTGTACTCACCCGCTGCTGCACGCTGGTTTCGTAGACAGGTTTCATCACCGTGTATCGTTCTTCACGCGTACTCGTTTCTACAACGTCTCGCACAACGTTATAGCTGCGATCTTGGACCACTGTTTCGTAGACAGGCTTCATGACAGTGTATCGCTCTTCGCGATTCTGAGTTTCCCAAACTGGTCGTTGGACGGTATAGCGTCGTTCTCGAGTCTCCGTTTCCCAGACAGGTTTTTGTACCGTGTACGTCTTGGTGTCATAAACGGTCTCGTATGTCATTTTGTATGCGGTCATCTGCTGTTCGTCATACACCGTTTGGTAATCCAAACGATAGGACTGCGAAACTACCGGTGCTGTGATTGCCTGACCGCAGCATTGAGCCGCACTGGGTGTCTCGGCAAGAAAAGCAGATAGTCCACAGAGTGACACTCCTGCCTTCATCAAAAAAGGAAGAAGACGATTGACCGACTCCCGCGCACTACAACGTTGGAAAGAAACCATCACGTAAACTCCGAAAAGGTATTTCGACGACTCTTCCGAGCCTAATTGCTTGGAAATGTCTTTCAACCGAATTGTTAGGATTCTTGAGCCTTTTTTCTCGAAAAAATGAGGCTCTAGTCCATATGAACGGCGTATTCCATCCAGTTTTAAATGAGAGCTGGTAGATGAGAGGGATTGGTGAAAGAGGGTGGCATTTTCCGCTAGCTATACCGCTCTAGAAGCCTTCGGCTCTGTCTGTCCAGTTTCTGGACAGCTGGGATAAGGTAGCAAATGCCATCACAATCAGTGATGGAGACGCTCCCGTCCGGATGCCAGACAACTCCGTCGGAAGAGGCTTGTTCAAAGGAATTCTGCCCTCGGTCGGTAGCTACATTCCACTGACGGGGTGTCCCTCTTGATACCGACTCGATGAAATGAATCCGAGGCAGGAATTCTTCTCGTTCTAATTGGCTTTGAATAAATTGTCGATGGGTCAATGAAAGTGTAGCAGGGTCCTTAATCCAGATAATTTCATGACCGGTGCTGTCAACAACAGCGACGGGTCCATCAGCAGCAGTAAATGGAAATGCTCGTACAATGCGGACTGCTTCATGGCGATCGCCTGTAGGTGTAAGCAAGGCGACTTTTCCGTCCGTTGAACACGTGAATTTACAGTCGTTGATATTCATATAAAGCACGTTCGGTATTCTCTGTATGTGAACGTCAGTCGAAATTCACACGCATTCAAAATGTTTTTTCTTCTGTAGTAGATTCAGTGTCGTACGGAGTCTTTGTAGTGAGGTCTTGTTCGTGGTTGTCAATGATTTGAGTTTGGTAAAGGCGGGCGTAGGTGCCGCCAATAGCCAGGAGTTCATCATGCGTCCCAATTTCAACAATCTGACCATGCTCAAGTACAACTAAACGATCTGCCCGGCGAAGCGTGGCAAGTCTATGGGCAATTGCTATCGTGGTTCGTCCCGTCACAAGCTGCTCGATTGCATGCTGAATAACTGATTCAGTCTCAGCGTCAACACTCGATGTCGCTTCATCAAGGATAAGTATTGCAGGATCAACTAAAAGTGCTCGAGCAATTGAAATCCGCTGTCGTTCGCCACCGGAGAGTTGGGCTCCGCGTTCACCAACCCGTGAATCGTATGCATGGGGAAGACGAAGGATGAATTCATGTGCTCCGGCAGCTCTGGCGGCAGTAACAATTTCTTCCCGCGACGCCTCTGGCCGTCCGTACGCAATGTTTTCGGCTATCGACCCAAAGAAAAGAAAGGGTTCCTGCAAAACGCATCCAATATGTCGTCGGTAGTTATTTAGTGCAAGTTTACGAAGATCTATTCCATCAATACAGATAGAGCCACTACTTGGATCATGAAAACGACAGATAAGATTGGCGAGTGTAGTTTTTCCCGCACCGCTGGTTCCAACCAGTCCGATCATTTCACCCGCTTCAATAGTGAGGTTAATTCCATGAATGACTTCGCGGTTGCCATAACGGAAATGGATATTCTGTAAATCAATCTGGCCTTTGAAATGTTCAATTTGCTGCGGAACAGCGGGCTCTGCCACTGTCGGGTGGCAGTCAAGAAGGTCACAGATTCGTTGTGCGCTTGCAGCGGCCCGTTGTGTTGCGGGAACCATCCGGACCATGGATTCGACCTTGCCATAAAACCGTGATATGTAGGCGAGGAAAGCGGTTAATGTCCCAACAGTGACAGAGTTATTGAACACTAACCACACCCCGCTTGCCCAAATGACAAGGATTCCAAATTCACTGAACAGTGTGACGAGTGGGCCAAAGTAACTCCACGTAATGTTGACATGGTCATTCGCCTCAAGAACACGATGATTCGCACGCCTGAATCGACTGATCTCTCGCTTCTCTTGAGCAAATGCCTTCACAACACGGATTCCTGGAATCGTATCGGCTAAAGCACTCGTCATATCAGCCCAGGCAATACGGCTACGAGAAAATCCTTGGTGCAATCTGCCACGGACAGAGTAGACAAGCCAAATGACAAAAGGAAACGGTACAAGAGTCATCACTGCAAGCAGTGGAGAAATGGTAAATAGCACAATGGCAGTAAATACCACGAGAAGAAGATTTGAGAAAAAATCGATGAGGCTAATCGATACATAGTTGTTCAGCCGCTCAGTATCACTCCCAATTCTTGAAATGAGGTCGCCTGTTCGGCGGGTAGCAAAAAAATCGAGTGATAATGACTGCACGTGAGCATAGGTGCGAATTCGCATGTCTGCGGTGATGCGCTCACTGACCCAGGCAAGTATCCATGTCCGTCCCCACCCAAGAGAAGAGGCGAGAATGGCTGCTGCAGCGAGACCGGCAAGGTACGGCACGGCGGTTCCAATAGCTACATGCTCTCCGGATTGCTGAGGTATGAGTACCTTGTCGACAAGTGGCATTGTGAGATATGGAGGTACGAGGCTGGCAAACGTAGTGGCAAGCGCAAGTACGGTACCGGTCGCGACAACACGCCAATATGGACTGGCAAAGCTGAGTACCCGAAGAAGTGCAGCAAATGATCCTGTTGTTATTTTTTTTGATGCGTTGGGAGAAGGACTGTCGCCATTTGAGCTCAACTTCAAAGGCAATTTATTACTTGAGAACAAATCGTCGCGCGCTGTTTCAAAACCATCTATCAGTCGTTCAACGTCAGGTGTGATTCCAGCGCTAAATTTCCAACATTTAAGAACTTCTTGACCCGCGCGTAGTTCAATTTGGCCAATCGTAGGCCGATTCGTCAGGGTCAGTTGAAGATCTTTTTGTAGTGGCCAGTTATGTTGTGCGTGGCTTTTGCATTCGTCAATAAGATGTTGTGTCGTGGGAGGGCGACCTTTTCCTGAGTACAGGGCCGCCGTAGAGATTGCCAGCCAGCTCGAACCGAACTGTGCTTTGTCATCAAGATTGATATGACAGCATGCCAGCAAAGTCTCTGATGTTTTGGAGCCGGCACGATCAAAGGATTCAGCTGATGGCATTTTTAGTCGCATTGCAGATGCTGTAACATACTTTGCTGAAAGCGTAGGGAATCGCTGAAGAGTCGTGTATAGAAATTACACACAATGGTGCCTCGCTGTGTGAAAAACCTACCGACAGAAATTGCAGGAAGCGTCAGAGTATGATTTAAATTGGTTCCGAGGCAATTCTGAAGATTGTCGAAATTGGGCAGGAAAGAGGGTGTTTGAGTCATCGCCAACTATTTCTAATGATGTAGCAGTGTGGATTTGCTTATTTTTGGCACACATTATGCATAACAGAGTACTCTAGTGATCCGTTCCAACGATGGAGCTTCTTCAGTAACTTCGGTTCAAAACAGCGTTCTTTTCAATTTGGTTTCATGCGAAATGCTCAAAACTGAGGCTGAGTAGATGGCTATTGAAGGATTAAAACTTGGAATTGGAATCGCCAAATAGTATCGTAACACGGTTCGTTCAGGCGAAAGCTTGCTGGAAAGAATCCGAGAAATACATGGCAGATGTGTTCCCCCGCCTCCTTTTACAGATGTTGGTGCCGCTGCGTCATGGTGAGCGTTTTGCTCCGAGCATGGTGGTTTGTAAGCAAAGAGGTTTTAAGACTATCAGCCTCCTGTCATGCACTGTTTAACCAAAATCCTCATTTCAATAACCCAACACTCTCCTTTGGTTCATTCTGACGAATTCTCTTGTGGTGCCTTCCGCTTATGAATATTGACAAGATAAAAGTTCTTCGAGGTCCTAATCAGTGGGCCCGTTTTCCTGTTCTTGAAGTCCGTGTTGATCTCGGATGGCTTGAGGAATATCCCTCACACACGCTTGCTGGTTTTAATGAACGATTGATGAATTGGTTGCCGACAATGATCGAGCATCGTTGCTCGATTGGTGAGCGTGGTGGATTCTTTGACCGATTACGCACTGGTACCTGGATGGGGCATGTTCTTGAACATGTGACACTCGAACTTCAATCACTCGCTGGTACAGAAGTTGGATACGGTAGGGCACACGAAACGAAAAAACACGGTGTCTACAACGTCATCATTGAATATAAGGAAGAAGAGTTTGCAATACATTGTTTGAATGCAGCACACGCACTCCTTGTTGCTGCAATAGAGGGAAGTCATTTTGATGTTGGACAAACTGTAGAAAGTTTGCGGGAGAAGTTGCTTCTCGAACAACTTGGTCCGAGTACCAGGTCAATCGTGGAAGCTGCACGTCGTCGGGACATACCCGTACGTAGGCTAAGTGAGGGTTCACTTGTCCGACTTGGAATTGGGTCCAAGCAGCGTCGGATTATCGCGGCTGAGACTGACCAGACATCAGTTGTCAGTGAGACAATTGCGCAAGACAAGGAACTGACTCGAGGCTTGCTTGAAGAAGCCGGTATTCCAGTTGCAAAAGGGAAGCCAGTTTTCTCTGCTGAAGAAGCTTGGCAAGTGGCGACGGAAATTGGTTTACCAGTAGTCATCAAGCCTCGTTGTGGCAATCAGGGTCGAGGTGTTTCGGTAGGATTGACAACTCAGGACGAAGTTTTCCAAGCATACAACGTAGCTATTTCGGAGGAGGAAGAGGTTGTCGTTGAGCGTTGTCTGGCAGGTGATGATTATCGGCTTTTAGTCATTGGTGGTGAGCTTATTGCAGCGGCACGTCGTTGTGCACCTTGTATTACAGGTGATGGTAGTTCGACGATTGAAAAGCTTGTTCAAAAAGAAAATAGGAATCCACGTCGTTGTGATGACCATGCAGGATCACTCTCTCTTTTATGCCTTGATGCCGCTGCTGAGGTTGCCCTGCGTGAGCAAGGATTTTCAAAGGAATCTATCCCGAATGATGGGCAGATCGTTCTTCTCCGTCGGAATGCAAATCTGAGTACTGGAGGCACAGCTGAGGATGTCACAGACCTGGTTCATCCAAGTACAATTCGGCTCGCTATTGATGCGGTGCGAGTTGTTGGGCTGGATATTGCGGGTGTTGATATTATGGCGACACGCATTGATCAGCCTTTGAGTGCCCAGCATGGGGGTATTGTTGAAATTAATGCGTGCCCCGGGCTTCGGATGCATCTGGAGCCAACGGTTGGTGGATCGCGGGACGTTGGTTCGGCGATCATCAGTACGCTTTTCACCACCGGCGATGATGGGCGGATTCCTGTTGCAGCAGTGACCGGTACAAATGGGAAAACAACAGTTACCCGTCTATTAGCTCATGTAGCCTCAGCGGGAGGAGCAACGGTTGGCATTGCCTGTACTGAAGGCGTCTGGGTAGGCGACAGACAACTTGATTCTGGCGATTGTAGTGGGCCAGCAAGTGCACGACGAATATTAGCGCAACCGAATGTAACGACGGCTGTACTCGAAACAGCAAGAGGAGGAATTCTTCGCGAAGGGTGTGGGTTTGATGCTTGTGATGTAGCCGTTGTCACTAATATTGCCTCGGGTGATCACCTCGGTCTGCATGAAATCGATACTCCAGAGCAACTTGCCTGGGTGAAAGGCGCAATTGTTGCCGCCGTGCGGCCAAGTGGTGCAGCTGTCCTTAATGCAGCAGATCCGCTGGTTGTCGACATGAAAAAATGGTGTCAGGGTCGGGTGATTTATTTTTCTCTGAAGCCAGAATTTCCTGTCCTCACAGAACACCTGGCCTCAGGAGGTCTTGGCGCCACTATCCGTGATGGATGGATCGTACTATGTGATGGACCGCGTGAAACTCGATTAGCAAATTTAGAAAAAGTTCCCTTGGTTCATCAGGGCTTGGTTTCGTTCCAGGTCGAAAATGCACTTGCGGCCGCTGCTGCAGCATGGAGTATGGGCGTTCCGCTTGAATTGGTTCGACTCGGATTGGAGAGCTTTTCCAGTGGAGCACTCGGTAGTCCTGGACGATTTAATATGCTTGACTTGGACGGAGCCACTGTGGTTGTTGACTACGGACATAACGTGCCGTCGTTAGAGCAGGTCTGTTTAACGCTCGAAAAGCTGCCACATGCTCAAAGAACTGCTGTGTACTCAGCAGCTGGAGATCGTCGCAATGAAGATCTTCTACGACAAGGTGAACTCTTGGGAAAGACATTCGATCGTATTGTCATCTACGAAGACGCCTATCGAAGAGGCCGCAGTCCGGGGGAGATAACACGACTTATTGCCGAAGGTATCGTAAGAACAAAACATTCAAAGCGTCGCGCTATAGTCGAGTCTGGAGGAGATTGGGAAACCTCAGCTGCGACGGTACTCGATGCGGTGAAGCCTGGTGACCTTGTTTTGTTGCAGCCTGATACGATCGAACAAACAATGCCGTGGTTAATGGAACGCTATGGTAATCGACTACGTGGCATTGGTTTTGATCAAATAGCAAATGTTCAATCATTGGATCCAAATGAAGCACTAGACCCTGAGCACAAAAAAGATCGACCATCAGATCTGTGAGGCAATGGATCTTTGCCCAATATCATTTAAGACCAGTTTTTCGATCAAGTGCTCCACGCACACCAAGCTGCTCCGGGTGACGTGCGATTTTGTCGGTAAATACGCGAACGTCATCAATAATTGGCCGTAAGTCTTGGGTTAGACGATTGACGTTGTTTGCGGCTTGGGCAAGGTCATTATAAACCTCTGGATCACGCACCAGTTTGCCAAGTGTTCCTTGCGATTCGTTGAGGGCTTGGGTGAAGGTAGCTGCTTGAACGAGGACAGTGTCGAGGCGATTAATGGCACGGTCTATACCCTGTACCATTGATGCACCGCGTTCACCGAGGGGTTTTGAAAAGCCTTCAAGATTTCGGAGATTGCGATCAGCAGTATCAATAGTTGCGCTGATACCCCCGACAGACTTTCGCAGATCAACAAGAACATCAGGCAATGTATAGATAGAATCCTTTAGTTTTTCTCTCGCTTCAGCATCACCAACAATATCATTTACATTGTTCATGGCCGTTGTAAAGGTATCCAGTGCAACGTCAAGTTTCTTAACGGTCTGGTCAATCTGAATGTCCTCTTTTACAAAAATTCTCTCAATGTTTTCTGAGAGCACAGCAACAGCATCACCAGCCCGAGTAAGTGATTCGAGAGAAGCTGTTACTTTTGGCTCGAGTGTTGAGAATAGAGCAAGGGGGTCTTTCGACACCGCACCGCGCAAAACCTCATCTGTTGTGATTCGTTGGCGAGGAGGTGTAATGCGGCCTGCCACAAGTTCAATTTCCGCATCACCAAGAATTGTGCTTGCGACACGTGGTGTCTCATCACGGTAGACCGGCACGTAGGAGTCAATTTGAGCTACCACACTCACGCCACCACGTTCATCGAGCATGACTGAGTTGACTCGTCCAACAAGAATGCCATTCTTTCGAACGGGGGTGCCGCTTGAAACCCCTCTCGCTTCTGAGAAGTTCATGCGCAGTGGATATGTTGACTGGACAAGGCTTGGCAAATCTCCAAATAAAACAATAAGTATTCCAGCGATAATGGCCGTCGCTAAGACCATCACGCCAACCCGAAATTGGATTACACGCTCACTCATGATCGTTCTCCTGATCCTTAATCTCAGTGGATGGCTCGTAGTCTTTTTGGTTCTGCTCTTTCCGGAGTTCGTTGAGACGTTGCCCAGCTTTGCCTTCAACGAATTGCCGAACTCGAGGATCTTTTGATCCGTCTAGTTCTTCTGAGGTGCCAGTAAAAATTATCTGTGACTCACCGGTTTTGAGCCGAGAAAGTGGATAGAGCATAATAATTCTGTCTGCCACTTTATGGGCAGTTGTCATGTCGTGCGTGACTACTACGTTTGTTGTTTCTGGTCTTTGATGGACTCGTAGAATCAGTTCATTAATGACGTCACCCATGATTGGGTCGAGCCCCGTAGTCGGCTCATCGTAGAGAACCAACTGTGGGTCTAGTGCGAGTGCTCGCGCGAGGCCGGCACGCTTTCTCATGCCGCCAGACAGTTCAACCGGTTTTTTGGTCAGTACCGCACGTGGTAGGCCAACCTCCGCTACAAGTTCAGCAACAATTTTTGCTATTTCATCTTCATCAAGTTGAGTATGTTCACGAAGAGGAAATGCTATGTTATCGGCAATCGTAGCGCTATCAAAAAGAGCGGCACCCTGAAAAACAAATCCGTAGCGTGTCCGGAGATGGGCAAGTTCACGTTCGGTCATCAGAGCTAAAGAGGTGTCCTCAAATAGTACATCTCCTTTGGTCGGCTGTATAAGTCCGATCATTGTTTTTAAGAGTACAGTTTTTCCACATCCGCTCTCGCCAAGAATGACAAGAGTTTCACCAGAGGCAAGTTCGAGGGAAATGTCACGCAAAACCTGCTGGTCACCAAAAGTTATTGAAAGAGAATCAATGAAAAGCAGTGGTTCTGCAGTTGTTGCTTCTTGTGTTGGCGATTTAATAGCGGAAGTGGTCATCGTAAGGTTTTTTATAAAATGTCTGGTGTTTAAAGAAGGCTTCGTGGGCCTTCAGGCCGTAAGTAGTCCTGAACGTTGTTCAGTCCAATGCCCAAGAAAAGATCGAGTACAAGAATGAGAACAAATGAGTGAACAAACGCATTTGTTGCAGCTCGGCCAACTCCTTGAGCACCATGGTCGCAATGAAAGCCATGGTGGCAACTGACTAAAGCAATCGCCGCACCAAAAAAGAAGCTTTTGAAAATTCCCATGAAAAAATCAAAGGAATCGATATAGGCTCGAGAATTTGCCCAATAGTGATGGTAGTCAATACCAAGGATGG
The DNA here is from genome assembly GCA_029246985.1 of Pirellulales bacterium. Taxonomy (GTDB): domain Bacteria; phylum Planctomycetota; class Planctomycetia; order Pirellulales; family UBA1268; genus UBA1268. The sequence goes on from JAQWMC010000007.1 coordinate 13,244, forward strand.
CATGTGAATAGACATAGCCACCGAGCACTCCCATGAAATCAGCCATGATCGTTAGTGCAGGAATGAGTACAAGACAGCCTAGAAAGCGAGGGACAACGAGATAATAAATTGGATTTGCCCCCATGCTTTCAAGAGCATCAATTTGTTCTGTAACTCGCATCGTACCTAATTCTGCTGCCATGGAACTCCCAACCCGTCCGGCCAACATTGTCGCTGCGAGTACTGGGCCGAGTTCACGAATAAGTGAAAGATTAATCACAGAGCCAAGTCGTGTTTGCAGGCCGAGTGCTTTGAATTGAGCATAGCTCTGCACGGCCAAGACCATGCCAATGAAAAGACCGGTAAGTGCAATGACAGGGAGTGACAAAACGCCAATCTGGTAGAAGCTTGGCATCAACACATCTCGTCGCTGACGTCTCGCAAATAACCAACCAACGGTTCGTAGAGCAAAAAGAGTTACGTCACCAATGCCAGCTACCGTGGTGATCGCCATGTCACCGACATCAGCGACTCTACTCGCAAACCAGCCAGTGACATTGGCAGCGGCCTGTTCTGATTGTGGGATGGCAGATGAATTCATAACTACGGACCTTCACCGCAGTGGCGGCGCTCCTTGCGGATTAGATCGGCTAGAAGGACCTGGTGCCTTGAACCGTTTAGGGGGAGGTTGCGGGATTTGCGGGCTTTTGGAAGAATCCAAAGGACGCAGCACCACAAAAGAAGCTTTCCGACAGAAAGCTGTGGTGTCAAAAACGCAATATTGTTCAAAAGAGCACAGGGTTCGTCATGTCAGAACGACTCCAGGAAGCCTCCGTGCTCTTTTTCCTCAACTGGTCGATTCGTCTGAAGATCCTGCTGCCACCGGTTCGGCTGTTACGACCCCATGAAAGACCAGCTGTTTCTTTCCAGCCACTTCTTTGCAGTCCACTTGAATGGTGTCTTTTCCTTCAAATTCACCTTTCAGAAGTTCCTCTGAAACAGGATCTTCGATGTAGTTCTCGAGTGCACGCCGAAGAGGTCGAGCTCCGAAATCGGTATCAGAACCTTTCTTAATAAGAAACTGCTTCGACTCATCGGTAAGTTCGAGTTTGAGACCACGCTCGAGTAGTCGTTCCCGGACTTTTGCAAGTTCAATATCAATCACCTCTTTTAGGTTTTCAACCGTAAGGTGATGGAAGACTATGAGATCGTCGAGGCGATTAATAAACTCTGGACGGAAGACTTTCTCAATTCGTTCATTGACTCGGGCTTTCATGCTTTCATACCCACTGTCGTCCTCAGGCTTCTGGAACCCAAAGGCAGATTCATTCTTGATTGCCTCGGCTCCTGCATTGGTTGTCATGATGAGAATCGTATTTCGGAAGTCAACATTTCTCCCAAAGGAGTCTGTGAGTCGACCTTCTTCCATCACCTGAAGAAGCATATTGAAAACGTCTGGGTGAGCTTTTTCAATCTCATCAAGGAGAACAACTGCATATGGCCGGCGACGAATTTTTTCAGTGAGTTGGCCTCCTTCTTCGAATCCAACATACCCAGGAGGGGCACCAACGAGACGGCTGACATTGTGCTTTTCCATGTACTCACTCATATCAATCGATATAAGCGCGTCATCATCTCCGAACATAAATTCAGCTAGTGCTTTGGCTAAGAGGGTTTTCCCAACGCCTGTTGGGCCAGCCAAAACAAAGCATCCAATTGGCCGCTTGGGGTCTTTAAGCCCCGAACGACTTCGGCGAACAGCCTTAGAAATGCTTTTGATCGCTGCATCTTGACCAATCACTCGCTTGTGAAGCGAATCTTCCATTTGCATCAACCGCTGGCTGTCCTCTGTCGACATTCTTGTCAACGGAATGCCAGTCATCTTCGAAACAACTTCAGCAACAACCTCTTCGTCAACAACGCCGTCAGCTTCACGAGACTTCTCTCGCCACTCTTTGGTCATTTGTTGTTTTTTCTTCTTCAATTTGTCAGCCTGATCTCGTAGTGCTGCCGCTTTTTCAAAGTCTTGGTTGGCAACAGCCTCTTCTTTTTCCTTGTTCAGGCGATCGACTTCCGAATCAATTTCTTTGAGGTCTGGCGGGCGAGTCATTGCCTTCAGCCTCACTCGTGCTCCTGCTTCATCAATTACATCAATTGCTTTATCAGGAAGTGCACGGCCTGTGATATAGCGACTGGAGAGTTCTACTGATGCTTCAAGGGCGTCATCAGTAATGGACACTCTATGATGACTTTCGTAGCGGTCTCGGAGACCCTTGAGGATTTCAATTGCTTCTTTTTTCGACGCGGGTTCCACCATGACAAGCTGGAAACGCCTGTCGAGAGCCGAATCCTTCTCAATGTATTTTCGATATTCATCCAGCGTGGTTGCTCCAATGCACTGGATCTCACCACGAGCAAGGGCCGGCTTGAGAACATTTGAGGCATCAATGGCACCCTCTGCTCCTCCAGCTCCGACAAGTGTGTGGAGTTCGTCAATAAAAAGAATAGTATTTTTGGCACGTCGGACTTCATTCATGACGGCCTTAATTCGCTCTTCAAACTGACCACGGTATTTCGTACCAGCGACCATCATCGCCAAGTCAAGAACCACAATTCTTCTTTCGGCAAGAAGTTCGGGAATATTCCCTTCGATAACTCTTTGCGCAAAACCTTCGACAATTGCAGTTTTTCCGACACCAGCTTCACCAATCAACACGGGGTTATTTTTGGTTCGTCGGCAGAGGATCTGAATGGCCCGTTCGATTTCATGTTCTCGGCCGATAACGGGATCAAGTTTCCCTTGTTTTGCCAATTCGGTCAGGTCACGGCCAAATGAATCCAGTGCAGGGGTTTTGCTCTTACCACTTTTCGTTGGAGCGTCACTGCCTCCGCCACCAGCGCCAGCCATCTGGCGGCCACTCATGCCAGACCTGTCGCTTCCTTCGTCCATGCCATGTCCAAGAAGATTAAGAACTTCTTCGCGAACATCTTCAAGTTTCAGTCCAAGATTCATAAGAACTTGGGCAGCGACACCTTCTTGTTCACGGAGTAGTCCGAGCAAGATATGCTCAGTTCCAACATAATTATGATTCAGGTTTCGTGCCTCCTCCATTGAATATTCAATGACTTTCTTGGCACGGGGTGTCTGAGGCAATTTGCCCATCGTGACCATGTCTGGGCCACTCTGTACAAGTTTTTCTACTTCGAGACGAATCTTGCGAAGGTCGACGTCAAGGTTTTTTAAAACATTGGCGGCAACCCCACTACCTTCTTTAATCAAACCGAGCAGGACGTGTTCGGTTCCGATGTATTCGTGATTGAACCGCTGGGCTTCCTGATTAGCCAGTTGCATTACCTTACGGGCACGGTCTGTGAAACGCTCGTACATAAAACTTCCTCTTGTGACTGCTCAACCCGTTGTAAATGTAAATGGTGCACCTGCCATTCCGGCAGAGGCGAAACCCAATTTCCACCATTTGTTATCCAATGCAAAATTCACGCCAACCGAAAGTAAAAAATTACCGGTAGCATCGCTTAGCAATTCTCGCATGGGTATTGTAGGGATAGCTTGCGATACTGTCTCCTACACCTCCATGTTTCGGGGAGGTTTAGGACTGAAATAGCTCAATGGCTGTTAAAAATCCACCAATGAGTGACATTTTGGTTGCCTGCCAAGGGCTTGCCAATTCCTTGAGATTTCTACGTTTGTGCCACCCAATCTGTTTGATTGAGGATCATGCCGCTTTACGACGGTGTGGGATCACATTCGAGCCTACATCTGTAGACGGGTCGATTTCTTCAGAATTCTCATGGAGATCTCGCTTGATCAGTGAAAGTTCGTGGCGGATCGCGTGCTGCCATGGCTGCCCGCTATCACTCCGTTCAAGTTTTTCGAGCGATTTTTTTGCCTCGCCAAACCGGCCGACCCTTCGTAGCAGAGTGCCAAAGAGCAGTTGTGCCTCGCCATCTGTTGGCGAAAGAGTGAGAATTGTCTGTAGTTTTGTTTCTGCCCGAAGCCAATCTCCAGCGAGATAGGCATCGCGTGCATCAATAAACAACGTATCTGTTACCTCGTCTCGAGAACTGACAAGAGGTTGTGGGAAAGTGGACACTGCCGAGACCGTTGACACAATCCAAATAATTGCTGTCGCAGTCCAAATGCCAAAAGTCATCTCAAGATCGATAAAACTTGTCCAAATCCATGCAGTGATGATGCAGAGATTCAGACAAATTGCGAAAGCAGTGGCTAAAATGAGGCCAGCCCAGCTTCCTCGAAGCCATGCCCAAGGCAAGCCAGGCCATATGAGCGTAAGTGAGCGGAGAAATGACACGAACGACCGGCCTTTCAAATTTCTTGGTCTGAGGCATAGGACAAGTGGGAGTCTAGGGATCAGTTAGACTCAAACCAATGGCGAGTCGTCAGGGAGAAAACTCAGAAATGGAAGAAATCGAGTCTCAGAAAAATGGCTCAGTAGTGGGAATTTGGAGAATACTCGATGCTTCGGCGAACCGCAGTGCCGAGGCAGTTCGTGTATTGGAGGACATTCTCAGGTTCTGCTTAAACGACACTTTTCTCTCACGGGAGGCAAAAGCGATCCGGCATGAACTAGCTGTTATTTTCGCGCGAGAAGATCTTCAGGCACGCATTCGGCTTCGTGATGTCTTACGAGATGTTGGGGTCAGCAGTAAGGTTACTAAAACTCCACCACGCACCGAGATGCACCATGTCTTTGCCGCAAATGCTGCCCGTGCGAGTCAGTCAATCAGAAGTTTAGAAGAATGTAGTCGATTGGTTGTACCTGCAGTTTCTGCAGCGTTTGAACAATTACGCTATCGGATCTATACACTCGAGAAGGCAGCGATGGCAATCATCACAAGCAAGAATAAGTTTGCCGACATCAGTCTATGCGTGCTTCTTGATGTCAATCAGCCACAAACGGAATTCAAAATGCTGGTGGGCCAACTCCTGGCAGCAGGTGTTAAAATGATCCAGCTGCGAGATAAAAAAGCCAACACGGCATTGCTTTGTGAGCGCACGAAAACGATCACTCAACAAGCCCAGCAGCACGCGGAGCTGACTGCAGATAAAAGATGTATTGTTCTCATAAATGATCGAGCAGACGTTGCCGTTGCTGCAAATGCAGATGGCGTTCACCTTGGTGAAACTGATTTGCCAGTCAATCTAGCCCGTAAGGTTTGTGGTCATGAGTTCATTATCGGGCGTACCGCTCATTCTATTGGTGAAGCAAAGCAGGCAGTACGAGATGGTGCTGACTATCTTGGGGTCGGTCCATGTTATCCAAGTACTACAAAACAGTTCAAAGAGTTTGCTACGGATACATTCCTCCGGGATGTTTCCGAAGAGATACGGTTGCCGGTCTTTGCAATTGGTGGCATTACATCTGACAACCTTGATCGGCTTGTTCGCCTGGGAGTGAAGCGGGTTGCAGTTGCGAGTAGTATCACTGGTGCAGCAGATCCAGGTGAGGAATCGCGTCGAATTTGTTCACTACTCCCCACTACAGAGAATCAGCCGCAGGAAGTTGCTTCAGCGAGCGAGCAACAGATTGTGCAATTTCCGTCTCCACAGACGGAGAATAGCCAGTCCAAATAGCAAGTATCTTCTGGTCAGGCCCAATCAAATAGGTTGTTGGATAGGCGCGAAAACCAAATGCTTCGGTAAAGCGGAGGCGGGTGGCACCAGTTGGGTCTGCCCAGGGGGAGAGAGCAATTCGCGTGGCTGCAAGGAATGTTTTTGTTTCACTGCGTAATTGATCAAGATCATCACGTTTCCCCCCACCGCACGAAACAGCAATCAACTGAAAGCGAGGTTCGTCTGTAAGCCGGGACGCAAGCCTTGCAAGCCCTGGTAATTCTTGGCGACAAGGAGGGCACCAAGTGCCCCAGAAATTGAGAAGTGTGATCTTTCCGGAAAGTGTGAGTGTTTCGTCACTGGTATCAAGTGAGACGAGTGAAATTTTTGGTACTGATTTACCAACGTGTTGCCGTGTTTCTTGATTTTGTCCAAGATTGCAACCAATAATTGCAAAGGAAGCAAGAACCAGACGAATCAACTGGTGGTGGGTAAATGCCATGAGGCTATCCGTTGGTTCTGAATGTGTAGACTACGTATGGGTATCATAAACGAAGGGTCTTACGAGTGTACGAAGTTGAACTCAAATTTCATCTGGTTGATGTTGACCACGTGGTTGAACGTCTAGATACAATGTCTGCTTGCTTTCGTGATCGCCTGGAGCAGGTCGATCGGTATTTTTCCCATCCAGTACGCAATTTTCGCAAAACAGACGAGGCCTTACGTCTTCGGAAAGTTGGTGATGTTGTGGAACTGACGTGGAAAGGTCCGCGGGCTGATACATCAGCAAAAGTCAGACAGGAAATTGAGCTTGGAGTTATGCCGCAAGGACCAACGGGGCAGACAACCGTTGCTGCGTGGACAGAATTGCTCGAGTCACTTGGTTTTTATCAGGTCTTCGAGGTTGCGAAGACGCGACTTCCGGGACGTGTTCACTGGCACGGCAGTGACGTCGAGATAGCGATCGATGCCGTTGCTGATCTAGGTAGTTACGCTGAATTTGAAATCCTTGCTGGAGAAGGTGAAGTGCCACTCGCCCGGGATTGCGTTGAGTCTTTGGCCCGGGAATTGGGTTTGGAAAATCCTGAGCCGGCTAGCTATTTGGAACTTTTGGTCAGAGGTCAGGAAGCTCCTCGTTAGTCTTTATGAGCTTTCATTGGTATCAGATTTTCAACAATGCAGTTCCACTTTCGCGAACAACTGCATTTGTTTCATCAAGTAAGATCACAGCAGGCTTTGCGTCATCGGCCTCTACCGGAGAATAGTTCCCGTAGGACATAATAGTTAAGCGATCACCAATTTTTCCAAGGTGTGCTGTTGCTCCGTTGAGTTCGATTACTCCGCTGCCAGTGGCACCATAGATGCAGTACGTCTCAAATCGCTCTCCATTTTCAAGGTTTCCTACCAATATTTTTTCATAGGCGCGGAGTCCAACACGCTCCGCTAAGTCACGAGCAATAGTGAGGCTTCCTTCGTAATCAACTGATGCACCAGTGACAGCAGCTCGATGGATTTTTGACTTCAGTAAGCAAATGGTCATGGCTTTTCCGGTCCAGTTGAAAGTGGGCGAGAAAAAATGATACAGACAGGCTTTGGGACTTTAGTAAGACGATTCATGAATGATAGTTTGCCGGTGGCGGGGTCAATCGTGAAAGCAGCAACGGTTCCAGATGCCTGCCCCGCCGCGTAAAGCCGGTCGCCACCCGGGGTAATTGCGAAATGACGAGGTGTCTGGCAATGAGTCGGCTCGACACGTTTGAGTGAGAGTTTTCCGCTTTGTTCATCGATTCCAAATAGAGAAATCGAATCGTGTCCACGGTTTGATACGTAAAGAAACTTTCCGGATGGATGAATGGCGATCTCTGCAGTTGAAAGCCTGCTACGCTCGCTCACGGAATCAGGAATAGTGCTCACCGACTGTAGCTTCTTAAGAGTTCCCTTTTCAGTATCAAACTGGAAAGCAGTTACTGTCATGTCGAGTTCGTTGTTGGCATAGCCAAACGGTAGCCGAGGATGCATTGCAAAGTGCCTCGGTCCGCCACCCGGTTGCGTTGAGGCCGATGTATGAGGTGTCATTAGGGCAGCAGGAACATCAAGTTTATGAACAAAAACTCGATCGGCTCCTAGGTCACAACTAATTGCGAACTTGCTATCAGGTGTCGCATTAATAGAGTGTCCGTGCGGTGTTTCTTGGCGTGCTTTATTCGGACCATCACCAGTGTGTTGAATAAACCCACTGGGTCCTCCCTCTTTATTCGTAATGAGGGGGAGAAGGCTTCCGTCATTATCAATTCCGAGGCAAATAGTGCTCCCGCTTCCATAGTTGGCGGCGAGAAGAACCTTACCTTGTGCATCGAGCGAAAGATGGCAGGGGCCTTTTCCATTTGATGGTTGCGCACTTTGCTGAGTGAGGTGGCCGTTCTTCATATCAATCGTGAAACTAAGAATACCTCCCGTTGGTTGGCCATTGAGGTCAGCAATTTCGGAGACCGCGTAAACTATGGAAAGTGTTGGGTGAATCGCAAGGAATGAGGGGTTTTTTACCTTGCATGCTAATTTTGGATTACTTAGGTCACCCGTATTTTCATCATAACGAGAGACATAGATGCCCTGTCCTCGAGGAGGCTTCCCCGTGTAGGAGCCAAACCAGACAAAGTGTTCGGCCTGAACGAAGCTGATGGGCCAGGAAAACAAGAAGATTACGAGGATATAAGGCAAGAGCCGGCGTGCTTGCAGAAAGAAAATCTGTTTCTGCAAGCGATGCATATATTGAGATGTGTCTATCATGAATCGAAAAAAAGATCAGTGGTTGCCGTTCGCGCTAAGATGCTAAGACACTTGTTCCAGATGTCTCTAGTGTAACCACTTTTCATGCGGTTGCTTTCTTTTGAAAATAAGATGATCTCATCCAAACAAACACTCGCGAATAATGAAAAAAAAGGCTCATATCGTACCGAAGTGGCTTCCCATGAGCCTCGAAATATTGCTTGTCTGGTGACATATCAGGTAGTTGCTCGTATCGGATGGATCTTTAAAACAGAGACCGTGATCATGCCAGCGGTTCTTGACGCGTGCTTTGCCTCTGGAATGCTTCGGGGCTTTCTTCCTGTTCTCAACCGTATTGGGACAAGCCTGTTTCCATTGGTAATTGCCCCATTCGTTTCACGCACAAAATCGATCCGTTGGTTTTTGGTTGCAACGACAATAGGTCTATCCCTTTGTTTTGCTGTTTTGTCAGCAGCATGGTCCCGTCTCCTGTACGATCATCCGTTCTTTCTTGCGATTGTATTCCTTTGTACATATGGTCTTTTTTCAGCAATCAATGGGTGTAATCAATTGTTGGTTGCAACATTGCAAGGCCGCTTGATATCCGCTGGACGTCGAGGAAGAGTTTTGGTCTTGAGTGTGACGAGTGGCAGTGTCATTGCGATCATGGCTGCATTCCTTGCATTAGGACCATGGCTGCAAGAACCCAATGGGTTTGTTAAGATTTTTGCAGCGACAAGTTTCTTTTTTTTTGCTGCTGCTGTTGTCCCATTGTTTTTTAAGGAGCCGGAAAATTCTTTTACGGCTGAATCTCGTAAGGCATCTGATGCTGTGCGATCGTATTCATTCTGGCAGTTGCTTGCTCATGACAGATCACTTGCTCGGCTTGCAGTGGTGGCTGCATGTTTTTCGGCTGCCATGATTCTTTTTCCACATTATCAAGCGTTTGCGCGTGAGCAGTTTGGGGATACGAGTCACTCCCTGCTGACGTGGATTGTTGTCCAGAACATCGCCACTGGTCTTGCAAGCCTGGTAGTCGGGCCTCTGGCGGATCACCGGGGAAATCGTCTAGTCATTATTGGGCTGCTTGGTTGTTGTACAGGAACGCCACTTTTTGTAGCCGGCTTAACCATGGTTTCTCGGTCGGCTGCAATGCAGTGGTTTTGGCTGGCTTATATGCCACTCGGTTTCAATCCAATCATGTTACGAATCATCAGTAATTATGCACTTGAACTTGCGCCAACGACGGGTCTTCAGCCGCGTTATGTAAGCCTCGTCGGAGGGGCAATGGCTCTACCCTTTGTCTTATCTCCGTTCGTAGGATGGGGCATAGATGTTCTGGGTGGTGTTCCATTTTTTCTTGCTGGCGCAGTCATGATTGCCTCTGGAACGCTGGTTGCGTTTGGACTTCCGGAGCCACGGAACAGTCATTTCGACATGCAGAAATCATGAGAAATGAAAGAAAATTGATCTGTAACGAGATCGTATTAACTGAAATAATCTGTACTCCCCTTCAAAAAGGCTAACCCACAATAATTTTATGCGAGTCTTTCTTTCAGCCGGTGAACCATCAGGTGATCATCATGCGGCCCTTCTCTGCAGGTCCATTAAGGATCAGTGCCCCGAGGCCGTATGTGTTGGGCTTGGTGGGCCAAAGATGGAAGATGCGGGCTGTGACCTCATTGCTGATATGACTCAATTAGCGGTGATGTGGTTTTTTCGTGTGTTAGCCAAAATTCATTGTTTTATCGATTTGGCCCGAAGGGCCGAGAGAAGTTTTCTGGATGAACGCCCTGACATTTGTGTGCTCGTCGACTTTCCTGGTTTCCATTGGTGGTTAGCTTGGCGTGCCAAGCGACACGGTATTCCTGTTGTTTTTTATTGTCCGCCTCAAATTTGGGCATGGGCAAGCTGGCGAATTCATAAGATGCGGCGGCTGATTGATCATGTGTTGTCAGCGCTACCATTTGAACACGAATGGTTTGTGTCGCAAGGAATTTCCAGCACGTATGTGGGCCATCCTTTTTTCGATGTACGGCATGCTCCTGAAAAAGAACAAAGGCCGACAGAAGAAAAGCCATTGGTACTTTTGCTGCCCGGGTCACGTGGGCAGGAAATTGAAGCAAATCTAAAAAGCCTTCTTCTTGCCGCAAAGAAAATAGAGCAGAAAATTCCACACATAAATCTTGTTGTTGCTGCACTTCATGAGCGTCATGCAAAGTACATTAACGAGTTGATAAAAGGCTCTCCA
>JAQWMC010000020.1 GCA_029246985.1 Pirellulales bacterium
AGGACACTGCGGGATTGGCCCGTATCGTGCAGGCTCGAGCGTTATAAGCATTTTGCCCCTCGTGGTGGCCGCTCTCGCTTTCTTTTGTAGGCAATGGCAGGAGTGTCTTCCTGCGCGTGTGTAAAGACATCTCGGTTCTGCATTTACAACGGTACAGGATGTGTTTGGTTTTAGTTGGACAGGTCAGGCCTGTGGCTTCAGAAAAAGTGCTGCCGTTCTCAGAGAACTAATTCCATCAGTTCCCTTGATGGTGTCGGTGGCAATTTTTATTGGCCTCGGTGCTGCGTGTGGAACGCTCATAAGTAGGTGCCCATGGTTTGGTGGGTTGTGGGTCGGTCTTTTTTTTGTTGTATCTGGAGGGTGTGTTGTTCTGTCATCGCAGTTGCTACGCGTGGAAAGCCACACGGTGGCCATGCGTCGCGTCGCGTGGTGGGCTCTTCTGGTTGGTATAGGGTTTGGAATGTGTTGCTGGTCTTGGTGTTGTGCAAGGTTATTTCCGCGAGATGAATTAGCCTGGAGTCTGACAGAGTCTTCACAGCCGGTCTTAGTTCAGGGAAGTGTGGTAGTAGCTCCGGAACGAATGAGAAATGCACAAGGAATTCTTGACACCGGTAGATTTAGAGAGACGTCAGTCTGGGTCCTTGAGGTGAGTGCTGCCAGGAATTCGCAGCATTGGGTGCCGGTCTCAGGGCGAGCACGTGTTTTTGTTGATGGTGAGCTCCAGTCGCTCTCAGTTGGAACCCATGTTCGCGTTTATGGACGAGCAATGAGGCCATCAGCGCCAAATAATTCCGGTGAGTTTGACTTTCGTCAATCTTCACGGGCAAGCAGAGTCTTAACGATTATCCGGGTACGTGGTTGGTCGTCGATTTGCGTATGCCCCGATGGCGTTACGTTCTCTGTAGCGCGCTATGTCGATTGCCTACGGCAGCTGTGTCGCAATCGAATTCATGCGATTGTACCGGTCCAGAGCCAACCGCTTGCTGACTCGTTACTGCTGGGTCTCCGACGCGCCCTACCTGAACACACGATTCGTGCGTTCGCAGACACAGGATGTATTCATATCCTTGCAATCTCGGGTTTGCACGTTGGGCTCGTAGCGACTGCTATTTTCTATATGCTCCGCTTCTTTGGGTGTCCTTTCCGAACAAACTGGCTCCTGGTTGCGTGTTGTATTTCGATCTATGCAGGGCTCACCGGTGCTGCTCTTCCTGTGTTACGTGCAACATTACTTCTTTGGGTTGCGTGTGCTGGGGTCTGGATGAAGAGGCGGTTCACCGGGATTCACGCACTTGCAGTCGTGGGTGTACTTGTACTTGTATGGAATCCTGTTTCGGTTCTTGCCGCCGGGACACAACTTTCTTTCCTTGCGACTGCTGTGTTGATATCCCTTGGGGCGTGGTTTCGACAACAACCGACGCGCGAACCGATTCAAAGATTAATTGAGAAGAATCGAAGTTTTTTTAGAAATACGGTACATCGACTTTTTCATAGTCTTTGTATGGGCGTTCTTTTTAGTTCTTCGGTATGGGTTGTATCTGTCCCTCTGGTGGCTTCTGAGTTTCATCGATTTGTTCCAGTTGCTGTCGGGACAAATCTGCTTATTGGGCCCCTTCTTCCTTTGGTTATGGCTGCTGGGTTTGCCTGTCTGGTAACGGTAGGGTTACCCATTGCGGTATGTGCACCATTGGGCGTGCTCGCGGGTTTCTTCTTCGAAAGCCTTACGCGGATCGTTGTGTGGATAGCCAGTTTTAGTGGGAGTACATTCCGTGTTCTTGCGTTACCCACGTGGTGGCTTGTGATCTGGTACGTAGTCGTCACGCTGCTTCTCTTGCACCTGTGCGACTACTCGAAAAAGATGCAGAAGTCACTGAGACGTTGTTGTGAAGGGCTGCATGAAGAATTCGAGTGGCCTGCGCTCAGGCTCAAAATATACCTATTCGGTTTTCTTCTGTTCGGCCTTGTCGTGTTGGGGATCGGACTGCAATTGATGCCCAAACAGACGCTGAAAGAGAGTCGAATGACCATAGCAGCAATGGGCCACGGCTGTGGAATAGTATTGAAGTCTCGGGAAGGACACTGCCTCATTTATGATGCGGGAAGGCTTGGTGCGTCGGGAACAGCTCTTCGGTCACTGAGAGCAACACTGTTCAGTGAGCAAGTTCATACGATTGACTACCTTGTCCTCTCACACGCTGACACAGATCATTTTAACGCGGTGCCCGGCTTGCTTGAAGATTTTCACGTGGAGCAGGTAATCGTTTCACCACAATTTCTTGCGAGCCCCTCTCGGTCGGTAGCTGAAATTCGCAGGCTCCTTATTAAGCATGAGGTTCAGGTGCGGACTGTGCTGAGTGGAGATGTTATCTCTGTTGGCCAATCATGCGTCGCACGGGTGTTGCATCCACATCGCGGTTCGAAGCCAAGCGAGGTCAGTGATAATGAAAATAGCATTGTGCTTGATGTCGCGATTGAATCGAAACGAATTTTATTGACTGGAGATATCGAAGGCACCTCCTTGCGTGGACTACTACGTTCTGGCTTGCCCTCGTGTGACATACTCATCGCACCCCATCATGGTAGTAAAACGGGGCTGCCGCGAGAAATCGCATCAGAGGTGCATCCGAGCGTGGTCATTGTAAGTGGTTCTGGCGGCCGTGACTGGCCTTTCGTCTGCAGGGAATTCCATCAAGGATGGAATGGCTTACGGGCAGTGCTAAGAACGGCAGGCGAACTATCACCAGACCGTGGGGCCGTGTCCATTACGATGTCCAATGACATGATGACTATCCAGCAATTCAGGCCAACAGGTTGGCAACGCATTCTGTAGACAAGAGGAGTTCTCTATCTCATCTCATTGCTGCCATCCGAAAAGTTGTGACAGGCTGCCAACGAGAGGATTAGATAATGAGGTGTCAGCCGAGGTTCCTATGGTTCTGACGAGATCAAAAGTTAGGAGCCCACCAAGGAGCAGGAGGATCGCGCAGCAGATTAAGCCTGTGACCTGCCAACCGTTGAATTTGGCATCGTCGTGGATGAGACCAAAGGAACTCGAAAGCATGTCTGAAGCGGCTGTGAGTTGGTTTGCATCCTGCCCTACCTCCTCACCAAAGAAGCTGGAGTCTCCTGGTCCTGCTGATTTATCGAACATCGAATCACCCGCTTGAGACGAAGCCAGGTCGGCTGATTGACTGGGGTCATCCGTTGAGGAGCCCTCTGCATCAAGATCAAACTCATTGGCAGTGCCCAGCATGGTTGCGGCATCAGGGTCATCTTCAACATCATTGAGGAATTCTCCCAAATCGACGTCCCAGGCCTGGATTTTACCATCCTCAAGGGAGAGACCCCCTTCCATTTTGACGTCTGAGATAGCGCTGCCAACGTCAGAACCTTCGACGGTGAGCTCGGAATCAATGATGCCACTTTGGTCGTTGTCTTCAATAATGCCACTCGTATCGTTCGCCTCGAATACGCCGCTGTCTTGGATAACAACGCTCCCGGATCCATCCGTTTCAAATACGGCAGATGCGAGACCTTCGTCGATGAAAATATCACTTGCAACGATGCTTTCAATATCACCAGCGAGGGAATCACCGAGTACGAGACTCTGCGCGGGTTCTTCAGTCCCAGCAGAATCTGCGAGTCCAATATCGCTTAGATCAACATCGATACCACTGATTTCAATTTCTTCACCGAGGACTATGCTCTGAGGTTTAATATCTTCATCTTGTGGCGAGACGTTCCCTGCTTGTGCCTGTGATATCTCTCCGCTTGTTCCAAGCAGTGTGGCTGGAACATCAACGTCTGATCCATCAAGGTCCCCGCCGATCAGTAATGATGCCTCTGCCTCTTGAGTCGGTAGAATGCCAGTTGCTTCAATTGCCCCATCATCAATACTTTTGCTGTCAGCGAGTGAAAGACCGGACTCGAGTTCAAGGTCTCCGAGTCCAATTTCGGAACCAGGCTTTTCGTCATGGACGTTTGGAGAAGCATCAGTACTTGTTTGCTGCACATCTTTTTCTTGAGACGAAGACCTATCATCAGAAAGTTCGAGTTCCAACCCATCTAGTGAGATGTCACTTTCTGGTGTTGTCGCATTTGACCCACCGATATCTTTTTGTTCTTCGAGATAACGGTCGAGTTCGTCATGTTTGAATTTGAGACCAGACGTGTCCCTGAGTGAAAAAAGCTTCCGCTGGTCAACAAGTTGTTTGACTGCATCTTCTGAAATATTCAGATGTGCTGCCGCTTCAGCAATGTTCAAAAACCCACCAGCCATAAATCAGCCTGCCTTACTTGCTCAAAAACCCAACTCCCACCTATCACCGAACTCGGCCATCCCCTGCCTAAAAGTCTACGCAGCCAGATTGGCTCGATCCAGTCGGCACATTCATCGCAACCGGCACGAATCCATAATTGCCGCTTGAACCGAGGATTCCCGAGAATTGCGAGTGCATCCTGGGACAGAGTAATCCGTATAAGGTCGGGGAATTGAGCCGACGTTACTTCGTTCGTTGAGGCGAAGGAGGGATTATCTCGATTGTGTTACTTGGGGATTTCGGGGCTGAGTCGATGCGAAGCATTTTTTTGATGGCAGCCGGTTTCGGGTCTTCGGCGTTGAAGTCTTCAAGTTGGAGATCGTATCCAAGTGCGCGGGTGCTCCGAAGTGAGACTTGACCACTGACAGTTTCAATGTGATACACGGCGAGTACTTGTCTTTCCGGGTCAATAACAAGGAGCATTTGTCGACCGGAATCGATCGGTGACGTCGAAACAAACAGGCCCTTCATGTCTTCGGCCAGGGCGGCGGTCGTGGAAAAGTACGAGACCGTTAATGCCACTCCAACAAAGATGGAATGATGGTGTTTTCGGGAATTCATAGCTTGCGGCTCCGGGTGTGCCTGGATTTCTAGAGCTTGTCTCATGGCATGAGTTTAAGAACGTCATTGAACCAGTGGCAAAGGTTCACAGGGTGTCGTTCCTCGTTTTTGGTCCGCGAAGTATTGCAGGGCAGACACCTTGCTAAACAGACCGAAATCTAGCTTTCCGAAGTTCATCCATCCAGAAAGCTACTACGCCCTTCTCTGTCTTTCCTAGACGCCCCCGCCTCTCTGCCTGCCGTCGCCTGGGTGGAGAAAAGCGGTTGCGTCAACTATTTGGGTTTCATCATGTGGGCGGAAACTTCCGATGAAGCAAGTAATTCTGCGTTTCGTGCAAGGTAGAAAACATCGAACAATTCCGTTCACGGAGGTGCCCAGTGTCGATCCTGTCCAAGATGTCGAAACTTTTACTTCGATCGCCCCTGTTGTGGGGCACTGGTTTGGCCTTTTGCTTTTTTTCGCTCATTCAGCGGGGATTTATCCGTGATGAATATGTCGTTCGGTATCTCGCTGGGCACTGGGTTGAGTACATCGAGGTTGGCCTTTTCTGTGTTGGACTAAGTAGTCTGGCGATGAAACTGTTAAGTACAGTTCGCCAGAAGAATAGCCTGGCAACCTGTTCGCTGCCCGTGGCAATGTCAGGTGGTCAGCATCCTTCTGAGGCACAAGGATTGCAGCGGCATCTACTGGAGAATGTGACTGGTGAGCAGGGCTACCTTTCAAAAAGACTTCGTGATGGTCTCGACTTCGTTACGCGGACAGGTAAGGCCGACGACCTTGAAGATCATCTCAAATATCTTGCCGACGTGGACGGGGCTCGTGCCCACGCCAGCTATGGGCTTGTTCGGTTCATCGTCTGGGCGATACCGATCATGGGTTTTCTTGGAACAGTCATCGGTATCACTGTGGCAATCGCCAATTTGTCGCCGACGGAACTCGAAAATATTTCAGGTGTTGTGGCTGGGTTGGGAACTGCATTTGATACAACTGCGACTGCATTGGCACTATCGATGGTTTTAATGTTTACTCAGTTTGTTATTGAGCGAATGGAGCAATCATTTCTCGATCAGGTTGACGAGCAAGCCTGGGATTCACTCGCAGGTCGTTTTCAGACCGAAGGCATTGCAGATGGATCAGCTTTGGCTGTTGCGAGGCTTGGAGATGCCGTTGGGAGAAGTTCAGCTCAGCTTATTGAGGCGCAGACGCACTCATGGCAAGAGCTTCAAAACGTCGCCTCAAATAGTCTTGAAAATGTATTTGGTGGTCTTAGTGAACGGCTGCGGGACACGTTGTCAGACTCCTTGGGGAATACTCTTGATGCCTGGAGGGAGTCACTCGTCGAGGCACACCGGGAGTTAGCAAGCGAGCGAGATGGTCGCTGGGAGCTTGCAGGCCAGACGATGGCTGATGCAGCTATCGCGTTTGATAAGCAGCAGACAGCTGTTGCAGATCAGGCAGCAGCGCTTGAGAAGGTAATCTCAATGTTGAGTGATATTGTAGCGATGGAGCAGAAGCTCGAGAGCAATCTGAATGCTGTGACAGCGAGCGGCCGGTTTGAAGAGGCAATCATTTCACTCTCGGCAGCGACGCAATTGCTGGCAGCGCGTAGCCCAGGGGTTTCGAGTGGCAAGCCAAGTGTTCTGGCCGAGAACAGTTCCCCCGTTGAGAAGGTTGCATGAGAAGATCGCGTACACGAGAAGGAATCGCTATTTCGCTCTTTCCTTTTCTTGCAGTTCTATTGTGCACGATGGGTGCATTGCTTGTTTTATTGGTCCTGTTTGGCCACTCAATTGGTCAGCAGGATGAGAGCGTGGCTATCGAGCAGGCGATGCAGATGGAGGCGGAGTTGCAAGGAAGAGTGGATAATCTTTCATGGCGGCTTGAGCAATTGAAGGGCATGCGATCAAAAACAAATGATGAACTTGAGACACTAAGGCTGCAGTTAGCTGGTATCGAAGACAACTCAAGAAGTTTGGCGGCTGAGCTTAAGGATTTGCAGAAGGTACGAGAAAGTCTTCTCGCTAAGAAAGCAGTTGCAGTGACAACAACTGATGAATTGCGTCAACTTGAGGCAGAGTTGGCCTCGGCACGCGAAAGTCTCGACGAAGCGCGGCAGGAGAGGGATTCGAATCCGCCAGCGTATGCAGTTATTCCATACGAAGGTTCCTCAGGAACACATCGTCGTCCGCTTTTTATTGAATGTAGTCTGGATGGAGTGTTCTTGCAGCCGGAAGGTATTCGTCTGAATCCAGGAGACTTTGAAGGTCCAGCAGGCCCCGGCAACCCATTAGCGAGCGGTCTGCGTGCGGCGCGAGAGTATCTTGCACGACAGTCCGTCTCAGCAGATGACCCCGGTTTACGGCCGTATCCCCTACTACTTGTGCGGCCATCTGGTGTGATGGCCTACTATGCAGCGCGAGACGCCATTGCATCCTGGGGCAGTGACTTTGGGTATCAACTTATTGAGGAAGATTGGCGACTTGCTTTCCCTGAAAAAGACCTTGCCCTACGTGATGTCGAACTGCAGGCAATTAATGAGGCTCGTGAGCGACTGCAATGGTTGGCACAGACTCGATCTGCGGTACGACGAAAGAAACCGGTGTCAAAGCAATACCGAGCGTCTTCGGTTCGCGGTGGTGCGGTTGCTGTTGGTGGCCCATCCGTTCTCGGTGACCAGTCTCAGTGGGATTGGTCAAAACAACAAAAGCAGGGTGCTGTGTCGCGTGGTGGACATGATCTCCAGGGTCAGGGAGGCGACGGAACGACAGAGCTGTCGGGTGGGCTCGTTGGCCGTCCATTGAACGCTGGTGAGTCTGCTGGTGCCAGTCAGCTCGGGAGCGGTCGCAGTAAGTCGGGGATTGGATACGGTCGGGGTGCGGCAACAGAGGCGGGCAGTCTCATTGGTGACGCTCGTGGATCGGAGCAAGGCGGTGCAGTTGGTGGACAACAGGCAGGCCAATCACACTTTGGGAATGGTTCAGGCAGTGAACTGGCATCGTCAGATGTTGGGTTTTCGGATGGACAAGGTACATCAGACGGGGCCATGGGTGCCCAGTCGAAGGGTGTAGACAATGGGTCCCCTGGCGGGACAGAACTAGGTTCTTCAGCGAATCAGCAGGGTCCAGACACCAGTGGAGGTGGAGCCGCTTCTGCGATGTCCTCCTCGTCTTCTTCGCAAAGCCAGGGCCTTGCCGGAGGTGCTGCAGGTGGCGGTAGTCCTCCGAGTTCAGCTGCTGGTAGCATGCCAATGCCCATTGGTATTCAGGTCGGAACAGATGCAGCGTCATCTGAAATGGCAAACGGTGCGTCTGGGCAGCAGAGCAGTTCAGGTGGATCACTCGCAGGGTCCAGAGGAAGTGACTGGGCGAGTTTTGCGACATCGCAGCGATATATTCCACTCACCCGGCCAATTCAGATTGAATGTGCTGCTGATGAGCTCCGTCTGTTTGACGATAGCGGCAGGCGTGTTGTGTATCGAATTCCATTCACGGGATCGACAGACCAATCCATTGATTCTCTTGTTCTCG
>JAQWMC010000046.1 GCA_029246985.1 Pirellulales bacterium
GTTTTGATCACGCCATCGTGGCTTGTGATCACTGCTTTGTACGAGGGGCCACCTCGGTCCCGACGCCAGCAAAACACAGAGAAACATGACAGAAAATAATGACCCCTGGGCGAATCTTGCAGATACGCTCGGTGCGGCTCCCGGAGGGGAACCACCTCAACAACCACAACGTCGTCCCGCAAAACCTTCCAAGCCAGCTGAGGCTGAGAAACCAGTAAACGAAACTCCCGCCGCCGAAACATCTCAGACTGACTGGGGCGGTGTCGCAGATCAACTTGGTATTCAATCCTCAGCGCCGGCATCGCCGAAGCCTACCAAAGAGAGAGCACCGAGAGAGTCTGAACGGGCACCACAGCCCCCACAAGCCGAGCGTCCACCGGTAGATGATGGTTTCGGAGCAGGACTGCTCGATGACGGCGGCTCAACTCCCCAACGATCATCGAGACCGCCCAGACGATCAAACGATAGGCCAAGGCGGCCATCTCGTCCTGCTCGGTCGGATGATGACGAGCGGCAGGCAACGCCTTCCCGAAACGATCGTAGCCAGGAAAGCAGTGATCAAACTCGTGACCAAGCTCGTGACCAAGATCGTGATCAAGCAACCGATGAATCGGGTGAGCCAAGGCGTCGCCGTCGAGGGCGACGTGGAGGCCGTGGCCGTGGACGGCGGAATGATCGCAGCACCCAAGAAGAAGTTCGGGCTGATGACAATGAAGAATTGCCGGGCTATGGCCGCAACCTCGATGGAGAGCGGACCGAACGGCAAGGTTCGGCTGCTGAGACTTCTTCGGATGTTCGGTCGCAAACCACAAGAGAAGGCGGATTTGGGCAAAGGTTGAACACTGATTCTGAAGACAGAACTCCTGAATCAGATGCAGGCCCTCGCTCTGGCAGCAGTCGAGATGACGATCAGGAGGGATCTCGAACTGATGATCGTCCCCCACGCCGTCGCCGTCGTCGCCGTGGCCGTGGGCGGCGAACACGAGATGGCGAAACTATAGAAAATGAGGGCCAGCGCTCTCATGAAGAGAGTGGTGAAGAATTAAACGAAGTGCAGGGTGGTCAGCAGGCTGGTGAAAAACCATTCACTGAACGCGAACCTCGCGGGAATGAAGATTCAGACGGAGAACCTCGCCGCCGTCGCCGTCGTCGTCGTCGGCGAACGTCAGATGAAGAGTCACAAGAAACCAGCGGTGAAGATCGTCCAGCTCGAAGGCCTGCATCAGGCAGTTCAAGTGGGCAACGAAGACCAGTCCGCGGTGGTGGCCGCAGAGGAGAAGCCGGCCGTGGAGGTGATGGCGAAGGTCGCCGTCGGGAGACTTTCTCTCGTGTTGGGTCGAGGCGTGAAGACGACGAAGAAGGCCTTGAATTTCTCGGCACAGAAGACGACACGGCTCCATCCGATCATCGTGATAATGGTGATGAAGATGTGCTTTCCGAAAGTGGGCTCGACGGTGTTCGTGATGTGCCGAGTTGGGTGGAGGCAATCGGTATCGTCATTGCCAGCAATATGGATAGCCGTAAACAACCGCCTCAAAGCTAACTCTCTGTCAATGAGAGCCGGATTTCGACCATCGGGTTAGCAATGACTGCCTTGTTTCGAGGCAGTCACGTTCTCAGCCCCGGCATGAAAGTGTGCGGCCGAGGCCTTTTAAGTAAAAAGAGTGCCTCGTTTTCATCGAGAATAGTTGCATGCGATGACTGTCGCCGGTGCTTTCTTTTGTTTGGCGCAGTATTTGCCACTCAAAACTCTTGTTCGTTCCGCCTTAAGGAATTCAGTAGGAAAGTGAGGCCACCGATGAGTCTGTGTGATCAACAACGCCGGGCACCAGCCCTCAGATCGGATCTGCTCGTTGATAATCTTATTATTTTGTCACGGGCAGATCCAATCATCTGTGGTCATTCAACAGAGACGCGAAATCTTGCGGAAGCAGCATGTACTCTTGGTATTCGGAATGTTCATGTTGTGAGTTATCCGCTCGACGTCCTTGCGTCCTCTGGGCTGCCACTCAAACCAGAGCACTCCGTTGAAGCCTACTCGTCGGGCATTACTGTGGACCGACCGGCACCCATTGGTGATTATAAGGTGCTGGATGGTCGACTTGGTGCTGCAATCTCTGGGCATCTTATTAACCTCCTTGCACAGCTCCCTGGGAAAACAGCTGTTATGGATCTGTATCTTGTTCCTCACGGCCAGATGGTGATGCAGGCAGTAGAGTCTTCAGGTCGAAGTGGCATTGCTGCATCACCTGTGACAATTGGAGAAGCTGTTGGATCTGATATTACTAATGTGGTATCCAATGCGCTTGCTACTGGGCAGTCAGGTGCAGCTGCTCTTGTGATGCAGAACTACCTGGATCACGATCAGCCAGTGGCAGTCAGTGAATTCACCCGTGACCTGATTGTTGCCTCCGGTGCAAAGGTGGACGAAGCACTTGGTACACACTTCGCGCAGCAACTTTCTGAGCGAGTTCGTATCAGTTATCCAGCAATTGATACCTCAGCGTATTTATCACCGTCAATCAGCGAGGCTGAGCAAGCAGCGATTTTATCCAAGCGAGGACTGGTTCGTGATGGATATGTGTTGTTTCTGAGTCGCCTCACCAAAGCCAAAGGTGTCGAGGATCTTATTCATGCATACCGTGCGAGTAATTTGTATCGTCGGATGCCGCTTGTTGTCTGTGGTTCAGGTCCCGATGAAGAGTTCTTTCACGCCGTTGCAAACGGGGATCCATCAATCCTCTTTTTTAATGACATCGGTGATCTTGAAAAGCTTGCATTAATGTCAGGATGTCACGCATATTCTCTCCCGAGTAAACCTCGCGTTGAATTTACAGAAACATTCGGTATTGCTATCGCTGAGGCCATGTTGTCAGGTGGGATAGGTCCTGTGATAACAACGCGTACTGGCGGTATACCGGAGGCAACAGGTGATCATTGCCTCTACCACAAGGCAGGAGATGTTGCTGGCCTTGTGGCATGCCTTGATAGGGTAGCACGTATGCCGGATCATTCACGGGCATATTTGAGTCAACAGGCTCGGGACTACGCCTGCCGCTTCGATCGAGAAAAAATCTTGAAAAATCTTCTTGCGAAGACTGCCGCAAAAACTGCAGCATGACGATACTGTTTCACGGGGAAAAGGAGCGAACGGCGGAACGCTCGATGGAAGATCACGCAGATAAATTAAAAGATCGACAACCAGTTGCTCCTGAGCGAGTGACACTGGTTGATCCCTTCATTGGCACGGAACCAGTCGATCTTCCCCCGCGTTCTGGAATTGCAGCATCGTGGTTCTGGCCAAAGCCGCAGATAGGGAATACCCATCCCGGGGCATGCCTTCCTTTCGGTATGGTTTCAGTCATGCCATACAGCGGGGGGTATCCGACTGGCTACGGTTGTTACGACAAGTCGCTTCAGGGGTATCCGCCACGGCGCAAAGAGGAATTGCAGGTGTCTGGCTTCACCCACTTCCAGCAGTCCGGTGTTGGAGCCATTCGGAAATATTACAACTATTGTCGAGTCTCACCTTTTCTTGAGGAAGGGGGTGGCCTTGCAATGGTGGGAATCCCCTTCTCGGTTGATCACGAAGAGGCCGTTCCTGGTTTCTATTCATGTATTCTCAAGCCGTATGGCATTCGTGCTGAAATTACAGTGACTCCGCGTGGTGCAATCCATCGATACACGTTTCCAAAATCGAGTTGTGCGGGGATAGCGGTCGACTTTTCTCACGGTGGTATTGAAATTGAAGATGGAAGAACAATTCCTCTGCGGGCGGAGTATTGTCTTCAGGGAGCCTTTGGTGCGGAGGCATGTGTCACCATGGAAGGCCTTCCAGTCAGGATGTCTGTGGAGGCCTCTGGTTTCGATGTGCCCAGTGCCGCAGCTTCGCTTTGGGAGGATGGGAATTTTCTTTCTGGCGATAAGGAAAGATCCTATGAATACATACGTGAGTCGACCTACGTGCCTTTTGGAGTGAGTTTTCGGGGGCCAACTGAGGAAGAGCATGTTGTTGAACTGAACGTTGCTTTTTCATTACGGAGTCGAAACAAGGCACATCACAATCGGCTGTCCGCCCCTCAAGGGTTTTCTGCTGCGAGACGTACTGCAAAGAAGAACTGGGAAGAGAGGCTTGATCGCATTCAGGTTCAAGGAGGCACGCTTGCTCAGCAGAGAACGTTCTATACGGCTCTTTATCACAGTCTTATAAAGCCGAGTGAAGCTCATAATGAGTCGCCATTTTGGCCATGGGACGGCCCGTTTTTCTTTGATTTCTCCACGCTTTGGGATATGTATAAAACACAACTTCCGCTTGTGCTTTCGTTATTTCCAGATGAAGGAGCTGCGATTGTTAATGCAATGCTTACCGTGGTGGAAATGGAGGGCAATTTCCCGATCGGGTATCGTCTGGCTCGAGGGCATGACCGTTTCGCGCATCAAGCCAGCGCGCTTGGTCATGTTGTCATAGCCGACGCTTTTCATCGGCGTTTACCAGGGATTGATTGGGAGCGTGCTCTTACGATGATGTCCAAGGATCTTGGCAGAGCGTACGGTGAAGCATTTTTTCAAGACGGTGTGGTTCACCCTCTCACGCACACTCTCGACCTTGCGTATGGCTGTTTCTGTACAGCGGCGATTGCGACTGAAATAGGCGACGCTACTGTAGCCGCACAGATGCTTGAGTATGCGAGTCAGTGGAAAAACGCCTTTGACCACACTGGGGTGTTAAGAGACTCGACCTATTACGAAGGCTCAAAATATAATTACAGTTTTCGGCTACTGCATGATATGGCCAGCCGTATTTCCATCGCCGGTGGTGACACGGCTTTTGTCGATCTACTGGATGCCTTTTTTGGCTACGCGGCTGATCCTGTTCCGGCCCCGGGGGTATTCCCGTGCCGCGCCGAGATGGCCGAAGGCGAATTGCTTGGACGTTTTGAAGGGTTCAATAATGAGCCTGATATGGAATCGCCGTATGCCTACATTTATGCAGGGCGGCACGACAGGGCGTGCGAAGTGATACGTGCAGGCATGTCGCAGTGTTATGGAGATTCCCGTGGCGGTCTGGTGGGAAATGATGATTCCGGAGGTATGAGTTCCTGGTATGTCTGGAGCGCGATAGGACTTTTCCCTGTAGCTGGACAAGATGTGTTTTTGATTGGCTCCCCGCTTTTTGACCGTGTGGAAGTGCAACTGGGGCAGGGGCCGGCGTTCGCCGTTGAAACCGTGGGCGGTGGAGCAAAGAGTCCGTATGTGCAGGCCGTGCTTCTGAATGGAAAGCCTCTTGCGCGACCATTTCTGCGATGGAAGGAGCTGTGTTCAGGGGGCACGCTTTCCATCGAGATGTCACGAACTCCAACCGTCTGGACCCGACAGCGACCGCCTTCAGTGATGTGACGAAGGAGGGAGATCGCTCGTTTCAAACTCTAAACAAGGGGCGTCAGGCTCTTGCTGAGATTGAGTCTCACTGTCATGTTTTTTGCGAAAAAAATGGAATTTAAGTCTCTTGTGGAGCACGATCTGTGACGAATAGTCTTAGGGATGAAAGAAAGGTGTTTTATGATCAAGTTGTCGGACTATTGGCACAACAAATATCTTCTTGTGGTGTTGTTTTCTTTCTCTCTAATCGCGCCGACAAAATGCTTCGCCGTGAATCATCAAACGCAGGACGGGCAGCTCACGCTTGAAGATGTGCAAGAAGTCATTGAGCGTTCAGAGCAGAATGAAGAAGCCATTGAACTTAATGTTTTAAAAGAACTCAATAAAGACATGGCACGTGCTGTCGCCAAGACTCGTGGCAAGCTGTTCTTAAATGGACTGACTTCAATGTCTCCAGAAGTTGCAGGGATCCTGGCAACGCATCGCGGATGGTTGCATCTTGAAGGGCTTCGTTCGATAAGCCCGGCAGTCGGCCGTGCCTTGTCGAAGCACCAAGGGTGGCTTTTTCTTAACGGCCTTCGAACATTAGAGAAGGATGTAGCAATTGCGATTCTGCCTTATCGAGGAGAGTTGTATCTCGATGGTGTCGAGACAATTACTCCGGAAGTTGCTGCAATAATTGCAAAGCGACAGAGTGGTGTTGAGCTCTATGGTGTTCGGAATATCAATTACCACTCTGTGGCCAAGCTGAGAAGAAATTCACAGATAGTGTTGCCTTCGAAATACGCGAAGGCACCATGGTGGCCGTTTTAGCCCGATGCAAGATGGTTTCCTTGTGCCGTCTCTCGTGTTGATCACAAAGAAGAAGGCCTGACGGGGCATGCCCCATCAGGCCTTCTGGATTTGAATCAGAATTCAAGTCGCTTTAGTCGTTAAGACTGCTTACTTCACCACCGTTTCGTGAGCCAGCTGCTCGCCAAATAGCTTGTGATACAGTTGATGATACGGTCTTGGTCGAACCGTCCATCATGCAGGAATTTACAACACCGCCAGTGTGGTAACTTCTGGATGTCACGACAGCCACGAGCGGACTGCCTGATCTACCGCCACCTTCACGATTTGATGTGTAATCACCAATTTGTCCGTCAGACAATGCTGAATTGGTGTTTGGAGGAAACGTTGTCGTAAAGCCAGATTGATGGACTCGACCATCACACCATTCGGTATGGCCAGAGGATGGTTTTCCCTGATTCTTAATCGATCCACTGAAACCCGCGAGTGCAGAAGGAGCAGTTGGGACTGTGGTTTGATCCTTACCGTCACGCTGATAGGTGGTCCAGCCTTTTACTTCGCCCATGCAAAGGGTGTTTGAAAGACCATCTCTGAAATCACGTGGTCTTGGCTCATAGTTGACTCCAAATGCACCATCGCCGACAAAACTTCCACTTGCTGCGAGGATGAGGCCAGTCCCCATATTCACCCCAATGTTGGTGAGGTAGTACTCTGTGCCTCGAGGTTCATCTTTGATCTCACTGGGGCAAATCAACGTATCCATGCGGTAATTGCAGATATTCTTACCGTCAACTTGAACTTTTTTATATGAATTGTTTCCTGCAATACCTGCCGTCTCAGCAGCCTGAATTGCAGTCATCACACCACTACCCAAGCCAGCTTGTTCGACATAAGGGAGCAGTTTTGCTTGAACGGACCAATCGTTGACATCTGCCCACGCTGAGGTCATGCCAAATGACTTTGGGTAATGCTTGTGGGAATTCTCGTAATTGTGGAGAGCAAGGCCCATTTGCTTGAAATGATTACTACAAGAAACACGTCGTGCTGCTTCTCGGGCCTGCTGAACCGCTGGCAGCAAGAGGCCGACAAGAACACCAATAATGGCGATGACAACCAAAAGTTCGATGAGGGTGAACCCCGAAGGCTTCCCAGGATTTTTCGTCTTCATTTGTTTCCCTTTATTCACAAAGTGAGTTGATGGCTGGCTGGGGAAAAATCCGGGCTGGCTGATTAGTTGATATTGAGATTCAATCTCAATAAGGGTAGTCTAGTCGTTTGCTCAGTATCGTCAATACCAGATTTGATAGGAAATCTATGACACACGATTCAGCGAATGATCCAAAAGCTACGCAGCATCCTCCGCTCAATTCGCCGGAGCAGCTCAAGCCCGTAGCATCAGCAGATCTCTTGCAAGGACGCCGGGAACTGCAGATCCTGCATGGCAATGAGGTCTATCGCCTCACACTTACGCGTACCGGAAAATTGATTCTTCACAAGTGATTTGTTCAGCACGCGAGAGAGGTGCGAATCATGCTCTGCTTGCAAAGTTTTGTTAGCCGTCTTCAGCCAGAAGCGACCGGAGCGATGGTTCGATTGCTTCAGCCCAAATGGCGTATCCTTTTTGTTTTGGATGAAGTAGATCAGGCATGATCTCTTTTGAGAGCGTCCCGTCTGGCAAAAGAAAGCGTTCGTTGATGTCAAGGTACGTGACGCCATCTTTCTTCGACAGTTGTTTTATCAGAGCATTCGTTCTCTCATTATTTTTTCTCTGTGGATCAGAGGATTTTTCCGAACGTGGAAAAATGGCTAGAAGAAGTATCTTCGTCATCGGGGATTTCGTATTGATACGCTCAATAATTTTTTCAACTCCGGCAGCAATAGCTTTTGGTGGATCTTTCCTATGGCCGGTGTTATTCGTGCCAATCATAAGAACTACTACTTTTGGTTGCACTTCTTCGAACTCACCGTTGTCCAGCCGCCAGAGAACGTGCTCGGTACGGTCACCACTAAAACCAAGATTGAGTGTTTTCCTTTTCCGATAGTATTTGTTCCATGTTTTTTTCCCAGCAGTTTCCCAACTATGAGTGATCGAGTCGCCAAGGAAAATAATATCCCACTTGTTATTTTTAGCTTCTATAGCTTTGTTTTCGTGTCGTTCCTGCCACCAGTTTTTTTCATCACTCTTCATGCGATGCGTTGGTGTTGTTGCATGTTTAATTGCTGCCTGAACAACATTTTCAGCGTGGGCCGATGCTGGCACTACGAAAGAGAAGACAATAGCGATGTGTAGGCCGCGAGTGAAAAACATGGTGGAAACCCTCCCGATCATTTCTTGCGAGGTACCTTTTGTATCAAAACAACAGACATATGTACTCGTGCGTAGGAATATTACGAAATCAATGCCTCTGCAAAAGGGGAATCGCCTCTATTTA
>JAQWMC010000076.1 GCA_029246985.1 Pirellulales bacterium
TTCAATCTGACGGCCGTTCCCTACCGGATCATAATCACAGGCGACCAGCATGTGTGTTGTTTTTGAGTGACTTCGCATCTTCAACCGGCTGCTCTGGATAGTGTTTTTAAAAATATACCCCAACACCACAACGACTTATACATCAACAAATCAGAAATTCGCCGGTGAATCGATCAGGCAAATTTGAGGTAAATTTCGCCACGCACCGTTGTGGTCGAGACCATAACCAACTACGAACACATTCGGAATGTCGAATCCCACATAGTCTGGATTCATAACCACCTCGACTCTACTCTTCTTACGCAAGAGAACGAGTGACTTAACTGAAGCTGCGCCACGAGAATAGATTGCCTCAACTAATGCAGCCATTGTGCGTCCAGTATCAAAGATGTCATCCACAAGTAAGACATGCTTCTGAGACACATCGGGCAATAAATCAAGGTGAAGATCAAGTTCCCCTGGAGTCGTTTCAACTCCTCGATAACTACTTGCTGAGACCATCCCCACTTCTATCGAGCCATTAAGCCTACGCAAGAGATCCGCGACAAGCATAATACTGCCTGTAAGAACGCCCACGAGAACAAGAGACTGTGTGCCGCGATCGTTCTGTACAAGAGCGGCAAGCCTATCGACACCTTCTGACAATTCCTCACGAGAAAGTAAAACTTGCATTATGATCTCCTTATGCGACACGACTACTCAGTTTACTTTGTATGTGCATATCGCGACGTCTCATCAGAACGGTACTTAATCCATCAATAATCCAAAATCCTACATGCCAACAAATGCCTCTACAAATTGGACATGTTACTCAGTTGCAGGGCACTTATGTGAACTATTTACGCCCCCTACTATTCTGCAACCTGGGCGTATTATTCTCTATCTTCACGACCTGCAGGAAGAATCGCCAAAAGACTTTCCCGCACTTCACAAAGCACTTGCTTGCGCAGGCCTCCCTGTCCTTGCACCTCGCATAGGACGATCGTGGTGCCTTCAGCAACAACTGACCCGCTTTGACACCACAATGAGTGCTGAGGAATACATCCTGGGGCCTATTCTCGATGAGTGCCGCCACATCATAGGTGAGACCTCCGGAGGGGTAGGACTATTGGGCTACGACATGGGAGGTCAGGCAGCCCTTCGATTGGCATACCGCCATCCAGAAAAATTTCCAATAGCCGCAGCCATTGCACCAGCAATCGACTTTCATCTTGGCATGCGAAATGGACACAACTGGGTTGATGGCGAACTATTCGATACGCTCTGGGAAATTTTTGATGAGCCTGAACAGGCAAGACAAGAAACTGCCATCCTCCATGTCCATCCGCTCAACTGGCCACGGCACCAGTGGTTTGTCAGCAATAGGAACGACGAAAGATGGCACGATGGTGCTGTCCGATTAAGCAGCAAATTAATAGCACTTGGAATTCCACATACTGCGATTCTAGACGAAAACAATCAGGAAGATATCCTGTCTACTTTTGGCGGTGATGCCATAGCATTCATTATGAAATCGCTTGATTCTGAAGCCAGGCGTGTTCCCTGAATCAAACATGAAAACTGTTGGGCTGATTCAGAAGTCTCGGATGGTAATTGCCGCTCTATTGGTAAGCAGCACTGGGTGGTAAGCAGCACTGGGCACACCTCAACATTTTTATGACTAGAAGGTGGACTAACGTGGAATTTGGGGCATGTTTGCCCCACCAATTTGATCGAGATCAAGATATCGGGCGTCTTTTACTTCGACACGATTATATTTTCGCCAATAAAGAATTTTTCCAGCTGATGCACTCGATGTCGGCCCTCCCACTCGATCCTGACGAAAAAGCTGCGCGTCACTCCTTCCGTCTCCTTCAAAAACAAGAAGATCTTTCACCTCACTAAACGAAAGTCGTGCACTACGTGCCGTGAACGAGTCGCCCTCGACAAGTACATTTCCACCAGCTGACAGTTCGACTGAACGCCCCGGCACCCCCGGAACAGAAGGTGCCTGGCCAATACCCAAAGTATCACTCGTTACGGCAATAGCCTTCTCAGCAAGCCCCCTTGGATCATGAAGATCGAGGCTCGCGTCCCACGTATCAACAGGTCCCCATATCGTTTCCACGCGTTGCTGAAATTCCATCTGACGTTGATTCATATTGCCTGTAAAGCCCCTCTGAAAATCAACACCGAGAAAAGTCACACCTGGACTCTCAGATGGCTTGGAAATAACTGGTTGCTGTCGAATCTCTTGCCCCGGCAACCCAGGTGTACTCATGGGCAGCCCCCCTTCGCCTCGGCGAGTGCTCGTTAATCGACCCGGCCCTGTTCCCCGAACATCTCCTGTCAGCCTGTCGAAAAAGAGATCCCGTACAAATAACTTTTCACAAGACTCCAGATTTCCATCAACCTCAGACGTGCTACTTATTTGAACACCATCCCCACACTTTATTTGGGCGATGTCTGTCTGCTGGGATGGAACTGCGCCCTGCTGCCGGCTGAAGTCCACAGGTTGCGTAAAAATACAATCGAGCAAGCCTGCTTGCAGTGACACACCTCCACTGGCCGTCTGCACCCGATCAATAAAGCGAGCGGTCTGTCCATCAAAATCCATTCTGCCCTGCCAAGCTATCACCAGAGGCTCGGAAACTCCTGAGGTTTTTTTCATTTGAGCTTGAGGAGTACCAGATCCTAAGAGATCAAATGAACCCAAACCAGCGCCCTCGCCAGCAACTGGAACTGTCAATTGTCCGCCGCCATCAACAGCCACTCGATTTTGGCCACGATCGAACTCAATCAATGGGCCTTCGAGATCAAACTCATCGCTCCGTACAATAGCCGGACGCCCAGATACAACTGCTTTCGCATCAAACTGCGAGGGTCGTGTTAACTGCAACTGATCCCCACATATTTTCAGGCGAGGATCTCCTTTATTTGTATTGGAAGCTTGCTCAAGAAGCTGAACCTCGCCTTCGAGTGACATCTCCTGTAATTCATTCTGATTTGGTGAAAGAACAACAAGCCCACGAATGAGATTTCCTGTTGCGAGCAATTTCCGATCAGCTGAAACCGGTGGCCGGATTGCAGGAATTGGTTGATGAATATTCTGTCCTGCTACGCTTTGGGTTTTTTCTGCGTTGGTGGGCACACCAACTTCACTGGTAACAGTTCCCGCAGGGTCCTGCCCTTTCTGTAGACTACCCTGCAATTCAGTATTTCTTCGAAACCATATTTCCATGCGATCTGTACGAGCTGCAACTTCTGGAACTTCTACTTCAACAACACCGCGAACGAGCATTCGCAGAGGATTTAATGAGGCCACATTCGGCAAACGGTTGTTTGCTGAACGTTCGGCTGTCTGAGCAGGGGTTTGCTCGAACCAAAAATGCATTTCTGCGCCGGTGAGCTTACCCTGCAAATCAACAGACACCTCAGCTTGACCTGATATTGAGGCAACATGCCCTGTGTCATCTGGACGAATCCGTAGCCATTTTTGCCAGCGGGATTCAACGGCTAGCTGTTTCTCATTCATTGCCCGGAGCCATCCGGGGCCGATCGCCATTAGCGAACCAATTGTATTGTCTTGACCCGGCGTGTAATCAACTGATTTCGCCTCGAGTTCAACCCCCGTAGCATGAATTGACACCGGGTCCTCTCCGTCGAGCAGAATCCTACCCGTGCGAAGTTCGTACCCGAGGCGATCAGCTCGCACCTCAAGACCTGCAGATATACTTTGGACCCGAACTGGCGAGCCACTGGCTTGAATCTCTACAACCTCCAAACCATTCGATGATTCTTCTTTTATATGTTGATCGGCTTCACCTAAAACGAGAGCAAGCACATCACAGGAAAGGTTATCTCCTCCCTGCTCTGGCATACCACGGCGAACTTCAACCGCATCTTCAAGAGTAATCACATTCGCTGAAAGATTTGCAGTCAGACCGCCGTCACACTTCACCATAACGGGCTGTTCATCTGTTTCCGATTGAGACATGAGATCACCTGATCCTGGCAATACTCCGGTTGCGAGACCTTCTAATCGCAACTCCACTTCTCGCTCAAGTCGTATCGTATCGATACCACCAATATTAGGGCCATGGCCGCTCCCTGCTTGACTTGGCAGTAGCGTTGCCACCAACCCTCGACCTTTACCAACAGACCGCCCGAAACGAAAATCTACTTTCTCATTTGTATGGATTTCAAATTCATCAAGCTCAAGGTCACGTGTAACAAGCTCGATATCATCGTTTGCACCAACAGAACTTTGAGTCCCTCGGATAGTTACTTGAC
Source organism: Pirellulales bacterium (assembly GCA_029246985.1). Classification (GTDB taxonomy): domain Bacteria; phylum Planctomycetota; class Planctomycetia; order Pirellulales; family UBA1268; genus UBA1268. The sequence continues at coordinate 4,273 of JAQWMC010000076.1, forward strand.
CTCGTAAGCTACCACCTACGAGACGAGCCAGTCTCCCTGCTCGCAAATCAAGTGGTTCATCAAATTCAAGGACTGCACCCTGCGGTGCACGCAATAAAATAGTGCGACCATTCTCTGCATTTGCTCGTCGTTGACCATCGGGCAACACAATAACCGTACAGGGAACAAGATTTACTCGACCGTCTGGCAAGGAGTGATACTGCTTAAAGAGAAGCCGCATACCACGACTTTCCATTACAATTGGTTCTTCATGTTCCCACGCACCAGGAGGAAAGAGCTCCCTCACTGTCTCGAGTCTACGGTCAGCCCGAGCGCGAATAGCTGCAGCCTGCTCTGGAGTTAATTCCTCAACATCCACCGTCTCACGATACCGAGGTTCCACCCAAGGAACGACTGCCAGACGGTATAGCCCCGCCGTCGCTAAGACTACGAGAAACACTCGCACAGTGCGTCCTAATCGGTGTTCCATCAAGCAATCCCATTCCCTTGATATTGCTCTATGAGATCCTTCCAACAACCGCGAGATCGTAGCAACACTTCAACTGTTTCCCGCACAGCCCCTTTGCCTCCTGGCAACTGTGTAGTGAAATCCGATGCTTCTTGAACTTCTAGACAGGCATCTGCAACTGCCACGCCAAAGCCAACTCGACGAATTACTGGCAGGTCAGGCAAATCGTCTCCGATGTAGGCAACCGAATCCCAGTCCAAGTTACAGGATGCAATCAGTTCAGAGACCGCCGCGACCTTATCTCCAATACCTTGCCTGACAAAATCGATACTCAACTCAGTTGCTCGCCATTTGACAACTTGGCTTGAACGTCCAGTAACGATACCGACCTGAAAGCCGGCTCGCTGCCAAAGCTTGATTCCCAGTCCGTCTCGAATATTAAACGTCTTCTGCTCAATACCATTCTCTGACCATGTCACCCCGCCGTCTGTCAAAACACCATCACAATCGAGCAGAAGGAGCTGAACTTTGCTTCCATTTGCTAGCCGGGAATTTGAGGGAAGATCCATTGAATATTTTGCCATCTGTCATCTCAAACTAACTTCTATGAAACAAATCGATTACTATGCGACTCATGTCTTCCCTGCCAAAAGATCAGAGTTTCGTCAGGCTGCTGAACTATGCTCGTGATGCTCATTGCTTGAATCTTTTGAGCTTGCAGAAAGATCGCTGCCTACCAAATCAACAATATCAATAAGACCAGAAAGGCATCCGCGTCCATCAACAACTGGTAGTTCACTTACCCGATGTGTATCGAGTAAAGAAACCGCATCCTCCAACCGAGTTCCTTCCGGAACCGAAATTGGTTCACTTGTCATGACTTCTCCGATTGGACGGTCGAGTGCGTTGTCTTGACGATTCCCAAAAAGCCTGGCGAGATCACTGTCTGTAAAAATCCCAACCAAATGATCCTCGGCACTGATAATCATGACAGCGCCAGTCCGACGCGACGGGAGGGGACGGGCAAAAACCTGACGGACAGTATCTTCCGGCCTCGCTAAACGGCAACACTCGACTGGACGCATTTTCTCTTCCACCTTGAGAAGCCGCATGCCGAGACTTCCTCCGGGATGTCGGGCAGCAAAATCATCATGACTAAAACCACGATTTCCACTGAGCACGAGCGACATGCTGTCACCAATCGCAAGCATCACGGTAGTGCTTGTGCTCGGAGCAACGCCTAATGAGTCCGCCTCCACAAGACGACCTGTTTCGACAACAACACTCGCGAATCGACCAAGCGTACTATTTCGCTGGCTCGTAAGCGCTATGAGAGGTATCTTCCTCGATTTGACATGAGGAAGGATCTGTGTCAATTCGGCAGTCTCTCCTGACTGTGAGATGGCAAGCATCAAATCGTCGTTCCGAAGAACACCAAGATCTCCGTGCATTGCTTCTGCTGGATGGAGAAAGTGGCTGGGAGTTCCAGTAGATGCAAGTGTTGCTGAAATTTTTCGCCCAATAAGACCGGCTTTGCCCATGCCTGTTATGACTACACTCCCCGTACAGTTTTGAAGGAGTTCTATCGCCATACAGAACGACTCATCGAGCGTGTCTGCTGCATTAAGAATCGCCGTGGCCTCCGAGCGCAGCACCGCAGCGGCTTGCTCAAGCAATGCTTGATTCTTCGGTTCAACCACAGTCGTCCTCCAGTCCTAGATTCATTCACCAACTACTTGGTAAACGGGAAGGGACTATACGACGGTTATGGGCGTCACCACAACGCACATTTCACGGAAAATAGGCTGTTTCGACACCCCGATACAGGAAAAGAATGACTCCTAACCGTACCGTTTGGCCATTTCATCAAGGGTTATCACAGGCACTTTTCCAGCGTTCCCGGCTTGACCGAACTGCACCATTCGCTCAGCGCACACCTTTTGCATGGCTGCTCTTGCTGGCTTTAGATAATCGCGTGGATCGAACTTCTCCGGTGATTCGGCAAGTACCTTACGAATTGCACCCGTAATTGCCATTCGGCAATCCGTATCAACATTAATCTTACGTACACCGTGCTTAATACCTCGCTGAATTTCCTCAACCGGAACGCCGTAGGTTTGAGGCATCTTGCCACCATACTTATTGATGATGTCTTGCAACTCTTGAGGCACACTTGATGAACCGTGCATGACGAGATGGCAATTTGGTAGTTTGGCATGAATTTCCTCGATCCGCTTCATTGCAAGAACATCCCCATCAGGCTTACGACTGAATTTGTATGCTCCGTGGCTTGTGCCTATCGCAACTGCCAGCGCATCTACGCCGGTTGCTTCGACAAACCGAGCGGCTTCATCAGGGTCTGTAAGTAATTGGTCTTGGGAAAGCACGCCTTCGGCTCCATGGCCGTCCTCGGCCTCACCCTGCCCACTTTCGAGTGAACCAAGACAGCCAAGTTCTCCCTCAACCGAAACGCCCCGTGAATGAGCTTGCTTTACAACTTCCGTAGTAACCTGGACGTTATAATCAAAGTCAGCAGGAGTCTTTCCATCTTCTTTGAGTGAGCCGTCCATCATCACACTGGTAAAACCGTTATCGATCGCACTCTCACACGTTGCCGGTGAATTGCCGTGATCTTGGTGCATGGCGATTGGTATTCCGGGATACAGCTCTGCTGCTGCAAGCATCAGATGCCGCAAATAATTATCCTGACTATATGCCCGTGCACCCCGTGAGGCCTGTACAATAACCGGTGAATCTGTCTCTTTTGCCGCCTCCAGAATGGCTTGGATCTGCTCCATATTGTTGACGTTAAAAGCAGCCAACCCGTAATCATTTTCAGCAGCATGATCAAGCAAAATACGCAAAGGAACCAGAGGCATAAGAGAACTCTCCGTCAGAATGGTGAAAGCGAACAATCAGTAACCTATGATCATACGGAATCTTTCGACATGCTAAAATCCCCCCACCAGATATGCCCAAAGCCCAATCACGAGAAATAGGCATGGACTTAAAGCCAACGACTGACCCATTGAGTAGCTTTTTTTACGTAGTTGGAGGGTGGATTTGTGTCGGCTTTGCCGTTCTTGGTGCTATTCTTCCACTCCTTCCAACAACGCCATTTCTTTTGCTGGCCAGTTGGTGTTTTTATCGGGGATCGCCAAGAATTCATGCTTGGCTGCATCGGTCACGGTGGTTTGGACCGACGCTTGATGACTGGCAAGAGTATCGAGGCATTCGGAAAACCGCAAAATATCGGACAATAGCTCTGGTTATAACTGTCGTCATTTGCAGCCTCTTACTCAACAGTCTCCCGTGGTGGCTGAAATATGTGGCTCTCGGCGCTGTCGGTATTGGGCTGTACGTCATTGCCACAGTACCTACCCTGCCTGACGACACACCTCGGCCTCCGAGAACAATTCTCACAGAGTAATAAGACCCAAAACAAAACATTTGTTGTTCAGAGTCACCCCGACGGTATACAACAGATGTCACTGGGTGGACAATTTACCTCTGGACTGTATTCATGAAACCGGCACACGGCGTTTGGGCATTGATTCTTTTTTTGATTATTGCCCACCAAGATATTTGGTTTTGGGACAACACCACATTGGTCTTTGGGTTTCTTCCGGTCGCTCTCGCATACCACGCCTGCATATCTCTTGCAGCTGCATTTACATGGTACCTTGCAACCCGTTTCTGCTGGCCATCT
>JAQWMC010000077.1 GCA_029246985.1 Pirellulales bacterium
CGGTACAGCCGGTGCGACCGTTGCTTCTGTTTCGTCTTCAAAGCGGCCGATCGGGCGACCTGCAATTTATACGGCGGGTAGAGTTGAGGGAAGAAGTCTTTCACCACACAGGAAAATACTCAAATGGCAAGTGCCAACCAGCGGGTTGCCGGTGGGGTAGCCCAGCGTCTCGCAAACGGTGACTACATCATCGATCCCGACATTCCACAACGGGTGGGTGCCAACCGTCTACGACAAATCCTCGCGATTCTCCTTGTACCGGTTGTCGTCTTTATCTCGATCTCGCTCATCAGTTTCGACCCAGCTGACCCACCCGCCAGCCGGGGTTTTCCACCTCGCATCGAGCCAGCCAATCTCTGTGGGCATTTAGGTTCCACAGTCGCAACGCTTATTTACCAATCGACTGGTGTTGCCGGTTGGCTTGGAGTGGTTTTCCTCGCGGGGCTCTCCGTTGGCCTCTTCCGTTCTCAGCGTTTTCAGGATTTGCCATGGCGTTCAGCTGGCGCCGTGCTGTCGATTACCGGTCTTGCCACACTCTCCACCCTTTTTCTGCCACCTTTCATTCCACGTCCTGTCTGGGGGCCCGGCGGGCTCGGCGGTACGTTATTCGCAGATTTGGCAACCCGCTATCTCGCAAGTGCCGGCGCCGCAATTACAGCTGCAACGGTTCTCGGTTTGGGGCTCTTTCTTGCCGCTGATCAGGTGATGTTCAAATGTGGCGGGTGGGTTACAAGTCTGCTCACTCGACTCGGTGACAGGAGTATTTCACTCATTCACGCCACTCTCTCTGGGGTTGGTGTCCTTACCAAAGAATCCACCGAAGAAGCCGAAGACCTTGCGTGGTGGCAGAAACGTCGTCAAGCCGCCGACATGCTTGGTGAATCTGAGGAAGATGCCAGCGACGACCTAGCGATCCGCGTTCGTGGGCGCAAACGAAAAGACGAAATAGCTGATGAAGAATACGAGGAGTACGAAGAGGAAGAAGAGGAATACGAAGAAGAGACCGAAGAAGTGACGGAGCCAGTGTCTGCAATTGTTCCTATCAAAAACCGACAGACCAGACCGACGCGTCAACTCGAGCTCGATATCACACCCGATCCTGAAGGTAATTACGAACTGCCTTCTATCGAGTTACTTCTGCCTCCGGAACAACTCGAACTTGACGAACAAGAGGCTGAAGTTCGCAAACGAGCGAAAATCCTCGAAAAAACATTTGGCAACTTTGGGTTTAAAGTGCGCGTTGTAGAGGTTGAGACCGGCCCAGTTATCTCGCAGTACGAGATCGAGCTCGAAGCCGGCTTGCGGCTCGCCAAAATTACGAACCTTGCCGATGACCTCGCAATCGCCCTCCGTGTGCCTAGCGTTCGGATTGTCGCTCCGATTCCAGGTAAAAATTCAGTTGGAGTTGAGGTGCCAAATACCGACAGGCAAATGGTACGGCTGCGTGAAGTTATGGAGGAGACAAACGCAAAGAGTCGTAGCATGAAGATTCCAATTTACCTTGGTAAAGATGTCGGTGGAAATCCGATGGCAGTCGATCTTGCGACCATGCCGCACCTTCTCATTGCAGGGAGAACTGGTACCGGGAAAAGTGTTTGCCTCAATTCGATTATTGTTTCAATATTGATGACGAGACGACCTGATGAGGTTCGTATGCTAATGATCGATCCGAAGATGGTCGAGCTGACGCCTTATAAGTCATTGCCACATCTGATGCATCCAGTTGTGACTGATATGAAAAAAGCTGAGGCGATTCTCGCCTGGGCCGTTGATAAAATGGAACAGCGATACACCCTGCTGGCTCGGGCGGGTGTCCGTCATCTCTCGCAATATAATTCCCTGGGTCGAGATGAGCTCTTGAAGCGTATTCAGCCCGAGAGTGAAGAAGAAGCTGATTCGATCCCAACAACCATGCCATTTATTGTCATGATTGCCGATGAGATTGCAGACATGATGATGACTGCCGGCAAAGAAATTGAGCAATACATCATTCGACTCGCACAAAAAAGTCGTGCTGTTGGGATTCATCTGATTCTGGCAACACAAAAGCCAACTGTTGATGTAATTACCGGCCTCATCAAGAGTAACTTGCCTGCAAGAATTGCCTTCCAGGTTGCCAGTCGTACAGATAGTCGCGTCGTCCTTGACGAATGTGGCGCAGAACGGCTCCTGGGGAACGGGGACATGTTGTTCCTCTCACCTGGCACCAGTCTTACCCAACGTGGTCAGGGAACCTTTGTCAGTGATGACGAAATCGGTCGCGTCATGGCTACTGTGGGCACCAATGAACCTCAGTACGCGAAAGAATTGGTCAATCTGCAGCCAGCAGCATCAAGTGATTCACCCGCCAAAGGCCCTACGGCAAAAGATCGCGATGAACTCTATGAGGCAGCGGTTGAGGTGGTCATTCGAGAGGGACGGGGAAGTGTTTCTCTGCTGCAGCGTGCCCTGGGTGTTGGATACGGCCGTGGTGCTCGTATGGTTGACTTCATGGCTGAAGATGGAATCGTCGGTCAATATGCTGGGAGTCAGGCTCGCGAAGTACTCATGACCATGGACGAATGGGCGGCAGCGCAAGGCGAAGAGCCGCTTCCCCCGGACCCACCACCTCGCCGGCTCAAAATTAACCCACATGCGGAAGAAGACGTATCTGACGACTCCGAAGATGATGAACCTACGCAAGATGACGACGCTCCGGCCATCGTCGCTGAAGTTGATGACGTTGATGAGGATGAAGAGGAGGAAGATGACGGTGAGGAGCAGACCGAATCAGAAGATGGGGACGTCGACGATGATGAAGAATACGAATACGTCTACGAAGACGATGAAGAATACGAGGAGGATGAAGAAGAGGAAGAGGCCGACGAGTGAGTCCTCATCGCGCATCTTGCTCATCTAGATCAATGTGGCAGAAACACACAGTGCACCGACCGGGCCTCTCTGGAACGGGCAGTCTCTTAAGGGTTTTCCTATGCAATGGTGGTTCGTCGGGGCTGCGGCTCTCGCCGGTTGTTTTATAGCAATTCAAGCAGCAGCCAATAGTGCCCTTCGTGACTCATTAGCGAGTCCTTGGTATGCGGCCTTTTTCTCTATTACCGGTACGATGGCGTGCGCTATTCTATTTTTAGTGTGTACGCGTCCCCCATTGCCTACGGGTGACATGCTTCGCGGGGGAGCTTGGTGGACCTGGATTGGCGGACCGCTTGGTGCTGCGTTTGTACTATCGGGAACACTGCTTGTGCCGCGACTTGGTACTGCAACATTCTTGGCGGCAGTAGTTGCAGGACAGTTGTCCTGCTCCCTTGCAATTGATCACTATGGCCTCATGAACATTACCCAGCACTCCATTTCGTTCGGGAGGCTCCTTGGAGCCACCTTGATTTTTGCGGGGGTTCTTGCTGTGAAATATCTCTAATATTAAAGCGGAGGCCTTCGCGACTTTCGGAATATTCCACCAAAAGCGTCAACTCACTGCGAGGTGGCTTTCGAGTCGCCGCGAACGACGGTATTCTGGTATTCGGTGCTTCCCCCAAGAGATTGGTACTCCATGCGTACGATTGAAATCTATGACACAACGCTCCGAGATGGTTCCCAAGGGGAGGGTGTGAACTTTTCTCTCGAAGACAAATTGTCGATAGCCAAACGGCTCGACGAAGCAGGAGTTAATTTTATTGAGGGAGGGTACCCCCTCTCGAACCCAAAGGACTCACAGTTTTTCAGTCGTGCCTCGGAACTTGGCCTCAAAAACGCGAAACTCTGCGCCTTTGGAATGACCCGCCGACGCGGTATGAAGGCGCGCCTGGACCCTGGCATGAAAGCACTCCTTCAGGCGAGCACTCCGGTCGTAACTATTGTCGGAAAAACATCCAGTTTCCACGTCGAAACAGTTCTCGGTGTCAGTCGTGATGAAAATCTCAGTATGATTTGTGACACGGTTGAATACCTCACATCAGAATCAAGAGAGGTCTTTTATGATGCCGAACATTTCTTCGATGGGTGGAAGCTTGACTCAACCTACTCGTTGGAGACTCTCCATGCTGCAGCAGCTAGTGGTGCAACACGTCTTGTGCTCTGTGACACCAATGGTGGAACTCTCCCAACTGAAGTCGCTGCCATCGTCGCGGAGGTAGCCAAAGCTATAGCAATTCCGCTCGGAATTCACTGCCATAATGATTGTGATGTGGCAGTTGCCAACACACTCAGTGCTATCAATGCCGGCTGCATCCAGGCTCAAGGAACCATCAACGGGATCGGGGAGCGTTGCGGCAATGCAGATATTATTTCAGTCGCAGCCAATCTCGCTTTGAAACTTCCAGAAACGGTGGTTCTTGCCAATGCCCGCGGTGAAGCAGGTGGAGTCGCACACCTCACAGAATTATCACGATTTGTTTATGAAACAGCGAACATGTCTTATCGTCCAGGCCAGCCTTTTGTAGGAGCGAGTGCATTTGCTCATAAGGGCGGCATGCATGTTCACGCAATTGCCAAGTCAACGAAGTCGTACGAGCACATCAGCCCAGAATTGGTCGGAAATTCACGTCGAGTACTTGTAAGTGAGCTCTCTGGGCGATCGAACATCGCTGCAATGGTCAACCGTCCTGACGTGAAAAATGACCGTATACTTCTGGACAAAGTGCTCCAAGAGGTCTGTCGGCTGGAAAATGAGGGCTGGCAATTCGAGGCTGCCGACGCTTCCTTCGAACTTTTAGTTGACCGTTCTGCTGGTACTTTTGAACCACAGTTTAAGAAACTCGCCTACAACGTTGAAGTGGAGAGCTCCGGGGCCGAGGACGGCAATGTACGAACCGAAGCCACCGTCAAGCTCTCCGTAGGCCACAATATCCGCCATGAGGTGGCTGAGGGTGACGGTCCGGTCAATGCACTCGATGCCGCCTTACGAAAGGCACTCGCATCAATCTTTCCTCAACTCAACCGGATGCACCTTCTTGATTACAAGGTACGAGTGATCAACGCGCAAGAAGGAACAGCAGCGCGTGTGCGGGTATCGATTGAGAGTACCGATGGCGACCGAGTATGGGGAACTGTCGGTGTCAGTGAGAATGTCATTGAAGCAAGCTGGCTCGCCCTTGCCGACTCGTTCCACTTCTATCTGGTAGCTGAAGCCAAACCGCCATCTACCACTCCTCCACAGAGCAATCCGGTGCAATCGTGACAATCCAAGACCGTGACACACCCGTTCTCGCCGTTACGATGGGCGATCCGGCGGGCATCGGTCCTGAGCTATGCGTACGACTTCTCCATGAGGCGTCAAAAAACGGTAGCCACGAACACATTCCAATCGTCTTCGGTGATGCCGATATATTAAAAAAAGTCAGCGGACGCATTGGGGTGCCAATTGTATGTCCGGTTGTTTCATCCTCTGCAGAAGTCAGCAAACCGGCTATTCTCCATTGTCGGACAGACCACCTCACGAAAATTGTTCCAGGTCGGGTGCAGCCGGAATGTGGTGACGCTTCGCTCAAATATTGTCTTCAGGCTATCGACCACGCAAGGCAACATACAGTTGACGCAATCGTCACATGTCCAATTAGTAAAGAGGCAGTGGCTCTGGCAGGGTATTCGTACCCGGGCCATACAGAACTATTCGCAGAGCACTTTGCAGAATCGGAAAGCTGCATGATGCAGTATGCTCCTGACATTGCATGCAGTTTTGTGACCACACACATTGGCTATGACGAGGTTGTCCACCACCTGACGACTGAACGAATTGCCGTCGTCCTTCGGCTCACGAACAACGCCTTGCAGACTATTCGAGGCGTTGCGCCGCGGCTCCTCGTCTGCGGGCTGAATCCTCACGCCGGTGAGAATGGACTCTTTGGCAATTCTGAAGAGGAGGAAATTATCGCACCAGCGATTGCGAGGGCGAAAGAGGACGGTCTCAATGTGACCGGACCGGTGCCTGCAGATACTGCTTTCACACCACAGTCCCGAGACTGCTTTGATGCCATGGTGTGCATGTATCATGACCAGGGCCATATCCCAATCAAAATGATCGCCTTTGACCGTGCCGTCAATATCACCCTTGGCCTGTCCACGATACGCACAAGTGTTGACCATGGAACTGCATTTGACATTGCATGGAGGGGCACAGCTGACCCCGGAAGTCTCCTTCAGGCTGTTCAGCTCGCGACACAGCTGGCAAAAAAGAAGCTGTCAGAAGCTTCAGACCGGCAGACAGAGCAAACCTGATTTATTGCCGAGCCACCCTGTACATAGGCTCAGACGCTCTGCCCTTGAGGAATTGGCGTCGTCGACTCTATTCTTGTGGCGGGGTGTTCAATTGGGAATGCGTTCTAACCCGCCCTTGGTAGAAACTGAATGGGAAATTCCGTCACCTAATAGATGAGGCTAAATCAATGATTTATATTTATTGCCATAGAGTCTCACCTACTACAAATAACTTCATGTAGGGGCAACACCTTGAAAGAAGTTCATTCGAACATTTCAAAGACCGCACGAATTCAACAAGAATTACATAGGTAACTAAGCATGTCAGATTCAATAACAAAAAAGCGTGACCAAGATCCAAATATGTTTTTGTTTTGGGGCTGTTTTATTGCCCTTATTACTACAGCCTTCGGCTTTATCACCCGAATGTTTCTTCTGGATGATCCCGCGATTATCAGCACCCTTGGACTTGATCCGGCACAAGTGGGTGCCTACAAGGGAATTCAAGTTTGGCCTTTTGCATTGAGTATTATTATTTTTAGCTTAATAATCGACAAAGTGGGCTACAAATTTTCAATGATGTTCGCTTTCGTCTGTCAGTTTATTTGGGCCGTAATGGGCGTATTCGCCTTGGCAACAATTGAATCTGATCCTGAAAGAGCAAAACTACTCATCTATTGGGGCGGTCTTATTCTCGCATTAGGCAATGGTACAGTTGAGGCGTTTATCAATCCCGTTGTTGCGACAATGTTTGATAAAGACAAGACAAAGTGGTTGAATATTCTACACGCAGGATGGCCCGGCGGATTGGTCATTGCGGGGATCCTTACAATCCTAATGGAATCGATGGAGCTTGAATGGAAATATAAACTGGCGACTATTGCAATTCCTGCGTTAGTATATTTCGCAATGCTGATCAGAGTGCAGTTTCCCAAACAAGAACGAGTTGCTGCAGGTATCAGTTATAAAGAGATGCTGTCTGAATTCGGTATTTTAGGTGCTGCTGTCGTTGGCTTCTTAGTAACGCTCCAATTAATGGACTTCTTCCCAGACGGCAATCGGCTACTTTTCATTGGTATAGGTATTGCCATGGTTGTCTCCTTTGGAGCCTATACAAAGAGTCTTGGCCGCCCTCTCATGTTTGTTCTCATCCTGATCATGATGCCTCTTGCAACAACTGAAATCGGAACCGATGGATGGATTTCAGGAATCATGGCGAACGCAGTCACCTTCCATGCTGGCTGGATTTTAGTTTACACCTCATTCATCATGATGGTATTACGTTTCTTCGCTGGGCCGATTGTTCACAATCTAACCGCGTTAGGCCTTCTGATATTGAGTTGTGTTCTGGCGATCGCTGGTCTCTGGTCATTATCGATTGCGGAGGGTGTCGTAATTATATTCCTAGCGGCAACCCTATATGCTCTTGGGAAGACATTCTTTTGGCCGACTATGCTAGGTATTGTTTCAGAACAGACACCTCGAGGCGGTGCATTGACTCTCAATGCGATCTCGGGCATTGGTATGCTGGCTGTAGGTACTCTTGGCTTTCCGTATATCGGGGCACTTCAAGCCGATAAAGAGATTCAGGAGGTGAAGCCGTACATACAGAACGTCCAAGAGAAGGATATTCTTACTGAAAAAAGTATTTATGAAATTATTAAATACAAAACTCTGGATATGGACAAAGTTGAAGATTTAGTAATCGATAAGGCACCCAATGCGGACCGGGTAAAACTCCAAGAACAGATACAAAAAGCGAGTGACGGCAGTGGGCAAAAGGCTCTTGCCAGCATGACGCGATTCCCGCTGATAATGTTGGTTTGCTATATTCTCATTTGGATTTATTTCAAAATGAAGGGCGGATACAAGCCAGTAACACTTAGCGACGCTCATTAAAAGAGACTAAAGGCAAGATGCCCTCGAGCCGGAAGGCTATAAAAGCGGACAGAGTCTATGTTTTTTGAGCGGCTCTCTCTTTTCGAGAGAATGAAGCGTGACAATCATTTCAGATCTCTGAACACCGACGGATACGGCGTGGCTCTAGCCGGAGTTACGCCGTATCTGTTTAATCGATGCGGATTGCCGTGCGAACGGCACGAAGATCAGGTAACTCCTGAGACATCGGCCTCCTTGATTCTCGCTTTTAAAAACCTTTATGCACGAATTACCGAAACATTACGATCATGCAGCTGCGCAGGCTCGCTGCCAGAAACTCTGGGATTCCAAACGCTACTGGCACGCCGACCCAGACAAACAAGGCGACGTGTTCTCTGTGGTCATCCCTCCGCCAAATGTCACTGGGGCCCTTCACCTAGGACACGCGCTGAACAATACACTTCAAGACATCCTTGTACGCACGAAGCGGATGCAGGGGTTCATCACGCTTTGGATGCCGGGCACAGATCATGCTGGAATCGCCACACAGGCTGTTGTTGAGCGACGACTGCTACAAGAAGAAGGAGTCTCACGGCATGATCTCGGGCGGGAGAAACTCGTTGAACGCATCTGGGACTGGAAGGCCCAATACGAGAAACGAATTCTCGGGCAGTTGCGAGATATTGGGGCAAGCTGCGATTGGGATAGAACCCGGTTCACTCTCGATGCCCAGTGCGAAAAAGCCGTACGGGAAACCTTCTTCCGTCTTTTCAAAAAAGGACTCGTACGTCGCGGAAAGCGGCTGGTGAACTGGGATACGTTCCTCCAGACTGCTGTCAGCGATGATGAGGTTTTTCATGAAGAGGTAAAAGGACATTTCTGGCACATACGGTATGCGGTGATTGATCCAAAGCCTGGTGAACCCGCCGAAGTCACTGTTGCGACCACGCGGCCTGAAACGCTCCTCGGCGATACTGCCGTAGCCGTCCACCCGAACCCGGCGGTAGCGATGCAGTCGCTTCTCGCTGAACTTTACGAAAAACTGGACCAGGCACCAGATAAAGAAAAAGCTGAGATTGAACTGACGATTAATTCTCTCCAGAGCCGCTGTAAAAGTGTTCTACCGGGTCTCAAAAAACTCGCAGACATGGCCGCCGATGGACGCCACGTGAGAGT
>JAQWMC010000087.1 GCA_029246985.1 Pirellulales bacterium
GGATGGATTGTTGATGGATGGCTGGGCGGTTTCACACCATTTGTCGTTGCCTCTGATGGCACTGGCTATGGTGATTACAGTTCATACGCCGACTTTCTGTTTCAGGTGGCTTTCGCAGCGACTGCAGCGACCATTGTCTCAGGTGCTGTTGCCGGACGGATGAAGTTTTCAGCGTATCTTGTCTACAGTGCAATTTTGACTGGTCTGATTTACCCGATTAGTGGTGCTTGGAAATGGGGTGGCGGATGGTGTGATGCCATGGGTTTCCAAGATTTCGCGGGGAGTGTCGTAGTTCACGCAGTTGGAGGCTTTGCCGGTCTTGCTGGTGCGATCTTCCTCGGGCCACGTATCGGCCGCTTTTCTAAGGATGGAAGAAGCTCACCAATACCTGGGCATAACATCTCATTTGCAGCCCTCGGCGTGTTTATTCTCTGGGTCGGCTGGTATGGTTTTAATCCAGGTAGTCAACTGACGTACGCTGGAGCTGCAAACGCAAATGCGACGACCTATATTGCTCTGACAACAACCTTGGCTGCTGCTGCAGGTGCTGTAGCGGCTCTCATCACGGCATGGGGTCTGTTTGGTAAGCCCGACGTCACGATGGCACTCAATGGTGTGCTCGGTGGCTTGGTAGCGATCACAGCAAACTGTGATCGTGTGTCACAGCCTGAGTCACTCATTATCGGTGCTATCGGCGGTGTTCTGGTTGTCATGGGTGTTCTGCTTCTTGAGAAGCTGAAAATTGATGACCCAGTTGGTGCCTGGCCTGTTCATGGCCTCTGTGGTGTCTGGGGTGGACTGGCCACCGGCATCTTTGGTGATCTGCCAGATGGAATTGAAACCGTCGGCGCATTCTTTACGGTTCAGTTGATTAGTACGGTTGCTATCTGTGCCTGGGCGTTCATCACAATGTCTATTGTGTTTGGCGTCTTGAAAGGTATTGGAATGCTTCGGGTATCACCTGAAGTCGAGCAGTCCGGTCTTGACCTCGAGGAACACGGTTTGCGGGCCTACCCATTGGGTGCCGAACCCTCTTGAGCCCAGAAGGATGCCCCAATGGCCTGGGCGGGCATTCCGCCTTGCTCTCCCAGGCCGGGGTGTTTCCTTGATGGAGACATTCGGTAGGCGGTTGTGATTCATTCATTGCCGTGGGTAATCGAGAGATTGTCCACGGCAATTTTTTATTTATATCTGGCTGCCTACTTCTGGTTTGTCCGGAAGCCGCCATTTAGATTGATAATCTGCCCAGTGATAAAACTCGCCTGTGGAGAAATGAGCCATCGAACAGCGTCGGCAATGTCTCCAGCTTCTCCCCAGCGACTGAGTAGACATTCTCGTACCGCTCGCTCTTGCCACTCCTTGCTGGCTTGGTCACCCCAGGCGGTTTTGATCCAGCCGGGAGCAACGCAGTTTACTCGAACATGCGGTGCAAGAGACTTTGCGAGGCTCTTTGTGAAAGCCATGACGGCACCCTTGATTGTGCCAAATAATTCTCCGCTATCACCCTCCATGCCGGTAGCAGCCTGATCCCATCCTGTTGTGACGATGGAACTACCATCTCGCCTCTTAAGCACTCGCCCAAGGCCTCTTCCAAGTAACAGCGTTGATCGGACATCTGTATCATAAAGAAGCTGAAGTTTGTCTTCGAAAGAAAGTGATGCAGACGATCCTGTCAACGTGTCGGCACCGGCAATAAGGCAGACCGCATGAAGTGCCGGGCACGTCTTGGTTACGGCTGCAATTAGTTCCGTGCAGCCATCAGGTGTTGCAATATCTGCAAGGAACACGCCGGCAACGCTGCCAGCAGAACGGCTGATTTCATCTGCGAGCTTTTCAGCAGCAGCAGCATTTCGGCCATGGATAGCCACTGCTGCTCCAGACTCTGCCAGCTGGAGTGCAACCGCACGCCCAATGCCACTCGTGCTACCGGTAACAAGAACTGTCTGTCCAGCCATGTCATTCATTACTACTCGCTCTTTTTGTTTTGTTGTGGCGTATCTTCAGGCAACGCAGTGTTGCGTCGAATAGCGATTTCATAACAGGCGGCCTCCTCTGCGTTTCGGACGAGAAGATTGTTGCCACTGACACACAGTGTGTTCCAGGTTTGTCCTTCGAGTGCCGCTAGACGGCCGAGTTCAGTCGGTTTTTTAGCTGTTGCTGGTACGGCAACGACTTCTCCCGACTCAGCCTGGATGAGTAGAACGTCACCGATACGAAGAAGTTGCCCCTGCCCGTAGCGTCCTTGCTTCCACATGCGTGTTCCCGAAGAAAGTTGGACACATTCCAGAATGCCGTCGGAAAGCCCATACGCATATCCATTATGAATGGAAACATTGGTGAACTTGGTTTTAAGAAGATTTGACTGACGCCAAATCGGCCTGATGCTCCAGGCGTCAGCGGAGTTCGTGAGTGAAAAGACTGCCGATCCAATGCCGTACCCTTTTGAAATAAATAGTTTGTTATTGTCAAGAAGATGCGGTTGCGAACAACTCGCATCAGAATTTGAATGTCCCGCCCATTCACATTCCCAGAGTTGATCCCCTGTTGCGAGATCGTAGGCCGCTATGTGGCCCTCGTTCACTGTGATTACTCCACTGTGACCATTCAGGCTGAGTGTCTGAGGAGATGCGTAGGCGATTTGTTCCGTGCCTGCCAGCCACGCCTGATTTCCTGTAGTGCGATCGTAGGCAACAAGAGAAACGTAGGGCGATGTTGCGGGATCACGATTGCCTTCATCAATATCTTGGTTATCCCAGTCTTTTCTTGGGCCGCCAGCGGGGACAATGACTAGCTTGTCTGTGACAAGCGGAGAGCCGGATCGACCCCAAGCAACCGCCGCGACGTGTGTTGCTCGATCAATGCCCAGATCAGCAACAATGTCTTTTCTCCAAAGCACCTTGCCGGTGCTACCTTCGATAGCGTGCACCCAGCCAGTTGCTCCCGTGGCGTAAACAACTCCGTTATTGATCGTTGGCGTTGATCGTGGGCCAATTCCACCAAGAACTGTTTCATGCCGTGCCGGAACAGAAACGACCCACTCCGGTTCACCGGTTGCAAGTGCGTAGCACGTAATGGATTCATCCTCGCCTCGCTGCTCCAGTGTGACGGCGTGGCTACCAAATGTGGCAAAGCCACCCCAGCCTGCTCCTATGGGACGTTTCCATATGCATTTGGGCGGATTGGCTTCCCAGTTCGTATCGACCTCAATGCCATCAATACTTGCTGTCCCTTCAGGGCCAAGGAAGCAGGGAAAGTCATCGGCCGTTGCCGTCCATCCGGAAGAGACGTTCTTGTTGGTTGTTTGTTTTGCAATGGTGGCAGCCGAAGGCAGGAGCGCGTCACGTCGTGCCTGCCACCGAAAAGCAAATTGTGGGACGAGGTCACCGCTTACGCCTTCAATACGAAGAATGGCAAGAGAAAGGAGGATTGAGATCACAAGAAAAGCAGTGACACTTTTTTTGGCAAGTGGCTGAAAGGTGCTCTCTCTTAGAAACCAGATGAAGAGAGAGACCAAGCCAGTGAAGGTCAGTATAAGAGTGATGATATTTCGTACGGCTTGATCAATCACATCGCCAGCGAGCACTTCAAGCCAGCCGTATCGAACAAGTGTGATGGCTGCGGCGAGGGATGCCAGAGTCACCCAGATTTTTGCAGGGGGTATAATCTGACGAGGTGGTTGCGTGGGGTCCCCTTCTGAGGCGGGGAGAGTTGGGGTCATAAGGTGTGGCGTCTCTTGTGAGAGGGTGTGCTCCCGCTGTCCTGAAGGGCGGGATACGTCGATTTCTGTACAGATGTTCTACAGGTGCCGGTTCCAGTTGGGCAATATCACGGAACTTTCGTCATAACCGGATTCACTTGAATACACGCTGTCAAACATCGGTTAGACTTGAAAGTCGGTCTATCATTCTATCACTGTGTCTCGTTTAAGGTGATACGCACCCTGCGACTGGTTTTTTTAACACGTGGCAGAATGAAACCGCTTCATTTGATTTTCTAGAAACCGATTCGTGGCTATCCCCATGGTCGAGCCAATACAAACTATGCCTGATCCCTCGACAAAAAAGGTTCCTGCTTCAGGGCCATCAACGCTGTCTGTGCATGCTGGAGAAGCACGGGTGAAGCCAGGCTTTTCGATCACAGATCCGATCTTTGCTTCATCAACATACACATTCCCTGATACGCAGGCGATTGTTGACTTTCTTGAGCAAGGGCAGTCTCGCGAGGAGTATGGCCGATACGGCAATCCGGGTGAGCGAGTTGTTGAAGACAAGTTGGCGGCGCTTGATGCTGGTGAAGCCAGCGTGCTTTTCTCGAGTGGTATGGCGGCATTCGTGGGTCTCCTGATGGCTCATGTTGATGCCGGAGACGACATTGTCTTCTTCGATGAGTGCTATCATCGGAGTCGTGAGTTCTGTCGGCGTCACCTGACTCGCTTTGGTGTCGGTTTCCGCGAGGTGCGTACCTGTGATTACGATGCGATGGAAGCTGCAATCACACCGAGAACAAAATTCCTGATTAGCGAGTCTCCCACCAATCCACAATTGAGTGTCGTTGACATTGAGCGATTTGCTGAAATTGGTCGCAGGAATGGAGTGCTGACGCTAATCGATGCGACTTTGTCTACACCGTATAATGTGAAGCCTCTTGAAGCAGGTGTCGATTTTGTACTGCATTCGGCTACAAAATATCTTGGTGGCCATAACGATCTGTTGGCAGGTGCTGTGACCGGTTCTGCGGAATTGCTCGAACCTGTCCGCAATCTGCGAGGCATTATGGGTGGCGTGAATGCTCCACATAATGCGTATCTGTTAGAGCGTGGCCTCAAAACACTTGCTCTTCGTATGGAACGACACAATGCAAATGGTCAGGCCGTCGCAGAGTTTCTCGCTGGCCATCCACGAGTCCAACGAGTGCTGTATCCTGGCTTGCCAGACCATCCGTTTCATGCCATCGCCAAGCAGACAATGCGTGGCTACGGTGGGCTTGTGACATTTTTCCTTCGCGATGCAGACTGGCGGCAGACAGCTGCTGTTATTGATGCGGTGAAAATTCCCCGCATTGGCCCTAGCCTCGGTGGAGTGGAGTCACTCATCGAACAACCAATGGTGATGAGTTACTGGAATTACTCACCTGAGGAACGAGCTGGTTTTCGAATTCCAGACAACATGGTGAGAATGGCCTGCGGCATCGAGGATGCTGAAGATCTCATTGCAGATCTGGCTGCAGCCCTCGACGTGGCGGAGTAAGCAATGCAGTTTCGCACACGGGCAATTCATGTAGGGCAAGAGGCCGACCCATCAAATGGTGCCGTGGTTCCACCAATCCATTTGGCAAGCACATTCGTTTTGCCAGCTGCAAACGGTAATGCCCAGTACGACTATGCCCGAACCGGTTCGCCGACACGACATGCGTTCGAGGCAGTGATGGCCTCGTTGGACGGTGGTGCTCGTGGGCTGGCTTTCGCTTCAGGTATGGCAGCAACGCATTGTGTGACGATGCTGCTGAAGCCAGGCGATCACCTCGTAACAGGTACAGATATCTACGGAGGAAGTTGGCGGCTATTCAATAATGTGTTAGCAGAGCGGGGTATCTCAATTACTGCTGTCGATACCACGGATCTTGCAGCTGTTGAAGATGCAATGTGCGCGGAGACCCGGATGCTCTGGATTGAACCAACCGGAAATCCGCTGTTATCAGTCACAGATGTTGCCGGGTGCGCTGCACTCGCTCAGAAAGCAGGTGCTTTGCTTGTCGCCGACAACACGCTAGCAACGCCAGTGCTTTGTCGGCCGCTGGAGATGGGTGCAGACATTGTGATGCATTCAGCAACAAAATATATCGGCGGGCATAGTGACCTTCTTGGTGGCCTTCTCGTTGCACGTGCTCCTGAAGTTGGTGAACAGTTGCATTGGATGCAGAATGCAACCGGTGCAGTGATGGGGCCTCTTGAATCCTTTTTATGTTGTCGGGGTGTGAAGACTCTTGAACTCCGGGTTCACGCACAGTCAGCGACGGCTTTTCGGTTAGCCTCATGGCTGTATCAGCAGCCTTTGGTCAAGCAAGTCCATTATCCTGGACTGGAAACTGACCCTGGTCATACCGTCGCGGCAAATCAATATCATGGAGGTTTCGGCGCCATGGTGAGTTTTGAGATCGATAGCGACGTACAGGGTGCCCAGCGTTTTGTTGAATCAACGCGGCTGTTTCAACTCGCCGTGAGCCTAGGGGCTGTTGAGTCTCTGATAGAAGTGCCGGCCGTTATGTCGCACGGGGCATACGCACCGGAAGCTCGTCGTGCAGTTGGGATAACAGATGGGCTAATTAGGCTTTCTGTTGGCCTTGAAGAGGCTGGTGATCTTGAGAACGACCTCGCTCAAGCAATGAATACAGTTTCCAGTCTCTAGGTGAAAACCTAGGCGCAATAAGAGATCTGCGTTGCTGGTGTCAGTTTTTACGAAAGTTCTGGCTGTACGGATTCCGATAACTCTTCTGAATGCATCGGCAATCACGATGGCTGCATATGCCATTCGTGAACGCTCAGCCAGGAGAGAATCATGCGTCAGAATCCGCTTCAACTTGTCGCACTTGTTGTGTGCCTGAACGGCCTGTTTACGAGTATTGTGTGGGGACAGAACGAGTCGGCATCCGCGGGAAGCCTCCGCTGGACGCCCCATCGAGCAGCAGCTCGACCACTCGACACACGCAGTGTGATATCTGACAAAGAAAGTGTCTCTGCAGATTCACCAGCGAAACCGTCAGGTAGTGAGCTTGCACCGTCATTGTCGAATGCGGTCGCCAAAAGCCAGCAGGTTGCAGCCTCGCCAAGCACATTGCCGGAGCCGAGTACATCGGCCAATAAGGCTGCTCTTCCTGCCACGGTTTCTGTCCCAGACACCATTCCTGCTCGTGATGCAAAACCGTCATTACAAGTAGTTGCAAAAGCTCCACGTGAAGACTTTGCCCCACTCCGGAAACAACTCGATCCAAGCCGTATGGTCGATAATCTCAGTGAGTGGATGGCCGACGCACAGCCTACAAATTCAACAGGGACGGTCTCAACCCGTCAGGGTGATGACGGTCCATTTGGCCTGGGAATGATGCGAACGCCCCAGGGGCACAACGCTGGTCGACCAATTCTCAGTCAGGAACGGCCTGCTGATCTGCAAGTCGTCGCCAAGCAGCGCGAGGGAGGTGGCATGGCCCCCCCGTACACACAACGAATGAATCGGAGTGCCGTTCGCCCTGAACGATTGGCAATGGATGTCGACAAAGTTCCTTCTGTCATGGCTCGTCGAACACAGGCAGAGGCAGTGCCACCACCGCCAGTTTCAAAGAAGTCGGACAAACCCAAACAGTCGTCGGTCTCACAAAACAATTCCATGAGCAGTGAACCGTACATACCCGGTGATTCAATGATTATCGACGGGCCGCCTGGTACTGGCTTTGAATCATACAGCGAGGGCTCCCCTTCGATGGGAGAAGAGATGTGGATGGGACGGACACCGGCGCAACTTCATGTTGAGTCGTTTTATGACGACCCGTATGCGTGTGAAGAAAATTGTGACCCTGCTCCCTGCTGTTTTGATGGCACAGTCTGCCGATGGCTGCATCAGTTTGGCAGGCCGTACTATGGCTGGAAATGGTATCGAGATTTTACAGCCAGTGTTGGTGTGACCGCCTTTGAGAATGAGCTTGACCTCGGCCTTGCCGGAAATTTTGGAACAAATGAATACCTCAACTTTGGGATGCCGCTTTGGAATGCTTTTGGATTAGGGTGGCAGGTAGGCGTTCGGGGTACACAGACAGGATTTGGTTCACGTTCTCTTGCTCCCGGTGGTGGTGGCGTTCTACCAGCCCCAAGAGTAATTGACTCTCGTAATCAGCAGTTTGTCACAACAGGCTTCTATACGCGAGCATTCGAGGGACGCGGCCTACAGGGTGGAGCAGTTTTCGATTACCTTAACAATACAGGCTTGGTAGGAACGGCTGATATCAAGCAGATGCGTGGTGAAGTAAGTTATGTCTGGGGCTACCATGAGTTAGGCTTTTGGGGCGCCTTTAATGCCGGTCAAGGTTTAGGTTTTGTTCGTTCGCCGAACGGGCAACCATTCGAAAATAACACAGTACACACCTATAACGCCTTTTACCGTGTGCAATTCGGTGA
>JAQWMC010000094.1 GCA_029246985.1 Pirellulales bacterium
CGCCGCCATCTCGCGGGCGACCGCCGACCTTGCCTGCTGCCCCTGCTGCCTGCATGAGTCCGTTATGCATCCAGTATGTGGCCATGGGGCAATCATGGAGCGATTCACTCTGCGCGATTTCGTTTTCATGGTGAGGAAAGACTAAATCGAGTCCGCCTCCGTGGATATCAAAATGGCTACCAAGAAGGGCCTCACTCATTGCAGAGCACTCAATATGCCAGCCGGGTCGTCCCGGGCCCCATGGGCTTTCCCAGGATGGCTCACCGGACTTTGCCTTTTTCCAGAGCGCAAAGTCGGCAGCCGACCGCTTTCTGTCAGCTGTAGCACCACCTTCGCCCTGTGTTTTTTCGAGTGAACGGTTTGTTAGTTTTCCGTAATCATCATCTTTGCCGACATCAAAATAGACATCACCGTCCGCGGGATACGCAAAATCTTTCTCAACGAGGCCCGCAATGAATTGAATAATACCTTCAATGTGGTCAGTTGCCTTTGGCATGGTATCAATGCCGTCGACGCCCAGCGCAGCAAGGTTGTCCAGATAGTCGGTGGTCATTTCCTCAGCCAGAGCGGCCATTGACGTACCGCGGTTTTTACTCTCGGTGATGAGTTTGTCGTCAACATCTGTGATGTTGACAACCCACGTAACGTCCCACCCTGAATAGACAAGATGCCGTTTTATTGTGTCGAAAATAACCGGACCAACCATGTGCCCAATGTGACTCGGCTTGTAGACCGTTGGTCCGCAGAGATACATGCCGACCTTGCCAGGAACAACTGTTTTGAAGGGCTCTTTCTGGTGGCTTAATGTGTTGTAAAGTTCTATGTTTGGAAAGCTATGAGTGGATTGGTTCATTTCCGCCATATTTCAGTGTGGCTCCCTTGTGTTTCAGAAATCTACAGTGTCTTTAGTTTTTGGTGAATGCCGCCTGTGTTTCAAGCAATACAATGCACTCTGCAGCGATTGCTCGCTCCTCACCAATTGGTCCAACGGCCTCGCCTGTCTTGGCCTTAAGCCAGACCTGATTGATATCAAGACCTAGTAAATCAGATACATGTTGTCTGATTCCCTCTCTGTGAGGGAGGATCTTTGGTTTTTGAGCAAAAATAACGCAATCCATATTCACAATATGCCAGCCGGCGTTCCGTACTTGGTCACGTGCTATTGCTAGCATCGAACTTGAAGACCGGTCTTTATTTTCCGGATCATCATCAGGAAAAAGTTCTCCAATATCACCAAGAGCGGTGGCTCCGAGGATTGCATCAATCATGGCATGCAGAAGGACATCAGCATCACTATGACCAACGGCGGATTGGGTATGCGGAATTTTCAGGCCACCAAGCCAGAGCCCATTTCCGGGCTCAAGTCTGTGCGTATCATGACCAATTCCAATTCGATACATCTCTCGTTCCCGTGTGGAAATCTCCAGTAAATGTTGCAGGAGCGGCAAGTCTATCGTTTTGGCCTATACTTCCGCATATGTACAACAGCAGTGAAACAAAAAGTGACCGCATAATCGAGGTCAATGATCTGGCCAAAGAATATCGCGTGTATGACAAGCCGGAAGGCCTCTGGGCAAGCGTGCGAGGCCTCTTTCACCGGAAAAATAGAATAATCCATGCATTGCGAGGGGTGAATCTGAGCGTTGGGCGTGGTGAATTCCTTGCGATGCTCGGACCAAATGGAGCGGGGAAGACGACATTTTTAAAGCTGCTCTCGGGAATTATTACGCCCACGCGGGGAACTGCCCGTGTTTTAGGCCACGTACCATGGGATCGAGCAGATGATTTCAGGCGGCGTTTTGCCCTTGTGATGGGCCAAAAAAATCAACTCTGGTGGGATTTGCCAGCGGCGGAGAGTTTTCGGCTCCACCAGGAAATTTACCGGATCGACCCGGCTCGATTTGCAAAAATTCATGATGAACTTGTTGACATGTTGGGTGTATCTCGCCTTCTTGGGCAACCAGTGCGAGAACTCTCGCTCGGAGAGCGAATGAAGTTAGAACTTATTGCAGCGTTACTTCACGAGCCCGAAGTGTTATTTCTCGATGAGCCAACTATTGGTCTTGATGTTGTTGCGCAGCACACGATTCATGAGTTTCTCAGGCATATTCAAAAGCAGCGGTCGGTTACCGTTATCTTAACAACTCACTATATGAAAGATGTTGCTGCCCTTTGTGAGCGAGTGGTGGTCGTTACGCATGGCAGCATTCTTTATGACGGTTCGCTCGAGCAAATCGTTGACCGTTTTACAACGCATAAGGTGGTGACACTTGATCTTGAGAACGCACCTGCTCCCGGAGAAATGGAACGATTTGGATTCTCATGCGAAGTACATGGTCCCCGTGTGTCGTTGCGAATTGATCGATCACGGATAGCAGATGTCTTGCCAAAACTACTGGCGAGTCAACAAGTCAGAGATGTTTCTGTCGAGGACGTACCCTTGGAAGAAATTGTTGCAGGTCTGTTTCGTGGGGCGGCAAATCGGCAGGCAGGCATAGATCCGGAACAGGAAGTTGGAGCAGTATGAGCACCGCTGCAAATTCCGAGAGTCACCATACCTCGTGCGGTTGGTTCCCAGGACTACAGTCGTGGTGGCGAATGCTTATCATTTGCCTTGAGGAGCGATTGGCGTATCGAAGCGACTTTGCTTTGGGTACGGTGATGCGTTTCCTGCCGATCGTCACGCAGGTTTTTCTCTGGACGGCTGTCTTTGCGGCCTCGAGTCGTACAGATATCGCAGGGTATTCTCGTGACAACATTGTTGCGTATTATCTGCTCACGATGGTCACTCGAGCTTTCTCAAGTATGCCGAGTCTGGCAGGAGGTATCTCTCGCAGTGTTCGCGACGGATCTGTGAAGAAGTATCTGATTCAGCCGATTGATTACATTGGATTTTTGCTTGCTTCTCGGATCGCTCACAAACTTGTTTACTACATCGTGGCAATACTTCCCTTCGCCGCAGTTCTATTTTTCTGCCGCGGTTATTTTCCTCCGGCGCCCGATGGTCTTACAATCGCCGCCTACATTCTGTCGTTACTGCTTTCATTCCTACTCGGGTTTTTCTTGGAGGCAACCCTCGGAATGATTGCGTTTTGGTTTCTTGAAGTTTCCAGCATTATTTTTGCGTACATGTTGTTTCAGTATCTTCTGTCGGGGCATATGTTTCCGATCGATATGCTTGCAGATATTCCAACAGGGATAACGGGAGTAAGTCTTGCGGATGTCGTGCGATTATTACCGTTTGAGTACACCGCCTACTTTCCTGCAGCGGTGTGGCTTGGGAAGATCACAGGTTGGGAGCTTGTGAGAGGACTGCTTATCGAGATCGTATGGCTCGTCATCATGATAGGAGTTTGTCGGTTTGTGTGGTGGCGAGGCACAAAACGATATAGCGGTTTTGGCGGTTAATTTCTGGGGCACTATTCATGAGACGATATATCAAGATTTTTTCCACGTTTGCACGGGCGTGCCTCGTGCGCGACATGACATTCCGAGTGAATTTCTTACTTGAGTGCTTGACGAGCCTTGGGTGGATGTCAATGAATCTTGCGTTTTACTTATTGATCTTTAGCTTTACCCCAGAAATAGGTCGTGGAAGTGGTTGGTCGCGCGAGCCATTTTTTGCATTTGTTGCTACCGGTCTGATTATCAATGCAATTGTTCAGACCTTGTTTATGCCCAGTGCTTCGGAACTTACAGAAATGGTTCGAACAGGTGGTCTGGATTCAGTTCTCGTACGACCCCTCGATGCCCAGTTTTTACTTTCGATGCATAGGTTTGATTTCTCGTCGATGGCGAACGGTCTTGTCGGACTTGGTTTGCTCATTTGGGCTGTACTCCGCTTTCCTGTTGCACCGCCGCTCATCGCCTGGCTGCTCTATCCGTTACTCATTGTCAGCGGTGTGGCGATTTTATACGGACTTATTATTATGCTTGCAGCTGCAACAATACTGATGGGTAGAAACCAGAGTTTGTATGATTTCTGGTTTTATATAACCAATTTTTCACGCTATCCCGCTGAAATATATGCAGGCCCATGGGGCGATCCGCTCCGTACATTCTGTACATTCGTTATCCCAATATTACTCGTAGTGAATGTGCCTGCGGGTACTCTCGCTCGTCCGCTTTCAGGCCAAGCCTGGGGAATGGTTGTGCTGACTTTTGCTGCGGCAGGCATTTCAGTTGGTCTGTCAAGAATAGTTTTTCAAGCCGCGTTGGCTCGATATCGTAGTGCCTCAAGCTAAGTGAAGTTTCAGAATATGTCACAGCCTTCTGCAAAGCCGATGGTTATATCAGCGATAGTCAGTTGGTTGAAACTGATACGTGTACCGAATCTTGCCACAGCGATTGCTGATCCGTTGGCAGGGTTTCTGATTGCTGGGGGGTTCTATCAGTATAAAAATCTTCCACTCGGTGGTTGGCTGGCAATAGCATCATCGTTGTGTCTGTACGCTGGCGGAATGGTCCAGAACGATGTCGTGGATCTTCAAATCGATCAAACAGAGCGTCCCCATAGGCCACTTCCAAGCAAGCGTGTTTCTTTTGAACTCGCTCAGTCTGTATCCATCGGACTTCTCTTGTTCGGTATTGTCTTGGCATGTGTCGTTTCAGTGTCTGTGCGTGACGTGACTCCTGCCGCTATTGGGGTAATGCTCACCGCAGCAATCTGTGGCTATAACTGCTATGCCAAGGGTACGTGGTTGGGGCCTTTGTTCATGGGGGGGTGCCGTGCACTTAACTGGTCCCTTGGAATGGTTGTTGCTGGTTCACCCTCGTTACCGCTATGGATGATTCCCTGCGGGATGGGTGTGTATGTGATGGGCATCACGTTGTTTGCTCGTGATGAGGCGGGTGCTGGAAAACGCTACCAGTTGCTTGTTGGTGCACTCGTTATGTCCGCTGGACTTGTTTTTGCAGGGTTAACGCCTCTTCTGGTCAGCATTGAAGTGAACTCCATCAATGTTCCGCACTGGCTTGTCGAAGGCCGTCTTTTTGCATGGCTCGCACTGTGGAGCGTACTGGGGGTTTCAATCCTCGTCCGTTGTGTCCAAGCTGTTATTGATCCGGTGCCACAACGCATGCAGGCGGCAGTTGGTAACGCGATTATGTCTATTATCACACTCGATGCAGTGCTGGTGCTCGCGTTCTGTGGGGAGCAATGGGCGGTAACAGTATTGGCTCTGTTAGTCTGGTTTGTTCTCGGCCGCCGTATTGCAGCAGTTACGTGAGCATGATGTCCTATGAAAGCTGGGTACAGTACAAATAGCTTTGGTGACGCGGATCCACTGGATGCGTTATCACTGCTTTGTGAGCAAGGGTATGCATCTCTTGCAATCACGCCTGATCGACACATGCTCAATCCATATGAGAAAACATTTCCCTCGGAGGTTCGTGTTTGGCAGCGTGCCTTGGTGAAGGCCCAGATGAGATGTGTTGTTGAAACAGGAGCTCGGTACCTACTTGATCCGAGAAGAAAGCACCATCCAACTCTTCTTTCAGACACCCACGATGATCGCAAGCGAAGAATCAACTTTCTGCGACATGCGATTGATCTCGCTGGAGAACTGAATGCGGATTGTGTAT
Organism: Pirellulales bacterium; assembly: GCA_029246985.1. Lineage (GTDB taxonomy): Bacteria > Planctomycetota > Planctomycetia > Pirellulales > UBA1268 > UBA1268. The sequence goes on from JAQWMC010000094.1 coordinate 5,584, forward strand.
CTCTGTGGTCAGGTGCTGTTTGCTCTGATACTGATGAGGTATTCCTATGGCAGAAACTAACCGATGGTGTTGGAGAAGTTCTTGACTATGCCACTCGTTGTGGTGTAGTGCTTGGTTTTGAACCAGAGCCAGGAATGTTTATCGATACGGTAGCACGTGCGGAAGAATTGTTTAAGAGATTAGGTCGACCCAAGTCCCTTGGTTTTACCGTCGACATTGGCCACCTTGAATGTCTCGGAGAGAGACCACTGGAAGCTACTGTGCGCGATGTTGCTAATCGTATTGTGAATGTCCACATAGATGACATGACTGTTTGCCGCCACGAACATCTGCCCTTAGGGAAAGGCGACATCGATTACCGGCCTATTTTTCAGGAGCTCTTCACTGCTGGTTATCAAGGTGGCCTGCATGTTGAACTACCACGCCAGAGTCATCGGTGGCATGAAACTGCCAAAGAATCATACGAGTTCATTCATCGTATGATTCGGCTTCTTTCATGATGGGCATCTCGGTGCGGAGTACTCGCATAAAGTATCGGTGATTCTTGTTGTGATGCAGGCATTTCAGAAATGCGGCATTAACACGGTGTTCTATCGGCGGTGTCGCCTGTTGTGCCTTGTTAACACCATTCAGGTGGTGGTTCAATTTCGTCTCCCGGGCGGCCACCGGCATCTGCTCTTCCGGAACCTTCCAAGCGACTTGTTGCTTTGATTTCCATATCCTCATTGCATGCGATTTGACATGACAGACGAAGTCCAGGTGTTGAAGAGAGACCTCGTGCCTCAAGGACATCTTTTTCTGCTTTCGTGATGGCTTTTGGCTCACCTGATACGAATTCAACACGGCAGGTTGTGCATCTCCCGAAACCGCCGCACGCAT
>JAQWMC010000104.1 GCA_029246985.1 Pirellulales bacterium
AGCTTCTTCCTTGCCTCTTCAGGCTCTACCTTTTCCATCTTCTGAACAAGCAGGTCATACTTGATTCGCCGCCTCCACTTATCACGAACTTCGCCCTGTGTCTTTGCCCACACAGCTATATCACGGTCTATGACAATTGACTCTTTCTGATTAAAATCAAGCTTTGCCTTTAGCAACTCCTCAACAATTGGAATTCGTTCATCAACCCGCTCAAGAAAACGATCATAAACCTCATACGCAAAGCTCACATCACCCCTGCGAACGAGATCGTCGAGGCTAGTCTTTTTTTCCGCAAAGCTGTCGACATCAGACTGCAGAAAATAAATCTTGAGTGGATCAAGTGCTGCTAAAAATGTATCGAACCAACGAGACGCAATCTCATCATCTATCGGCTTACGAAGGAAATGTTCTCTTTCAAGATAGCTTTTCACGGCCAAAGTAATCTGTCGATCATTCGGGCCCGGCGTCGGAGCTTCACGTTCATCTGCTGATATACGTGCAGGCACCAACAAGATCCCAATAAGGACTGCACAAAACAGTCTGCTCAAAGCTGGCACTCTGCTGGGACGAAATGGCACTGGCCTGATAGCTACTGGTAGGTGGCAATCCACGCAGCAAACTCCTTCCAAAATACACGTAAGCATGTATGTACGAATTCTTGCGACGGGCGTTCTCACGCGAGATTGAACCATCGCACCAAACTACATATTCTATTGTGACGATTTTTTCCTTCTGTGACGAGATGTTTTTTTAAGCAAAGGTAATGTGACATTTTGCCTTAAAAGTCAATTCGTCCTGCAAAGACATCTCAATCCGCGGTCAACCAGCGCATCCGCAACTTCCGGAGCAGCCCCAAGGCGGGATACTTTCACCCACTCCACAGACGGAAATTGGCTTCGCATCTTTTCCAGATACTTTTCGACCTGTTTCTCTACATGCCCATGAAAAAGAAGATGCGGGTGGAGCACGACTCGCTTCACTGGCGGCCGCCCTTTGATACCAAGCATTAATTGATCCACTGCTTCGCTCACAGTCGGTTTCGCTGCTGCAACGAAACTAATCGCAAACCGATGCTTCGCAACACTCACCAACGAACTGTAGGTTGATCGCACAAAACTCCAAAGTTGATGACTAGCGGTTGGATCACTCGATCCTCGACCGATTACAAGAAGGGCCTCACTGCCGCCTTCGATGGAGTCAAGACCCTCGATTGCCTCATAGAAGCGATGGCGAGCAAGACTTATAATCTGCTCATGCAGCCCGAGTGGATCAGCCTGCATCACACTTAGACCATGACGAGCAACTGCCTCCTGCAACGCTTGTGGAACATCTTGTTTTGCATGCCCCGCGGCAAACAACAGTATCGGAAGAGCAACAACTCTCTTACAACCACGAGCAGCAAGACGCTCTACTGCCATTTCAATTGATGGCTCAATTACTTCAAGATAACCCAGTTCAACTGGGATATTCGGCAAAATCGCATCAACTTGTGCAACAACACTTTTGGTTTCAGCCGCCCCAACAAGATTCGCTGTCCCGTGTCCGACGACAACTACCCCTGTTTCTGGCACCACAAGTTCTTCACAGATTTCCCAGAGTTTGCCACTACGATGAGATTGCGGTTCGTGGCAGTTCATTTAAACTCATAGTTATTGGTTCATAGACTCATGTCTCAACACTACTATCGTACCGTCATTTTGAAAGTTGTCTGCGTACTCAATTTGGAAATACCAGAACTTCTTGAAAACCGTTCCCTTCTCTGATTAGGAACTTGGCTTCATGTCGAGCAGCTCAATTCCCAGCGCGCCAACGCCTCCAGAAGGCTTCCTGGGAGATTCGATGTTCCAACTCGAAGCGACACTCGTACTTCAAATTGCGCAGCGAAATGGGCCTAGCTTCCGGCTCCGCCCGAACCAAGATAATACGATTGGCCGAGCAGCAGAGGCTGACATTGTTGTGGCTGACAGACTCACGAGTCGCGGGCACGCAGCCATATCGAGAGATGCTACCAACGGTGAATGGCAGATTCGTGATCTCGAAAGCCGTAATGGCACCTGGGTTGATGGCCAACGAGTCACAGAAATGTTACTCCGGCCTGAAATGTCGATTCGAATCGGTACAACGGAATTTATTTTCCGAATCCCTTCCAGGCGCATACCAGAGAAATCAGGGGACCAATCGGAAACAATCCTTCGATGTGAGCCCGTTGGTGAAATTGAGGGACACAACTTTCAGCGTGCACGTGATGGAATTGTTGACGAAGGCCGCCGGACAATGTTGCTTTATCAGACCAGCATTCACCTTTTAGCCTCACGATCAATCGAAGACGTTATTGCGGCAACCGTAGAAATCGCTGCCGAACATACCGGAGCCGATGCAGTTGGCTGGTTTGAACTTCATGAAATGGAATCTTTGGAGTCCGTTTTGGTTGTTCCACCATCGAGCGACCTCACGGAGCGTCTCGAAGAATCTCACTGTCACGAATTCATTCGTGATGGGCATGCCGTATGGGCACAACGAGAGCGTCGCAACGAGAGTGAACACAATCACACCTATGGGCTCATGTTTATTCCTGTACTCGATGGTGAGCACCCTTGGGCAGCACTGTGCGCAACTGCCGAAAATGACCGCTTACAGGAAAATGATTTTAGTTTTTTTGTCTCGCTTATCAGCCTTGCTTCAGCTGCGTGCGCAGGGCACAGAAGAGCTGCAGACCCAAGTGAGCCGAAACTCTTAGCATCACTCGCTGCAGTTGATACAGTTGATGCGTCACCCGAAGAATTACAGACGATGGCCTTTCCTGATTTTCAAAAAATTTCAGAAAACCTCAGAGGCTCGCTGCGACTGGATGACTGGCAGAAGATATTGATTACAGAAGCCTTACGCAGAGCAGAAGGAAGAATACCCGAGGCTGCAGAAGAGCTTGGGATCAGTCGAGCCACTCTCTATCGAAAAATAGAACAGCTCGACCTTAATCGTGAAGCGTTTATTCGTGATGAATCAAATAATGTGACTCAGACCGAACTTCCCAGACTGAAGTAGATCCCTTTTCTAGTCATTCAATTTACGAATTGAACGTGCAACATTTATCAAGATTGCGCCAACACAGAAGAGTGTCAGGACCGCCACAACAAATGGCAGCGCATGAGATGCATGCACGGCAAACAAAAGAGATCCGACGAGTGGCCCAAGAATGCGGCCAAGCGAGGCGAAAGACTGATTCACCCCCAATACCTCTCCCTGCTCAGACGAATCTGCGGATCGTGAAACGAGTGCAGAAACTGAGGGATTCACAAAGGCAAATCCCCACACCGCAAATGCCGAGGCAATATAAAAAGCAGCCTTCAGACCGCCTCCCTGATCATCAGGGACTGTGGAAAGATCAGTGCTTCCCCCCCCTTGGAACAACAACCAGGAAACCATAGCCAGCCCACCAAGTCCAACGATCATCTGAACGAGACCGGCAGTCATCAAGGATATTTCAGAATATCGTTTGGCGAGAGGACGATACAGGCCGCCTGCCACAACCAAAACTGCACCTATAGCAGCGAATACCAAAAAGTTATCGTCGTCGGCCATTCCAAACGCAGCCCGAGTAAACCGCGCGAGTGTTGCCTCAAAATTTGCGAATGAAAAGATTGCCAAGAAATAAATAAGAATCAGACCACCAACCGCCGGGATTCGGAGAACTGACAAGGTTCGACTGATGCTGAAAAATTCCTTTGCTGCATTTCGACCAGGGACCCTCGTCTCTCGGAAAACGAAAACTGCCAAGAGGAGTGCTACGAATGAAAGGAGTGACGCCAGCGCTCCAACGCCCCAAGGCCGCTCATTAAAAATGAATAAGCCAAAATACGCGATAAGTGGGCCAAGCGTAAATCCTGCTCCAAATGCGATGCCGATTAATGCCATACCCCGTGCTCGCCGTTCTGGCGTGGTGCAATCTGCAATCACGGCAGCCGCAGTCCCCACACTTGCCCCGGCAATCCCTGCTCCAACACGTGAAAATAACATCAGACCCAATGCGAGTTGCGATTGATCAAATGGCAAAGACACGGCATAGCCGTATAACGCGTAAAAAACTACCGAACCCAGCAGGCTCAAAATCAAGAGCGGCTTTCTTCCGAATCTGTCGGATAGTCGCCCCCATATCGGACTGAAAATAAATTGCATTAGTGAGAATACCGAAAACAGAATACCTATGATTCCGCCGGCTGCTATTGGCGATACACCGAGTTCACTTAAGTAAGGCTCCGCCTGTCTTGGCATCACTGGCAGAACGATACCAAATCCCAGGAGATCGATGAAAACTGTCAAAAAAACAATGAGAAGAGCAAACCGAGGGGGGGTTCTCTCAGATACTGGCTGTGATGTCATGGTGAACTCGATATTAGTGAACTGGGTAGAGCGACTTCGTCGCAGATTGGTATGATATGTGGAATGAAGCGTGGAACCAAAAAACAACCTGCAGATCTTCCTGATGATGCCCTGAGCGTGTCGCAGGTAACCGCTCGCGTCAAGGATCACCTTGAATCACGGTTTACTGATGTATGGGTTACAGGCGAAGTCACCAATTTAGTGACTGCGGGATCCGGGCATATTTACTTAGGGCTCAAAGACGAAACAGCACTCCTTCGCAGTGTCATCTGGAGAGGCACTCGAGGCTCACTTGCCATAGAGCCTACCGACGGCATGGAGGTGGTCTGTCACGGCCGAATTGAAGTCTACCCTCCCAGAGGGAGCTACCAACTGACGATCGACCGTTGCCACGCTTTAGGAATGGGCACACTCGAGGCCAAACTACGTGAATTACATACACGCCTTGAGGAAGAAGGTCTCTTTTCTGCTACCAGAAAACGAAGTCTGCCCCAGTACCCTCGTCGTATTGGACTCATTACCAGTGCATCCGGAGCTGCCGTTTCAGACTTTCTCACAACCCTTGTAAACCGCTGGCCGATTGCTGATGTTGTGCTTTTTCCATCTCGCGTGCAGGGAGCTGGTGCAGCAGAGGAGTTGGCTTCGGAGCTAGTCAAAGCAGAAAAAATACATCCACGGCTTGACGTCATCGCAATTGTTCGTGGCGGTGGAAGTCTTGAGGACCTCTGGTCATTCAATGAAGAGATTCTCGTGCGGGCAGTTGCTGCATCTACAATTCCAATTATTTCTGGAATTGGCCATGAAATTGATCTCTCTCTTGTTGACCTCGTCGCGGATGTTCGTGGGCTGACCCCAACTGATGCTGCCGTCCACATTGCTGCAGAGCGCCAACAGGTCCTCGACCGCCTGCAACTTTCTGCAAGAAGAATGAATCAGGAGTTGGTTCAACGCGTTACATCAGCCCGCCAAAACCTGAATCGACTCGCTGCTGCACAACCACTTGCATCACCATACCGTGAAATCAATATGACGCGACGCCTGCTCAACGAAAAGGCTCTGCGGCTACAGCACGAGGGATTCCAGAAAACACAACAAGCGAAGGATCAGTTGTCCACGGCTGCAGCTCTCCTCGAAGCCAATAACCCTATTGGAATTCTCTCCCGAGGTTACTCCGTTACAACGAATGCAACCACAAACGAGTCCATCAACTCGTGGCGTCAAGCTCCTTTGGGAACCACCATCATCACAAGGCTAGCCGAGGGTGAACTGCACAGTCGTGTTGAACGAAGCATGAAGTCAAGGCACCGCGACACGGGCGAAAATCCCAAAGACACGTAACTAAGACGAGGCGTATATGACTGAAAAAAATCCAAAAACAACAAAGAAACAGCCTTCTTTCGAAGAATCACTCGATGAACTTGACATGATCATTCACAAGATGGAGTCCCGGGATTTAGGCCTCACGGAATCTCTCGCCGCATACGAAAAAGGCGTCTGCTTATTGCGTCACCTGCATGAAGAGCTCAGTGACATAGAGCAGCGAGTTGTCACTCTCGTGCGAATTGATGAAGATGGATCTCCGGTCTTCGAGAACACCACCAGCTCTGCTGAAAGTGAAACAGTTTCGCGAAAAACAACTACTAAGGTGAAGACGCGGAAAGCCACACGAAAACGACAAAAGACCCCCACCGATCACCAAGGGACTCGACACCAACTGCCCGGAATGGACGACCCCACGGCTGGAGCGTAAAACACGTGTAGAAACTCGCTGATGAACAAGAGGCCGGGTGCCTTTGGATATGTTGGTCTGAGTGAGACCCTGATTCTGATTCTTTTTTTGAGACTTCTATGAATGCCTCTGTCGACTCTTTACAAAAGCTGGTTCAAGAAACACTCACGAAAGTTCAGGAGTTTATCAACCCGCGACTCGAATCCGCTTTGACGTTCTCTGACCAGGCAGCCCCTCGATTGGTCGAGGCGATGCGACATGCTCTGTTAGCTCCAGGAAAAAGGCTTCGCCCCGCCTTGGCATTGGAAGCAGCGAGGACGTGTGGGGGAACCTGGGAACAAGCTGCTCCGGCTGCTCTGGCGGTTGAGATGATCCATGCGTACTCCCTCGTTCATGATGATCTTCCTGCAATGGACGATGACGATTTACGACGAGGTCGTCCAACCTGCCATCGTGCTTTTGACGAAGCGACGGCCATACTTTGCGGCGATGCTCTCCAGCCACTCGCATTTCAGGTACTCGCCGGTGGCATGCCCGCAGATGTTGTTCCCGAAGCCTGTCGAGTATTAGCTCAAGCAGCAGGTGCAGAGTCACTCGTTGGCGGACAAGTGGATGATCTTGCTGCAGAGCGAGGCTGGGTTTCTGATCTCTCCAACCAAACACCTGAACAGCAGGTGGACTGGATGGAGCGAATTCATCGACGAAAAACTGGCTGCTTGTTCTTGGCTTCACTTGATCTTGGGTGCTTGGCTGCGGGTGGCAATGTTCAGTGCAGACGCGACCTGAAAGACTACGGTGAATCATTCGGCCTCGCCTTTCAGATAGCCGACGATCTTCTCGATGCAGAGGGGTCTGAATCGAGTATGGGCAAACGTGTAGGAAAAGATGCCGAGCGGGGCAAAATCACCTTCCCCACAGTAATCGGGAAGGAACTCAGCCGAAAAAGAGCTGATGCCCTCTCTGAGCACGCGATGGCTGTGATCTCTGGTTACGGCGACGCTGCTGAATCACTCAGTGCACTGGCCAGATGGATTGTGAGCCGTCAAACATAGGCTTTTCACTTTCTTCCTAGCTCCGCAAAGGGCTGTCGCCAGCCTACAACTATATGAGGTAGACTCTCGATCTCCGTTGATGAGATAGTGATTTGATGAAGATGATATTACGCAGGAGCTTTCGGAGATAATGTCGACTTTCCTTCCAACAATTGAGTCACCGCAAGACCTTCAGGGACTTTCTCCCGACGATCTTGAAAGTCTTGCAACAGAAATGCGGCAAGCGTTGTGCCAGGTTGCTGCGAGTCGAACTGCACACTTTGCATCAAATTTAGGTGTCGTTGAGCTTTGCTTAGCCCTTCACCGTGTTTTTGACTTTAGCAAAGACCGCCTCATCTGGGACACTGGGCACCAAATCTATCCCCACAAACTCATTACGGGGAGATATAACCAGTTCGATACAATCCGAACTCGTGGTGGCCTTATGGGATTCCCAAATCCTTCTGAAAGCCCTTACGATTTATTCATGACTGGCCATGCTGGCTGTAGTGTTTCCGCAGCTCTTGGCCTCGCCAGTGGAGACTCATTGCAGGGTCACGACGATCGCCATAGTGTTGCAGTCATCGGAGACGGGGCACTCCCATCTGGAATTGTTTTTGAAGCGCTCAACAACGCTGGATTTTTGAAAAAGCGTCTCCTCATCATCCTCAATGACAACCGGATGTCGATCTGCCCAAGGGTGGGCGCTTTGGCAGAGTACCTTGATGTGGTACGAACCAATCCTTGGTACCGAGGCCTGCGTGACAAAGCAGGGAATCTAATTAAAGGCGTGCCTATGGTTGGAGAATCCATGGAGCGAATGCTCGTAAATGTGAAGGATTCACTCAAAGCCACACTTCACGGCGGCATGTTATTTGAAGCTCTCGGGGTTCGATATTTTGGCCCTGTAGAGGGGCATACGCTCCCGAATCTGATTCGATACCTCGAACTCGTCAAAGATGAAGAAGGCCCCATTCTTTTACATGTTCTCACAGAAAAAGGGCATGGATTCAAACCTGCAGAAGACGATCCAGTCTTTTTTCACACACCTGCTCCGTTCGAATGCGATGATGATGATTGTATTGTTGCGGTCAAGAAATCCTCGGTGCGGGTCTACACAGATGCTGCGAGTGCTGCTATCGCCGATTGTATGAAGCATGATGACCGAGTGACCGTCATGACGGCTGCGATGTGCCAAGGAAACAAGCTTGAGGCTGTACGAGAAGCATTTCCTGATCGCTTTTTTGATGTCGGTATTTGTGAATCGCATGCAGTTGCTTTTGCTGCCGGTCAAGCGAAAGCTGGATGCCGACCTATCGTTGACATCTACAGTACGTTTCTCCAACGATCCTATGACCAAATCTTTCAAGAGGTCTGCTTACAGAATTTACCGGTCATATTCATGCTAGACCGCGCCGGACTCACTGGACCAGATGGTCCCACGCATCATGGCGTCTTTGATCTGGGTTACATGCGACTTTTCCCAAATATGACTGTCCTTGCTCCCGCCGATGCACATGACCTCAAGTCAATGGTTGCATGGGCACTTAAGCATGACGGACCTGTTGCCATTCGGTACCCAAAAGCGGTTCTTGAACCGGGCCTCAGTAACCGCTTCGGGGAAGACCGACTGGCTGTAAGCATGGGGCAGTGCGAATCACTTATTGATGGACCAGACGGCCTGATTATCGGGTGTGGCACTCTTGCTGGATCATGCTTGACGGCAGTTGAAGAACTCGAAAAAGAAGGGCTCAATGTCGGCTTAATCAACGCACGCTTTATCAAACCATTGGACAAAGACACGCTCCTCAAGCGAATACAAATGAGCCCCTGGGTTGTCACTGTTGAAGAAAACACTCTCCAAGCTGGATTTGGTTCGGCGATTCTCGAGGCCATTCACGACGCGGCGCTTCATACGGGCCCAATACGACGGCTTGGTATTCCTGATCAATTTATTGAGCACGGAGACCGAGCCGATCTACTTGCAAGCCTCACGCTCGATGCGAGCGGAATTGCTGGTGTTTGCAGAGAGCTTTCAGGGCACACTGCAACAACTGTCGTGGCCACTCCACTTCAAGATTGACCACGAGTGAACAATTTGTGGTCTTGCCCCCAGGCTCAATCCTTATGGCTGATGACACCAAGCTTTCATCGACGGACGACATCGCTACTAAAATCATGACTGGAAGCCGCCTTTGCTCCGGCAATCCAGTCACTGAAAGCCTGCGTGTTGTAGTAGTTGGCCCAGAAGAGGTTCTCGGAACGAAGCCACTCGCCAACGAGATTCAAAATCTTTTGACTGCTCTTGGCCACGATGTCAAAACCATGCTTGCAGCCAGAACTGCGTGGGAACCATCCCCCAGAGAAGGATCTGATTCCAACATCGCTCACGATGCCGATCTGGTCATCGTCTTGGGTGGAGATGGTTCGATTCTTCGAACCGCCCGGTGGATGGGATACCAGCAGACACCCGTGCTCGGAGTCAATCTTGGCCGACTTGGATTTCTTGCTGATTTTTCGCCAAATGAAGTGGAAATGGCCATTAGTGAACTCATCGCAGGGAGGTTCCGTCTGGTCGAACACATGATGTTTGAAACATGTATTTTACGAGAAAATGAAATAGTCGCCAGTGACCTTGGCCTCAACGAGACCTCACTTCTTGCCGGCCCGCCTTTCTCACTTTTTGAAGTTGAACTCCACGTGGACGATGAATTGGCCACTATTTACCGTGGCGACGGCTTAATCATTAGTACTCCAGTTGGGTCCACCGCATACAACATGTCTGCCGGAGGCCCGATTGTCAGAAAATCACTGGAGGCGTTTATCTTCACTCCGCTGAATCCTCACACTCTCACTCATCGCACTGTTATCGACACAGCATCTCGAAGCTACACCTTAGTGATACCATCTCCTAACAACGGTTCTTCCTGTGTTGTTGACGGCCGCCTACTGCTACCACTGAAAGCTGGGGATAAAGTCCGAATATCACGCGCTGAACCAAAATTTTGCCTGATTGAAACAAACCAGCATGGTTATTACTCCACCCTCCGTGACAAATTAGCATGGGGTGGAGGTATTCAGAACGCGTCATCAGAAATTGACTGCCGTGAATTTTGACACACCCGCCCGGCACAAGAAAAAAACTGACATGAAGTACTTTGTTTTCATTTGCCTCGCAGGACTACTCACTTGCAGCGGAAAGCTGAATGCCCAAGATGGGACTGCACTAGAAAAACCTTCTCAACTCCTTCGCTATAAATTTAGCCTAGGGGAAACTATTTCAGCGGAGGTATCTCATCGTGCGATTACCGAGACAACAATTAATGGCACCACTCAGCATGTTGAAACTGCAACTGATTCAATTAAGTCATGGAAAATAATTGATGTTGATCAGGATGGATCTGCGACGCTGGAACATTTAGTCGACCACGTCAAAATGATGACACGAACAAGTGGCATGGAGACAGTGCGTTGGGATAGCGACAGTCCAGAAACACCACCGGAAGGGTATGGGGGCGTACAACTCGGACTCGGCAAGCCTCTTTCTGAACTAACGATTGACTCGTGTGGGCGGATAATAAACCGTAAAAACTACTTTCCAAGCCCTCCTTCAAATACGGGTGACCTCATGGTTGTACCCTTGCCCGATGCCCCAGTAACCGTGGGGACGATCTGGACTGTCCCTGACACCGTAATCGTCGACCTCCCAGAAGGGGCCCGAAAGTCTGTTAGAACACGACTTCGGTATCAGGTATCGAAGCTCGACGACGTTCGTGCCATCATCAAAGTAGACACGACGGTCCTCACACCTATTCATGACACCCAGACAGAGTCACGTCTCCTTGAGAGAATCTGGTCGGGACAAATTACATTTGATATCGTTCGTGGTTGCGTACTCAAACGTTCAGTAAGCGTCGACAGACGCGTTGTCGGATTTCACGGGCCGGCATCGAGTATTCGCTACAAGGCGAGCCGAAAAGAACAACTTGTCTCCGACTCCCTGCGACTAAAATAAATGGCAGGTATTCGTGCAAGCTTAAAAACCAGAGGTGGTTACCTCAACCGGTTCGCAAGACGTCCTCTACACGGCGAATTGCCTGATCAACGTCCCACGTCGCATCTGCAAGCACAATACTCGATTGAGCTGTCATCCATTTACGGACGGTTTTCTCAGCTGCAAGAACGGTAGAATGGCTTCGGCGACCAAAATGTCGACCGATATCAGCAAGGGCGGCGCCAGTATGCTTACGAGCAAGAAACATGGCCAACATTCGAGGATGGTTGACAGCTCGTGAGCGACGTGTTGACTTGAGGTCGGCCTCGGAAATCCCAAATGCTGTACATACGGCTTGTTCTATGTCAGCAAGGCGTAGACTTCGAGCACTTGATCGGACAAGGTCAGCAAGAGCCTCTCTGGCTAAATCCAGTGTCATCGGGGCACCAAGCATGTGACTTGTCGCCTCCAGCCTGTTGATGCCACCAATCAACTCTCTGGCATGGCGGGTAAGGCTGTTGGCAAGAAAATCAACAACATCAGCCGGCAGATCGATTTCTCTCTTCCTTGCCAAGCCAGAAACGATACCCCGTCGCACTTCGTAATCGGGAGGCATGATTCCTGCCGTCATCCCCCCCCGCAAACGGCCTGTTAACTCACTTCCAAGACCAGAGAGACTTTCAATATCGCGATCACTCGCAAAAACTATTTGCTTGCCAGCCCGGTGAAGCGAATCCACCGTACTTTGCAACTCAAGCAAGGTTGCTCGCTTTCCAACGAAGAATTGCAGATCGTCGATAGCTAATAAATCAACTGCTCGGCAACTTCTCCGAAAGCCAGGCAGACCACTTCCATGCAGTGCTTGCAAGAAATTCGTAGTAAATTGCTCTGCTGAGAACATGGCTACGGCCAAGCCAGGTCGGGATTGACGAGCATGGTGGCATATTCCTGCCAATAGATGACTTTTTCCAACACCACTTGGACCATGCACGAGCACTGGAGACATTTCACCGAGACG
>JAQWMC010000123.1 GCA_029246985.1 Pirellulales bacterium
AAAGACGGCATGCTCTCGGAAGACGAAGAGGCTGCCGTAAGCAGGCGTGCGATTCAGCGGTATCCCAAAGCCGATGTTGATGGCGATGGCTCACTTTCAGACAAGGAAAAAGAGCAATTGTTGAAGCGAGTCGTTGCTCTGCGGAAACGAATAAATGACACGAGCCCACCTGCTGGTGGATTTTTCGGCAGTGGAAAGTCAAAGTCTGGGCGAAAGCCAAGCTTTGACAATGTGAAGTATGGAGAAAACGAGCGGAATGTGTTTGATATCTGGCTCGCCGATTCGGAGACACCAACACCGCTGGCCGTCTACATTCATGGTGGTGGCTTCAAGGGTGGTAGTAAGGAAAAGCTGAAGTCCGAAAAGTTGAATGCGTTACTCGACGCAGGAATTTCTGTCGCAGCTATCAACTATCGTTTTGTCACAACAGACCCTCTACCAACTGCGCATCATGATGCAAGGCGAGCTATTCAATTCATGCGTTCAAAGGCTGATGAGTGGAATATTGATACGAATCGGGTTGCAGCATTTGGTGGTTCTGCCGGTGCCCAAATCTGTATGTGGCTTGCGTACAGTGACGATATGGCTGACGCCACCAGTGATGATCCTGTTGAACGAGAGTCAACGCGACTGCTGTGCGTAGCTACAGCAGGTGGTCAGACATCAGCAGAGCGGGGATTTTACATCGAGAACATTCTGCCGCTCTTGGGTGAGGATATTCCTGTTGAGGTACTTGTAAAGTCTTTCAATGGCGAGAACGATCCAGAGAAGATTCGTATGAAAATGTGGGGTGCTGATACCCTTGAAGAAGTAGATGAAATGACCCAGCAATGTTCGGCACTCCGCCTGATATCACCTGATGATCCACCGATTTTTATGAGTTACGGGATGGCACCAGATGCGAACAAGCCCAGTGGTGATAAGAACCGTTTGAGAGGGTGGCTCATTCATCATGTGGTTTTTGGAACAAAGCTCAAAGAAAAGGCTGACGAACTTGGTGTTGAGGCTGACCTCTCCTACCCAGGTTCAGGTTCAAAGTATCCGTCGCAAGTTGACTTTTTTCGTGACAAGTTGCTTGAGGGAAAATGAGACGGACGAGCGGCCTGACGCTGTGACTAAAAAATTAGAAAAAGAGAGGGGTTGGTATGCCCAGTTCTGATAATCGCGGACGAAGAATACATCGACGAGATCTCAATAAAGGCGCAGCCACAGCAGGCCTTGTCTTGACTGCGGGAGCACTCGGAATTCCAAAGACCTTTGGCCAGTCAAGTTTCAGCAATGATTTGATTCAAGCTGAAAATGCAAAGCCGGGCACCCGTGATTGGTTGCTAACCAAAACGCATACTGTTCCCGGCAAGATCAATAAGATTCTTGACAATGGTCGGTGCAAAGTGATTGAAGGATACTGTTCTGCAAACAGTATTCGTGCCGGTGAAATACTTCGCATTATGGTCAGTACGAATCCGGTGTCGGCGTTTCAGTTGGAAATTTTTCGGACGGGGTACTACGGCGGGGCGGGTGCTCGACTCATGCGAACCTTTGATTCTGTGAAAGGGGTGACCCAGTCAGATCCGCCTGTCGGTGAAAACTTTGTACGTGAATGCCAGTGGGAGCCTAGCGTTGAGTTTGAAATTCCAAAAGATTGGTTGAGCGGTGTCTACCTTGGCAAGATGACAGCGAAAGACAGCGGCATACAGAGTTACGTCATTTTTATTGTTCGAGATGATCGTCCATGTGACTTGTTGTTTCAGTGCAGCGACCTGACATGGTCTGCCTATAACAGATGGCCTGCCGACTATTCAATCTACACAGAGCATAAAGACTGGAAGAGCATCGGTGCACCGAGTGGAATGGTCAGCTTTGATCGTCCCTACGGTTTGTTTACACATCCCGTAAACAAGATAAAGACGTCAGGTGGCAGTGGTGAGTATCTCCCATGGGAATTCCCAATGTCGTACTGGCTTGAGCAACACGGGTATGACGTGTCCTATATTTCGAACGTTGATACTCATACAGACCCGGAAGGCTTGCTCCGTGCCAAAGGTTTTATTTCAGTAGGGCATGATGAGTATTGGAGTCAGCAGATGTATCAGAATGCCATCAAGGCTCGAGATGCTGGCGTAAGCCTCGCATTTTTTGGCGGCAACTCTGTTCTCTGTGTCGTGCCAATGGAGCCTTCAAGTTCAGGCGTCCCAAATCGCTGTATCAGGCGAGAGGGCTGGTTTTTGCCGATGCCTGAAAATATTTCTGAGGCCGCAAGGAAAATGCGGATTGAGCGAGTGCTGAATGAATCAGATTTTGAGTTGAACATGGGGCCTGATGGGGCACTACTCATGGGCGGAAGGCTCGATTCTGAAAACGGACGTGGCATGGGTGTTGGTGACTGGACCTGTGCAATTCCAGATCACTGGCTGTTCGCGGGAACCGGAATGAAGAGAGGCGACTCGATTAAAAATCTCTTAGGTTGGGAATGGCACGGTGCTCCTGCGATAAGTCTGCCAGGTATGCAGGTGGTTGCCGAAGGAGATGCAACGATCAATCGTAAAAAGGTTGGGCGTTACACGGCGACCGTTTACGATGGCCCGAAAGGGAATGTTGTGTTCAATGCCGCAACCATCTGGTGGGCAAATGGGTTGTCGAGTCCGCCAGGGCATAAAAATCCGAGTCGGCATGGTGTCGCGCAAAAGGGGCCCGATGAGCGGGTTCAACAAATCACCCACAACCTGTTCAAACGCATGATTTCCTAAGATTGGATCGTCTTGGTGCCAAAGAAGAAAAGAAAAGACATCCGTAGATCCTGGGTAATTCTTTCTGACTGGATGCGATTACGATCTGTCTTCTGTCTTGCTCGATTCGTGGGTGGGTTACCGAAGGGCAGGCTTGCTGCGTTCATCACTCTTTGCGTGGCCTGTGTGCTCTCGAAGGTTAACGGGACAGAAACTGTCACGATCGACCCACACACATTTACAATTCAAGATGGATACGACGTCGTTCAAGTTGCTGCACCACCATTGGTGAAGAGACCAATGCATATGTGCTTTGACAACGATGGTGTGCTGTACGTTACAGATAGTTCTGGCAACACCGACAAAGCCCCCGTTCAATTAAAAGATCCACAGCACCGGGTACTGCGATTGGTGGATCGGGATGGTGATGGAATCTTTGATGAGTCCACGGTGTTTGCCGATAGCCTGCCGCTTCCTGAAGGCATACTTGTGCATGATGGTTCAGTGTATGTCGGTGCGCCACCTCATATTTGGGAACTGCGTGACACCACTGGGGACTATGTCGCGGACGAACGGTCTGTATGGTTTGATGGCGGTTCGATTGAAAATTGTGGAAACGACATGCACGGGCCCTATTATGGGACCGATGGTTTTTTCTACTGGTGTAAGGGTGCTTTTGCTCCCCAGCAGCATCAGCTCGCCAATAGCAGGATGCGGACCTCGCGTGCGGCTCATATCTATCGTGCGCTTCCTGATGGGAGTCAGTTGGAACGAGTGATCACAGGCGGGATGAACAATCCCGTCGGCCTTGCATTCAGTGCCACTGGTGAGCGGTTTTTAAGTGGAACTTTTTTCGATCTTTCAGCCGCAGGTCGACGAGATGGCGTTCTGCATGCTGTTTATGGAGGGATATACGGTCGGAAGAATCCACGTGTGCTCGCACCACATCCTGCCACAGGTGACCTGCTTCCTGTCCTGTCGCATCTCGGGCCAGCAGCTCCATCAGGGATTGTTATGCCGCAGAACGCTGCCGTGGGGTTAGGTGGCGACCTGATCTGCACAGAATTCAATACTCGACGTCTTTCGAGGCATCAATTATCTCATGCTGGTTCATCTTTTGATGCGAAAGTAAGCACGTTTCTTGAGAGTGATCAGACAGACTTTCATCCAACAGACGTCATTGAAGATGCTGATGGCAGTTTGCTTGTGGCCGATACCGGCAGTTGGTACAAGATCTGTTGTCCGACGTCCAAGATTGCCAAGCCAGATATTCTCGGTGCGATCTATCGAGTGCAAAAGAAGGATATGGCTCAGGCCGATGATCCTCGCGGCCTTGCATTTGACTGGCAGAACCCCGAGGTTGAATGGTTGTCAGATGAGCGACCGGCTGTTGTCACACGTGCTGTAGAGTGTCTGGCAGCAAAAGAGAATATTGAGTTGTTGTGCTTGTCGCCTGCACGAGTTAATGCCATTTGGACGTTGCACAGAATTCCTGGTCGTTACGCACGTGATGTTATTCGGCAATGTATCAAGTCGTCAGACCCGGAGGTGCGAGTGGCTGCGATCCAAAGCGTGGCGCTCTGGCGAGACAAGAATGCCGTGAACTCACTGATTGATGTGCTCTCTAAAACTGAGAATCCACATGTTCTGCGCGTGGCAGCGATGGCACTTGGCAGAATCGGGCAGGCTCAAGCAACTGTGCCGCTGCTGGAGTGCTACTCAGCCGAGATGGACCCCTTTCTGAAGCATGCTCTCACGTATGCGATCTATGAGATTGGTGAGCTAAACAGTCTGCCAAAACAACATCCAGTGACTAAGCGTGTTCAACGGATGTTGAAACTCGACAGGACGACTATCCGCTCTGCGAAGTACCCTGAAATCGAATTTATAAAAGCTGATAAGCCGGGCCCCGAGGCGGTCGCGAGACAAAAAAAACAACTCGACAGATTGGCAGTGTTTCTGCCTCAGGGAGACGCGCAGCGGGGCGAAAAACTGTTCCACAATCGTGAGAAAGAGAAATGCGTAACGTGCCATCTCAAGGGTTCAGAAGGTGTCAGGCTTGGCCCGGACTTGACGAGAATCGGTGCGATTCGAAGTGAGCGTGATCTCTTGGAAGCGATTGTACTTCCGAGTGCATCCATCTCCCGGTATCACGAGACTGTGAATGTAGTGACACACGACGGGAAGGTCATTTCTGGGCTACTCGTCAAAGAGGATGTAAGCACTATGTTTCTCGCATCAGCAGAGGGTGCCATGCAGGCAGTTGCGTACGCAGATATAGACCACGCGAGGTACTCGAATGTTTCATTGATGCCCGAGGGGTATGGAAAAATTCTGACACCTAATGAGATTGCAGACATCGTGGTGTATTTAAAAAGATCAGATGGTTTGAGGCCTGCTGGATACGGTCGGCCTACCCGTGAATGAGAGCGATTTTCAATGAATTTTCAAAGCGTCATCAAGTTCAGTAATTTCCTGAAACATATTAGTTTTCTGTCATTGGTCATGTGCGTGTCAGGAGTGTCTGTGTACGGAGATACTTCGCAGAAGTCAACAAGACCAAATGTGCTGTTTATCGCTATTGACGACTTGAACGACTGGACTGGCATGCTCGAGGGGAATGTT
>JAQWMC010000136.1 GCA_029246985.1 Pirellulales bacterium
CTTCCAACCGCTTATCTCCTCGACATATGCGGTAACTTGTACGACCGGGTGTTTGATTAGGACCACTTGTTCGGCTCGTGTTCGGATCAGACGGGCAAAGTATTTCTGTAAGTTCTGTTCGCGTCACACCCCGATGTGCAGTGTCTTGACTCCAAGGCTTGGCATTTCCATTCGTTTCGATCAAAGTAATCAACGCAGTATGAAGTGGCAGTTGCTCAAGATAAGGGAGTAAAGAAGGGATAAAGCCCCACCTGCGGGAACTTGTCGGCGTGGGGTGAATCTGGCGTATTTCTGGTGAACAGCCTTGAGCCGGAAACTTTTGATTTGTGCTTTCATAATTGAGCATCGCAAGTTGCATCTGTTTTAATTTATTTGTACACGAAGAACGGCGGGCTGCCTCTCTGGCTTGCTGGACAGCAGGTAAGAGAAGGCCAACTAGGACACCGATAATAGCTATGACAACCAGCAGTTCGATAAGTGTAAAACCGCTTGGTCGACTTGCTTTTCTAAAAAGTGAGGTAGGCATAATGAAATCCTTAATAAAAAAATGTACGAAAAGTAGTGAGGAAAGAGCTGTTGTATCAATAAAGAACAACGAGGGAAAAATATTTCTAAGTGCTTTATTGACACACAAACCCTAGACCAATCTATCACCCTAACTCTAGCGATCACTAATGCCAATCGTGCAAACACATGATGTACAAGAAAACAGGGCAAGAACACTACTTGCCAAGGCTGCTGTGGGCGTCACGAAGCAGTGTTTCTGTTTCATCCCAACTCATGCAGGCCTCGGCTACGGAAACACGATCTTCATGGCCAACCTGAAATGATATTTTCGAGCGGCACCATTTCAACAAATCGCAGTACTCTCATTGTGTTTCAATTGATCTGTCGATAAAAACAGTATTATTCTGCCGTCCCAGCTCTTCCCGGCATTCTTTATTATCTTTTTTGTACGATTCCGTATTGTCAAGCAGCTCATCAGTGCCACGTACCCACCCATGCATACATTCCGGCATTCCGGCATTCCGGCATTTTCGATTTTTTTACCATGAGCGGTCCACCTCTCCTCCTCTACAAGCGTGCATAGAGAAGGAACAAGATCTCGCACTCTCGTTTTGACAACTGCTGCATAAGGTTGGCTGGCATGCCGGGAGGCAACTGAACGATTTCTGCGATTGCCTTCCCGTTGCCTGCCTCAATGGATTCGACGGCTTACAATTCGCAGTAGAGTGACAGAATAGAAATGAGCACCAAGGGAATCGAGGAGGTCAAAAAGCTTAAACAATATTTTATCTCAATACTGTTTATGTCGAGGAACGAATTGGAGCTGGACCATGAAAACACGACGTCACTAGTTCACCGATAGAGATTCCGATAAAAGCAATATCGTGTCCTAAAACTGCCTGTTTTCCAGACACATTCTTCCCAAAAAACTACGCTTTGTTCCAACAACAAGCAGGCGCTTCCGCAAAGCGAGCGTACGCATTCCGCTAAGACGTTAGTTCCGGCACTTTTATTACTTTTTGTGCATCTCGCATACCGAAGCACCAGAACAAAGCAGGGTGTACAAAGAAATCAAGGACAGTCGAACTGACCAATCCGCCAAGTATGACTGTCGCAACAGGATAAAGGATTTCTTTCCCCGGTTCGCCTGCAGCCAAGACAAGTGGCACCAACGCGATACCCGCAGTGAGCGCTGTCATCAGCATTGGTGCGACCCGCTCTTTCCCTGCCCGCTCTATCATTTCCGGAGTAAACCCTTCTCCTTCATGGCGAACCAGATGGAGATAATGAGCTATCAGAAGGATTCCGTTCCTTGAAGCAATTCCACAGAGTGATACGAAACCGACCATACTGGCAATAGTCAATGACTGATTCGTCAGAACAATCGCCCCAACAGCCCCAATAGCTGCCATGGGTAATGAAGCAAGTACCTGTAGTGAGAGGTTTACAGAGTGAAATAATGTATAGAGGAGCACAAACATTCCACCTAGTGACACCAAGCTTAACAAACCAATCATTCTCGTTGCTTGACGCTGACTTTCAAATTGCCCTCCGTATTCAATAAAAGAACCTGGCGGCAGCTCTGCTTCTATCGGTGAGAGTCTCTCCTTCACTTCCCTCACCACGCCGTCAAGGTCACGCCCAACCGTATTACATTGAACGACAATACGCCGCCTTGCATTTTCTCGATTAATTGTATTTGGTCCACTCCCTTCCCGAATGACCGCAACAGCGTCAAGCGGAACTCGCCCGCCCGTAGGCAAATTAATAGACAAGTCACCTAGCTTTTCAACATCGACTCGATACGGCTCATCCATCCGTACAATGAGATCGAATACCTGCTGACGATCGACCACTTGCGATACCGTTCGGCCGTGCATTGCCGTTTGTATGAACTCATTGACTGCCTCGACTGTCAGACCATACTGAACGAGTTTCTCCCTCTTGATCTGAATCTGGAGTTGAGGAATTTCTGCCTGCTGCTCTACTACAAGGTCTGTCACTCCGGGCACATCAGAAATTGCCTCTTTGATTTGCTCGGCGGTTTTCCGAAGCACGATAAGATTATTGCCGTAAAGCTTAATGCCCAACTGCGCTTTCACACCTGAAAGCATGTGGCTAATGAGATGAGCGAGAGGCTGTTCGACTGATGAAACAATCCCAGGCACATCACGAAGTGTTCCCCGAATATCTTCGAGTGTTTGCTCCCGGCTACGCGCCGACTTCGAATCCAGACTGATGATTATTTCTGACGAATTGACTCCTTCAGCATGTTCATCCATTTCTCCCCGACCTGTTCGCCGACTAAAGTTTTCGACTCCGTCTACTGTTCCGATCCGATCGTCAACCATAGCACCTATCGTATTGGAGGTCGCGAGCGATGTGCCTGGGGGCAGTAACACATTTACCTGTACGCTACCCTCGTTAAACGGCGGCAGAAAGTCTCTTCCTAAACGAAATAGTATGACAATACTGAATACACAACACCCACCCACCACCACTAACACAAGCACTGGATGCCGAAGACTAATCCGGTTCGCCAGACCTGCTGCAACCTGTGAAAAATGAAGCAGAAAGCTCTTGCGTTCCTTCTGCGATCCACGAGCAACAGGCAGCAGCCAGTACGAAAGAACTGGTGTCACTGTCAAAGAAACCAGAAGCGAGGCTGTGATAGAAATGATGTACGCCAATCCGAGAGGCATAAACAACTTCCCTTCAAGCCCGCCGAGGGCAAAGAGCGGTATGAAGACAAGCACAACAAGAACTGTGCTAAATACAACGGAATTCCGTACCTCACGACTTGCCTCATAAACAACGCGAAGAGCTGGCTGAGGCATTGCTTTATGGCTATTCTCTCGAAGGCGGCGAAAAATATTTTCTACATCGACAATCGCATCATCAACAAGTTCACCTACGGCCACAGCAAGCCCGCCAAGAGTCATCGTATTTATTGACATGCCGAGCATGTGGAAAATGATGGCTGTAATCATGATCGACAACGGAATAGCTGTTAGTGTGATAAACGTTGTACGAACATTGAGCAAAAATAGAAACAAAACGACAACTACAAGAACAGCGCCATCGCGCAGTGCCTCAGCAACATTCCGAATACTCAGGTCAATAAATGTTTTCTGCTGATAGAGATCTGGCGTGATCTGAATATCCGTTGAGATTGACGACTCAATGCTATCGAGTACGGCTAGCACATCGTTGGTCAGTCGACGAGTGTCCTCGCCGGGTTGTTTAGAAATTACAAGCAGCACTGCTGGCTTCCCATTAATTGAGGCATCACCTCTTTTTTGCTGCGTTCCCACTAAGACTCGAGCCACCTGACTCAACACCACAGGACGGTCTTCTACTGCCTTTACCACAACGGCCTTCAAATCATCCACTGTTTTTAGTCGGCCCAATGAACGCACCAGCAGTTCACTCCCTCCGTTTACTAGATACCCTCCTGTTGCATTTGAATTACTGGCTCGTACGGCTTGCTCAACCTCGTGCAGCGACACACCAAACTGCAGCATCAAGTCTGGGTCAACTAACACCTGAAACTGTTTACGTCCGCCACCCATGACGACAACTTGTGCGACTCCCGGCACTGTCAACAGGCGTTGACGAATTACCCAATCAGCTAACGTCCGCAACTCAAGTGGAGACGTCTCTCCTCGCACACTCTCAATCCCAACGTGCATGACCTGCCCCATTATCGAAGCTATTGGGGCCAATTGGGGACGCATACCTTTCGGCAGTCGCTCTCGCGCAATCGCAATCCTCTCTGTGACAATCTGTCGATTAACGTAAATATCTGAACCCCATTCGAACTCAATCCATATCACCGAAAGCCCAACACCTGAGGAACTTCGTACCGTCTGAACACCACTTGCTCCAATTAAAACTGACTCAAGCGGAATAGTCACAAGAGTCTCGACTTCTTCAGGCGCAAGCCCACTTGCCTCTGTCAGAATTGTCACTCGAGGACGATCAACATTAGGAAAAACATCGACCGGAAGATTCCGACAGATCAGGCTGCCGTAGAGAAGAATTGCTATCGCGATAACAACTGTCAGAACACGGTAGCGAAGTGCCATTCGTATGACGGCGTCAAGCATTACACTCTCTCAAGCAATGAAGACCAACATTTTTAATGAGTATGACCAGCGTGAGGTTCAGCATTTTCCCCTGACTGGTTTTTCAAGGCAAATTGCAACTGCTGTGCCGAAGTTAAAGCAATGATATCACCTGGATGAATTGACCCATCATCTGCAAGAACAACAAATCTTGGATCACGGAATTCGACTTCAACAGTTTGTTGGTGAAAGTGGTTTTCATCAACAACAAAAACATAGTGCTCGACTCCGTCTTTAGCCACTGCAGTGGTTGGCACCACCATTCGGTCGGGCCACTCCTCGATTGGGACTCGTAATTGCACTCGTTGCCCTGGACGATAACGCCAATTAAGGGTTGCCGAACCCAGAGCATCGTTCGTCCCAGAAAGTTTTTCATTCGGGAGCGAAACAAAAAAATGTAATGTTCTTGCTTCTGCATCAACCTCGCCGGAAAGGTAGGCTATCGTGAGATCTGTAATTTCTCTTGATTCTCCCGATGCCGTCTCAAGCATCGCAACGACGGGCCTACCCTCTGAAGCAGCCTCACTAATTTCAACTGCATCCTTTTCAAAGGCCTCAGCATCAATTAATAACGTTCGATGATCGACTAATACTGCAAGCGTCACCCCTGTTTCAACATATTGGCCACGCTCGACATCGAGCTCCTGCAGCAGGAGCATGGGCTGTCCCTCCGCATCATTAATGACAAGTTCATCCTCATGAGGTGCCCGGACTACGACTGTGCCCAAAAGCGTGCGACTTTCTTGAATCGTCTTCACTTGAGATTCAGACAGTCCATGCAACAGCAGGGCCTGCCTTTGCGCGCGTTGACGACCCTCTAGCTTTTGCAATTCATATTGCTGGTCAAGAATCCTCTTTTTTGCAATCAGACCCTCCGTATTGATACTTTCAAGTCGACGAAGCTCCCGTTGAACGACGTCAAGTGCTTCCGACGTAGCAAGCAAATCAACCTGCAACTGCACGAGCTCTTCGTGCGTGAGTCGTAGTTCGAAAAGTGGATCGCCCGGTGAAACTGACTCCCCCGGTGTTTGATATACCTGTGTTACATAACCGGTAATTGGAGCGATCACTGTGTACTGAGATCGTCCAGGCTTCTCAACAATAATACCCGGCACAATAATGGGACGGCTATACGACTGTACCGACACCGGCCCTTCACGCAGCCCAATACTCTTTCTTGCTTGGGGTGAGATAGTTACTTCAACCCCATGGGCATGATCGGCATGCCCATGGCCTTGGTGCTCTTGCTTCCGCCGTGCTGGCTGAGCATCGAATGCATGACCTTCTTTGCCGTCTGATTCGTATCCAGCCAAATAGGCTGCTGCTGAAGTACGCACACGGGAAGAAGAAACAAGAGGGATGCCCAACAGACTCACTCCAAGAAACAAGCCAATAGAAATGCCAACAACAACACTCGGCCACTTGCGATCTGGCATTACTGAAGCACCTGCCCTTCCATCCCTCAAAGGCCCAAAAACATGAACATGATTCAACTACGACTTGTCACGTCACAATTCTCGACATTTCTTTTATTCTGCACAGCACATCCTATCTGAACAAGCAACCAGTGAGTCCAGCAGGAAAATGGGATTTGTAAACAAACCCTTGTAGAAGTACTACGGATTTAAATCGTACCATACACACGCTCGTGACTCAGTACCTACCGTCCATTACCTCTCCTGATGCACGCGTCAGTAATGCCAAGACAACATGGTTTTCTGTACGGTCAACCAAATACCGTACCGACCCATCACACATCAAAGCATTTACTCCTCCTGGATGGTCAGAAAACATCGGTACGTTAGGCCCAGCCTTCCAGGCTTTTACCGGCAGTGGATTGATTAGCGAGACATTTCGTTGGGTATGCCCAACATAATTACAATTTAGCCCCGATGCCCAAACGCCTCTGGCCTGCCCACCACCTAAACCAACACCGGAATATTCAAAAATCAGGATTGTCTTGGAAAGTCCATCCGTGATCGCCTGGTAAGGAATGCCCTGACTCAAACTGCTGACCTGTTGAAGCAAGAGTACCCCAGTATTGGATGGATAGGGATGCCCATGGTGATCGAAATAGTGTGCTTCGTTTGGATTGACACCAGAATTTCCTGAGTAGTCTATGCACGCCATTCCATAAAAATCACCTGACTCACTGATTGTGTCGTTGTGACGAGACGACTCTTCTCGAGAAACACTTGGGCAAAGATATTGCCGTATCTTTGTTGTTGTTGCTTTATGGTTTACGGGTGAACGAAAATCAGCATTCATGAACAAACGAGTGTCGTCTGTCACAAGTTCGGCATCTGCGACCGGTTCCCACGTCGCCTGACGATCAACATGATCCATGAACTCAAGAAAAAAACTACTCCATGAAATAGTTTTAAAGTTTCCTTTTTGAATTCGCCCTGGCGGCATACGACCTCGATGTACTGAAGCAAACTGAGCAGTGGCCAAGCCAACCTGCTTAAGATTGTTTTGACATGAAAGACGTCTGCCGGCTTCACGGACTCGCTGCACCACAGGCAGTAGGAGTCCTACAAGAAGTAGGACAACGGCAGCGGCTACAAGAACCTCTATGACCGAGAACCCTGCCCTCCTTTTCTGCTGTGTACAAAACAAAAGCATCTCATATCCCCCGTATGCTTTACGCAGCATTCAACACGCAGGTTCGGGTTCACAACGATGACCAACGATGCGAACAGTTCGTGGGAGTCGTTCCAATTCCTTTCGTTCCTGGCTTTAAAAGCGGCCGTATCTGCCTTATCTCACCCAGCTTCACCCGATGCTTAAACAATCCAAAAAACCCTCAAAATCGACACATTCTATGTCGATTTCCTAATTAAAAGCCGGGACGTTAAAAACTGCTGCCCAATTCCTATTTCATGCGTACTTCCAGAAACAGAAAACCTGTTCGGAGAACAAGCGTCTGCCATGCGCACGCGTGTTCTGGATACCTGTGCGCAATCACTGTAATTCTTGCGATTGTTTACTCAGGAGAATTGTCGGCGCACCCTACAGACTCTGCATTACCTATTGCGTCGTATCAAGATGACGCCGAATACGAAACTATCCCCCCACCTGAACCAAATACGCATGCTGACCACGAGGTCCTGCGATCCGCTATACGATCTGATCCTGAATTAGCAGCAGTTGTTCGTGAAGAAGCTGAAATGATGCTTGCCGCTCAACTCAGTGGCATCCCACGGCCTCGTTATATCCCCGCAACCTCACTTGTAGATTTAAAGGGCCTTGAGGTCTACGCATCGGGAAATCGGCAATCATTTCCGTTCTCATTTTATCTTAATGGTTTTGTCCAGGTACGTTGGTTTGAATTTGCACGTTCCGTAACAAGTTGGACAGCAAGTGGGCCTATAGACGGAAAGGGGGGGGCACCCGGAGCTACGCTATACCCGGTCAATAATATTAATGTCTTTGAAATTAATAGATTTTTCCTTACCTCGGAGGGTTACGTCACAGATGAACGCCTGCGCTACTCACTTACCCTCTTTGGAACAACGAACAACGGAAACAACTCCGCTATTGCACCACTCGGTTTTCTTGGCTGGAAATTTAATGATCAAGTTGTGATGAGCGGAGGAGTCTCTTTTGTAGCCGCAACAAGAGAATGGGGAACATCGAGTCGCTGGGTCCAGGGTATCGACCGTAGCATGGCAAATACATTCTTTCGACCTTCTTACTCCCCCGGGTTTGAATTTAAAGGAAAACTCCTTGATGGTGAATTTCACTATCGCGGAGGAGTATGGAACGGCATTGACGGATCGCGCGCGGGTGTGAATCGATCTGGAACCGCAATGGCATGGGCGGGAATCGTTGCATGGGAACCTCTTGGAGCGTATGGCCCCTACTACTCAGACATGGAGGTGCACCGCAAACCCGTATTCCGCTTAGGCTGCAGCGGAATGCATGCGCTGACACCGACTAGCAACCAAAACGAGTCGTTTTCAAACCCAGAAGACACACTCGTACGTCTTAGCGATGGCACGCCAATTTCTGCGCCAGGCGCCATTCAAGCAAACACCAAGATCACAAAAGTTCGTGTCCAACTTGCTACCGTTGACCTTGGATGGAAATACAAAGGTACCGCACTTAATTTCGAATACTATTTTAGACTACTTAATGATTACTCAGGACAAAGCTATTCCTTCCCCCCACAAGTCCCCCCGATAACCCCAACACCCGTACGGGTCCAAGCTCCGAGCATCTTCCAGCAGGGAGGCGCCGGGAGTGTTTCTTTCTGCCTCATCCCACGACGATTAGGTATTTACGGACGCTCCGGCGGTGTAACTGGTCCGAATGGAAGCGGGCAAGAATATGGTGGTGGATTTAACTTCTACCCAAAAAATAATCGTCAGTCAAAGTTCACCTTTGAAGTTCTTTACTACAACCGAAGCCCGGCAAACAATGCCCTGTATCCTTATCGCGCAGGCTATAGCGGTACAGCCATACAAACCCAGATGCTGGTCATGTGGTAGACGATCAATTGAATAAATGTGACCAACAGACGAGTTAGTCTGTTGATATACGAATGATTTATTCTCGATCTGCGGATGACTCCCCTCAAGCATTGGCTTTAAACTGACTCGCGTAGCAGATCATTTATCCTGATGTGCTACGCCGCTATTCTCGAAAATTGTGAGATCGGCAACTGCTCTAGTTTTTTTAACAAGAACTTCCCTAAGACTCTGAACGTAGGATTTTCACTAGATCGCTTCGGGAAATACTAAAAGTCCATGTGCTAAGATCCCTCAGAGCACGCCTTATCAGTGCCATCTCCTCCACGCATCTGGCTACGTTAAAAAGACTGAAAAACGCGATTATTCTATGTTTTTCATGCACGTCCTATTCTCGTATTTCTTCGCATCACCCCGTCTCTGAAAAATCTTTTGTCACAACCGAACGAATCGAGCGTATCGTTCGTATGAACAGAGTCGTCTGGGGTGCAGAGGGCCACATGGCACGAACACAACAGCCGAAACCAATGCCAGAACCGGATGCTTGCGGAGGAATCGACTATGACACGCGATGAATTGTTCACTTTTTGCGATCACTATGTTCATGATGAAACCGAGTCCGTAGATACTGGTAATACTGATCGCTGTTCACCCGATCCAACAACCACTATTATTCACTGCTTTCGTGACGCAGAGATTTCTGCAGCGGAAATGCAATCTCTCTTGGCTTATGTGTGCCAAAACCAAAACGATGATCTAGACTGGGCTGATGCAGATCGATACTGTGACGGTTCCGACGGTGTAGGTCGTCTTGAAAACCCAGGTAACACAGCTTCCTGGACTGTTGTTGAAGGTAACGATGATCCAATTGCTAGCCGTAGACCTCGCTAGAGACTCAAAACTGATCAATGAGCGTGCGACTGTCGGTCTTGTGACCAGAGTGCGGTCCTATCGCGATGCAACTGTTTTCTTCTGGCGACGGCACTGATTTAGCAGCTTGGCTAAGACTTTGGAAGCAACCATTCAGGCAATTTCCTGATTCTTCCATCCGAATCGACGCAAACGACCAAAGTCTCTCCAGTTGTGATTATTCTTTTGCCTCGTATTAGTTCGTATGTGTGACGAATACTGGCAGCAGAAATTTTCCCGACATGCGTCCGCAAGATGAGCAAATCATCGTATTCAGCAGCAGCCTGGTATCGACAAGATGCCTCAGCAACCACCATAAAGAGACCAGCGTCTTCGAATGCTTTATACGTGTAGCCTTGTGCACGCAGCATCTCAGTGCGGCCCATCTCAAAATATGTGAGATAATTCCCATGATGAACTCGCCTTTGACCATCCGTTTCCTGGTAACGCACACGGATTTCAATTTCATGTGAGTGGCTAATTTCCGGTGCAGAGTGGATCACAGAAATAAACCTCGTGTGAGAAGTATGAGAATATTCATAGAGTAATCATGCTAAATCTGTATAACTTGACAAGAGCATGCAGGCATTTGTTGACCTACTCCAATCAAAAAGCCTATCCTCTTAGGCTCAGCAAAACGCACGGAAGTATGGCATGACAAGTTTTAGTGACGCAGGTGAAGGTGCAACAATCGGCTTTGCGACTGCACGTGGAAGAAATTGGCCAACTTTGCGGCAATTCACTGTCTTTTTAGAAAACCGGGTTGGACAACTCGCCGAACTGGTGCGACGGTTTGCCGGAACAAGAATACGCATCGTAGCCTTATCAATTAGTGATGCTGGCGAATGTGCTTTCGTCCGATTCCTCTTAAGTCACCCTGAACAGGGCCGTGAGATTCTTGAGCGAGCAGGACTTGCCATAATAGAAAGTGATTTAATCGGTGTCGAGTTGCCTGAGGACTCTCAGCCACTTGTTCAGATCTGCACTGCTCTACTTCAAGCAGAAATCAATATTATCCAGGCATATCCAGTTCTCATGAGACCACGTGGGCGTCCTGTGGTTGCCCTCATGGTGGACAACACAGAGATGGGCTTGGAAACACTCGCAGCCA
Source organism: Pirellulales bacterium (assembly GCA_029246985.1). GTDB lineage: Bacteria > Planctomycetota > Planctomycetia > Pirellulales > UBA1268 > UBA1268. Next base: position 11,127 of record JAQWMC010000136.1, read on the forward strand.
AAGGATTTTCAATAATTACCGAAGGTGATCTTGATGACGATGAGGCATGAACATGTCACTACAAACATAGTTGGAAGAGAAATTAACTTTCCCCCTCATCGAGAAACATTCCGTCTGGTAAACCTTGGACTTTCCGAACGACTACTCGCTGAATTGATTCCCAGGCAACTGCCTCAAGAGTAATGGATCCATCTGGCTCTTGACGAGCAAATAAAGCGTGTGTCCCTTGAGACCAATCACGTTCAAAGAATTGTGGAAGAATTGGTCGAGAACTTCCTGCAATGTGCAACTCAACCTCTCCACCATGTTCAAGCTCCTGCCAAAGCCTCGCAATAAGCCGGGCGGTCGGGCTTTCAACGCTCCCAGGACTATTCGAATGTTCGTCAACGGGAGGTCCCAGAAGATCTGCTGAAGAACCATGCGAGCCTGAGACTTCGTTCACAATTGCTGAACCTGGAGCAATATCATACCCCGGGGATTGGGAATTGGGAGCGACAACCTTCATGCCACATTTCGAACAGACACCACTTTTCCCTGCCAACTTACCTGGAACTGTGATGCGAGAGTTACAGCTCGAACACTGGAATGTAATAGTGGAAGATTCAACCATTTAAAATTACCATAACAACAATTGACGGATTACGTACACACTGCGACAAAGTACACCCTCTTTACTTTACCCCTCTTTCTGTACCGTAAAAATAAAAATATTGGTGTTTTCAAATACAATCTGAAAAATAGACCCTGACACTAGCACACGCTTCCCCCGATACTGTCTTCCTAACTTTTCCCCACAGAGTTTCTTTATGGCAATTTCAGTTGTTTGCCCCACATGCCAAGCACGATTCAACGTTAGTGATAAGTTCGCTGGCCAGACCGGTCCGTGTCCGAAATGTAAGAACCCAATCAAAATCCCAAAGGCTTCGAGTGACGTCACCATCCATGATCCTACAGAGGCCGCAGCCTCATCAGACGTAGGCCACATGCCGACAGCGCCGATTGTTTTTAAAGAGGAGTCATTTTCTGGAATAACCCTAACTCTGATTTCTTCCGCAGGCGTGCTATTATTTCTCTCGGCGTATATTTTGGGAAGAATTTTTGAGGTAGAACCTGGCCGAATAGAGATCCCCATTCTTCTCCAAGCCGTAACGGCGGTACTTGTTGCAATCCCTTGCGCAAACATTGGATATACCGTGATGCGCGACAAAGAACTCGAACCGTATCGAGGTCGACAGCTCGCTATACGGGTTCTGATTTGTAGCGTTGTCTATGCCTCATTGTGGTTTGTACGAGGAATGATTGGCATTGAGAACCCCGAGATATGGCAATGGCTTTTCTTAGCACCAGTATTCTTATTTGCTGGTGGCTTAACTGCAGTTGTAACCTTTGACCTCGACTGGGGCGTGGCAGTGAGCCACTATTCTCTCTATGTAGTCCTGATAGCTTTGGTACGATATCTCGCGGGTTTACAGCCTCCCTTGTAACTGCTGAACAAGGTACTGCGAGAGGAGAACCGATTAGATTGAAAACTCATGCCCTTTGCTGAATTATCTGAACTAAAAACAATTTATGATGGTAGCGGTGTTCGAATTCCTCCGGACAAAACGGTTCCTCTGACTCCTCGGGTTCGTAGATTATTAGACAGTTCACCACTTCGACGGTTGGCATCGGTGCGTCAACTAGGACTCGTTTCGCTTGTCTACCCGGGTGCCGTACATTCAAGGCTGGAGCATTCTCTTGGCGTGTACCATCTCGCCTTGGCGTTTCTAGCAAGCCTGCATGGCGACGACCGTTTTCGTGAAGCTATTTCTGAGCAAGATGCAGCAGCCTTTCTAGTAGCTGCGATTCTTCACGATATCGGACATTGGCCGTACTGCCACCCTATCGAAGACATGGACCTTCCCGATATGCCACGGCATGAGGAACGGACATCTCAACTCATTGCCACGGATGAAATTACAGAACTCCTTGCGTCCGATTGGGGACTACGGCCAGAGCGAATCGCCCAACTCATCCTTGGCACCGCAAGTGACACTTCTGGAAAGATTATTCACTCACTCCTTTCCGGACCAATAGATGTCGACAAAATGGATTACCTGACGCGAGATAGCCTGCACGCCGGCGTGCCATATGGCCGGCACTTCGACCAAGATCGCCTCCTCACCAGCCTCTGCCTCAATGCGAACGGGGAATCACTCGCAATCACTGAAAAAGGAAGAACTGCGGCAGAACTTATGGTTTTTGCTCGCTATGTCATGTTCAGTGAGGTTTATTGGCATCATGCTGTCCGGTCAGCAACAGCTATGCTGCAACGAACAGTTTGGCTGAGTCGTGACCATCTGGACACCGATCTACTCGTACAATCGACAGAGAACACATTCGTACAACGAATCAGCGATGCCACTAAAAGCTCTGATGCCCAATCCATCCTAGAGGGGCTCTTTGGTCCTCAGCGAAAACTTTTTAAACGAATTGCGACTTTTGATGCGAAAACGCACTCCGTGCTGCATAACGCACTGGCTGGTCTTTCATATAAAAATCTTGTTCTCGTTTCCAATTGTTTTGTAAAACTTCTAGCAAAAAAAACCGGGAATACCATTAAACAAAATGAGATCCTTATCGATGCACCACCAAAAGAGAGGGAGATTGAATTCAATCTCCAAATTTGTTGCAGGGGCCAGCTAAATGAAAGTGAGTGTCGCTGGCGATCACTGGTAGAGATGTCACCTGTCACTCAGTCTCTTGCGCAGTTGCAATTCGACCACCTCGTGAAGCAAGTTCGAATATTCGGTTCAGATGATGCTATTTCGGCCATCCAGCACACAACTGGCCTCGAGGATATTCTCCTCGAGGCCAGCAATGACGCTTGTAGCTAGAGGCAGAACCCTTTAGGGAAGCTTGCCTTCTTTGATTAGTTCTCCGTATGTCTCACCTGAAGGACTTTTTTCAGACTCAACGGTTGCTAGTGCTTGACGAATCTTTTCTGGATTCTTTGCATCCTTTTTCCGGTCAAGCAAGTTATCGAGAAGTTTGCCGTAGGCATTTTTATTCTTCTTACTTTTTCCTTCATGACAAATGTTGCATTTTGCCTTTGCCACGGCAGCTCCATCAAGGCTTCCCTTGTTTACATACACTTCTTTGAATTCATCGTAGAACTGTTTCACCGCAAAAGCAGGGCTGGCAGAGACTAGAAAGGCACCAACAAGAGTCGCCACAATCAATCCACCTAACAATCGATCTTTTTTCATATTTTGTTTTCTCCTAAAGGAACCACGAGATGAACATAAAAAGCTCTCGTCCATCTCAACCGACAGTCTCGAGCACTTCTTACCGCTTTTATTTCTTGGGTTTATGGCTTTCGCACACGCCCAAATCATTGCATAACGTCTAAATAATGGCCTTGAACCAACGATATTACAAGAAAAAAGTGCCGTTCTCCTTGTTATGTCGTCTAGGCAAGTTGTACCACTGAAGGACATCTCCTTAATTCGTGGGCAAAAACCCCTGAATTCCTGAGAATCCTTGGTATTCCATCGGCTGTCCCGCTGAGGAATAGTCAATTTCAATCAGGTCACCGGCACCATCAATTTTCCTAAAAATTCTTCCGCCCTCATACTTGCCTCGGTGGTCACTCCAATGAATCGCTCTTTGATAGGCTTCGGGCTCAGCCACACCAACCTGCTCTAGAAGAACAGATGACTCCGGAATGACAAATCGACAATGTTCAGCTGCCACCCGCATCTGGGGGACGTCATCTTGACCTGGTGCATCTGCTAGACGGGCAAAACCCTTCTTGCACACAAATGTTGCATCGTGGAGTTGAAGTTGCAATTGAACAGACTCAACAGAATTTACTGAAGTCGTATCCACTGTAAGAAATCTGTTTCTGGTTGTCACGGCACCACCATTCCAGGAAAGTGATAATGCTGTCGATGCCTCACAATTAAAACACGTGAGATCTCCATCAACCACACAATTCTCCATCTCAATAACAGCTTCACTTTTCTCGTCTACTCTTTGACCAGAAGGTTCTTGTAAGGGCACTGGCTGCCCCTCACCTACATCTTCATTCGATGACTCTTTTGGATCACGAAATGGACTTACCTGTGCAAGAAAGATCCTGTTTTCTACGCCATTGGACTTCTCTTCAGTAGACATCGCAGTCGTTACCACGTCTGTATTCCTACAAGTCAGCTTCCCTCCATTTGTCATTTCAAAAATTGACAAATAACCCACTCCAGGCCCGTCATTTCTCGAACGAACGTGAACATCAATGTCACTTAGTGTCAGGTGCCCGCCATCGATAAAGAAAGCCGACTTTACCGAATCGAATAAAGAGTCGGAAGTATTAATAATACGCAAGACTGGTCGCTTGCCCGCTACACCCCGTATAGTTATGTCTACGTCTTTATCGAGACGCGTTGGGGAGATCTCATATTCTGAATCTTCAGAGATTTCTATTACCCCTCCACCGGACAGGTGAGTCAATGCTGCGGCAATAGTGCCAAACTCATCTGGCTGCAAAGGCTGCAGAACGACACGGACCACGGCCGTATCATTGAAAACTTGTCGTTGTAGATTGACTACCTTTGGAAACTCTTGATCGGACTCTCTCTTGGGTGCAATCATCGCCGTCCAGCACACAAAACCAATGAGACTAAGACCCGCAGTAACCCAAGGCCAAAAAAGCACCTTGTTTCTATCTGTTCCAGTCGTGTCGATGTCAATCGCCGGACGAAACGCTGTAACATCGAAACCCTCTTCTTCTGCTATTGATAACAATTCAAATTCGAGAGCCGCTGGATGCTGAAAGCGATCCTGGGGACGCTTTGACATTAATTTATGAACAACCGAGACGAGCCTACGTGGTATCTCAGTCCTCAAATCCGAAATTTCAGGAGGCATTTCCTGCTGATGCTGGAGCAGTTTTTGCACCATAGTTCCCTCAGCAAATGGTGCTCTGCCGACCAGCATGAAAAACATTGTGCATCCCAGCGAATAGAGATCACTGCGAATATCGGCTGATCGTGCATCACGCGCCTGTTCTGGGGAAATATAGTCAAATGTACCCAGTGTTATTCCACTTACCGTGAGATCCTGCTCCCCTGCAATGTGCTGCAATCGAGCCAATCCCATATCGACTAATTTCGCGCGACCTTCCGGTGTTAGAAGAATGTTCGATGGCTTTATATCACGATGTGTTACATCACGGTGACAGGCATGATCCAATGCCGCTGCAATTTGCATCGAAATATCGACAACAGCAGCAACCGTTAGAGGACCTCGTTGTCGAACTAGATCCCGTAGATTTGTACCTTCGATATATTCAAAGACAATGAAATGCCATCCATTGCTTGAACCAACAGCATGGACGAGGCCTATGTTCTCATGATTAAGCCGTGCTGCCGATTGTGCCTCATTCCGGAAACGCTTAAGCATTTCCTCATCAGCTGATTGATGTCCCGCCAAGACTTTAACGGCAACGATCCGGTCAAGTGTTGTATCGAGTGCTTTAAAGACGGCCCCCATACCGCCGCCACCAACAAATTTGTCGAGGCGATA
>JAQWMC010000164.1 GCA_029246985.1 Pirellulales bacterium
AGGTGGGGGAGTCTTCCACGAGGAATCGGGCACTGTTTGAGCGAGCCGAACAATGGCAAGGTCAATACCGTTCGGCAATTCTGAAGGCGGAATTTCAGCAGACATTTCTGTCCCAAAGAGCATCGTGCCTTTATAGGTGGAAAGTTTTGGTGCCTCCGGCAGTAGGGTTTTTGGAATGACTGTTAGAAACACTGAGGGATGGCTTGTGAGTCTGCAGATTACAGATGAAATGGTGGAGGGCTGACTTTTAGGGTGTAAGCGAATAATCATTGGTCGCCCGATTTCATCAGCAGTTTTCAATTTTTCGTCCAGCTTGAGTTCCAGCGAATCGGCTTTACATGAAATCTCTGCAGGCAAATCAAGAACTTTTGCAGTCCTGTGATTTTCCGGGGAAGCAGAATGTTGTTCTGCTGATGTGGTATCCCTGTTTCCGCACGTTACGCCGCGTAGCACAAATCGATGACTATCAAGCCAAAGAGAATGGTTGCGAATGCCGAGACGACGAAGTCCAGTAGTCTGGCTGAGTAGGGCTACTTCTTTACCAGACGAAGTAATCCTACATTTTACGAAGTAGAGCATTGGCACATTTGGTGTCCAGAATGCAGGTTCTGTGAGAATGGAATGTCCAAGAATTTCAGTGCCCTCATCAACAGCCTGTTGCGAGTGGATCTGGATATTTTGGCGAACAGGTAGTGTGCTTGCACGTGTTGATGTTGGGCCAGTTAAAAACCCTTCAAGTGCTAGAGGAGCCTCTGTCTCTGCCGAATTCGGCACACTCATCTGAAAGAGTACATCAGCTTTGAGATCATCAGCTCTTCCAAGAATTACTCTGAATCGCATGTGCTGAGGAAGGTTGTGGCAGCTTTCACTATTCGGTGTCTGAGTTTGCACAAAAATATCCTTTTGCAATGTCATTTATTTTCCGCAGGTCAAGTTTTCCTGAACCAAGAACAGGTACTTCTTCTATTTTGGCAAAGCTGTTCGATGATGGAATCCAGAGATTCGGAAGTCCTGACTGTGCAAGTTCACGACGGATATTCTGCGTTGCCTCCGAAGTTTTTGTAGTTAAGACAACAAGGCGCTCACCTTTTGTTGCATGCGGCACTGCAGTGACGACGGCCAGAAGTTCACCGTCGGTTGCTCCTAAAATTGTATTTACAGCTTCTTCAATCAACATATGAGGGACCATTTCACCACCGATCTTTGAAAATCGGCTTTGTCTACCAGTTAATGTGATGAATCCATCAGTGTCCAGTTTTGCAATGTCACCGGTGCGATACCAACCTTCACAAATGACCTGCTCGGTAAGGTCGTCACGATCAAGGTAGCCCTGCATGACATTAGGTCCAGAGATCCACAAAAGTCCCTCTTCACCGACAGGTAGTTCATGAAGCCCCTCTCTGTCAGTAATCTTCGCCGTACAGCCAGGGATTGGTTTTCCGACCGTTCCTTCACGGGCGTCGATCGCTCTGCCAGGAACATGGCGAGATGGAGGGACGTTTACTGATACCAAGGGAGAAAGTTCCGTTGCACCATACGCTTCACGGGGCCGGACTCCAAATTTCTCTTCGAAAGCATCAGTGACATCAGTTGTCAGTTTTTCTGCAGCACCGAAAACAACTTCAAGCGTCGAAAGGTCGTCCGATTCAGTACCACGAATATAAGTTCTTAGAAAAGTAGGTGTCGCCATTAAAACGGTTGCGTGATAGTCCCGTGCAAGTCTGCCGACAACCTTCGCGTCAAGAGGGCTTGTGTGATAGACAACCGCGGGCTCAAGCGTGAGTGGTACCCATAGGGCTGTTGTGTAGCCGTATGAGTGAAAGAAAGGTAGTACACCAAGTGCGGTGTCAGTTGGCGAAAGGTGAAGTAAATCAGAAATCGCACGAACATTGCTCCCAACATTTTCAATGCTGAGAACAACGCCTTTTGGGTCGCCTGTCGATCCCGAAGTGAAGATAATGGTCAGGACATCATCAGGCTGAATGTTTTTTATGCCAAGGTGACGCTCAAGCATTGAGAGCGGCATAAGGGTTGCTTCTGACCAGGCCTGAATCTTCTGTAGGGTCGTAAGTCTTTTCCGTAGATCAGCAGCATCAAGAAGGAAATCCCCGACATCTAGGTCGATCCGAGATAAGAATGTTGGACTGGATATCACGTGTTGGATTCCAGCGCGTTCAATACACGTTTCAAGTATTGATTGGGAAGATGTGTAGTTTAGATTCACAGCAACGCGGCCCATAAGCGCAAGTGCAGCGTTTACGATGGCAGCGCCGGCTGTCGGAGGGAGTAGAATACCGACCCGCTTCTCGGAAGGATCAAGAGTTTTTTCAAGAACAAGTCTCGCGGCTAGAATTCGGGTAAGAAGTTGGCGGCCGTTGAGTCGTGTGCCAAGCGAGTCTGCCATTTTGAGCCGCTGGCCAGCGTCGCGCAGGCTTTTGAGAAGCTGATGGTGAAGCATTGTAGGACTTTCACCCGTAGGAATATGGAACTGTTTCCCAGTTTCATCAGCAGATGTCTCTTGGTTCAAAAGTCTAGCCCCCATTGAGTGTACAAATTCTGGAAGATTGTAGGTTTTGTCGCCGTACCCGTGGCTCTTGCCGAAGCGTTGTCGGAACTTTTCGGTCTATTAGACTCATCAAATTGTAGCGTTCCATCATCATACATCCCTAAACCCGATAGCGTTGACTGACTAATGCCAAAATACGACCCGTCTGTCATAGAGCCGAAATGGCAAATCTGGTGGGCTGAGCAGAAAACATTCCGCTCACCCCGCCTTCCGGCCGGCAAAAAGGCATATATTCTCGATATGTTTCCGTATCCAAGCGGTGACGGATTGCACGTTGGTCATCCGGAGGGTTACACCGCGACAGATATTGTTAGCCGTTTTGAGCGAATGCGGGGATCAAGCGTTATTCATCCAATGGGTTTTGATGCCTTTGGGTTGCCGGCTGAAGAATATGCGATACGTACGGGCACCCCGCCACGAGAGAGTACGGAGCGAAATATTGCTACGTTCAAGCGGCAGTTGCAAATGCTTGGGTTCAGTTATGACTGGGAGCGTGAGACTTCCACGACAGACCCCGAGTTTGTTCGTTGGACACAATGGATTTTTCTACTTCTGTACGACACATGGTTTGATGCGGTTCGACAAAAGGGCCGACCAATCTCAGAACTTCCGGTTCCTAAGGATGTTCAGGAATCAGGTGAGGGAGCAGTCAATGCCTACCGCGATGATCACCGTCTTGCGTACCAGTCGGAAGCGCCGGTTAACTGGTGTCCGGAACTTGGGACTGTACTTGCTAACGAAGAAGTTATAGGTGGACTCAGTGAGCGTGGTGGCCATCCAGTTGTTCGATTGCCACTGCGACAATGGATGTTGCGGATCACAGCATATGCTGATCGGCTTGGAGCAGAGTTAGACGGCCTTGATTGGCCAGAGAGCATTAAAAAACTTCAGAGAGACTGGATTGGCCGTAGTACGGGTGCAGAAGTAGATTTTTTTCTTCCACCACAGGGCTTATCAGACAAAGATTTAAATGATGCTTTTATTGCCTGGAAGAGTTGTCGTAAAGATAACGGATACCCGTTGAAAGCACCGACGGATTGTCTTCGGATTTACACAACAAGACCGGATACCTTGTTCGGAGTAAGTTGCATGGTAATTGCGCCAGAGCATCCACTTCGAAATCAAATAACGATTCCTGCTGAAGCAGATGTAGTTCATAAGTATTGTGAGGCTGCATGTTGTAAGAGTGATCTCGATCGAACTGACTTAGCTCAAGAAAAAACTGGCGTTTTCACCGGCTCATATTGCATTCACCCATTGACCGGTGAATCTGTACCGATCTGGGTGGCTGATTATGTACTCGCTTCGTACGGCACAGGCGCAATTATGTCAGTGCCGGCCCACGACAGCAGGGATTTTGAATTTGCTCAGATATTTAAGTTGAAGATCGTTTCAGTTGTTGAGCCACTAGATGGCGATGCTGAAGGCGACGAACTATTTACTGGGTACGGAAGATCAGTCGATTCGGGACTGTATACAGGTATGGCCACCGAAGCTTTCATTGAAAAAGTGGCTGCAGATTTACTCAATGGAGGTCTTGGAAGGCCTGCCACAAACTACAAATTGCGTGATTGGCTCTTTAGCCGTCAGCGGTTTTGGGGTGAGCCATTTCCTATTTTGCACGAGCTTGACGAGTCAGGTCAGCCAACAGGTGTTGTTCGGCCACTTGATTCACACGAGTTGCCGGTGCCGCTTCCGGAGCTCGATGACTTTCGGCCAGGAAAGACACCCAATCCCCCACTATCTCGAGCCAATGATGCTTGGCTGTACGTTGAACGAGACGGTAAAAGATACCGTCGAGAGACAAATACAATGCCTCAATGGGCCGGCTCGTGCTGGTATTACCTAAGGTTTCTTGATCCGAAGAATCATGAGCAGTTCATTGATCCAGAGATTGAGAAGGCCTGGATGCCTGTTGATTTGTATGTAGGTGGAGCTGAGCATGCTGTGCTTCATCTGCTCTACAGCCGCTTCTGGCATAAAGTACTTTATGACCGTGGGTACGTCTCTGCAGTTGAACCCTTTGCTCGACTGGTGAATCAAGGAATGATTCTTGGTGAGGTGGAGTTTACTGGATATCGAGGAAGTTCAGGTGGTTGGGTATCAGCGGGTCAGCAGAGCGGTTCAGACACCCCGATGAAGGTCTCTGCTGAAAATGTAGAAAAGCAAGGCGAGCACTTTGTGCTTCGGGATGCACCACACGTGCGAGTGGAGAGCCGAGCATATAAGATGTCGAAGAGTCGTGGGAACGTCGTTAACCCAGACAAAATTGTCTGTGAGTTTGGTGCTGATGCACTGCGACTATACGAGATGTTTATGGGACCTCTTGAGGCAACGAAGCCATGGAGTACATCTGGTGTCGGAGGAGTTCGAAGCTTTCTCGATCGGTGCTGGCGGCTGGTGGTGGACGAGGGGGCTGAAGACATTCAGCTTGCGCCACAAGTAACGGAAAAAGAGCCTACGGAAGAACAGATGCGAGCAATGCATCGAATGCTTGACAAAGTCACGTCGGATATTGAATCACTCTCATTCAATACCGCGATAGCAAAGATGATGGAATTTGTAAATTTTGCCACACCACTTCAAGAGCGACCACGGGAGATGCTCTCTCTTTTTGTTTCTGTACTTTCACCTTTTGCACCTCATCTCGCAGAAGAACTCTGGACCGTATTGGGAAATACAAGCCCGGTCTCGCTGGCTGCCTGGCCTCCTGTAGAGGCATGTTGGCTTCAGGACGCCACCTTAGAAATCCCAGTACAGGTTCAGGGCAAGCTTCGTGCACGTATTACTGTGCCTACAGGTACAGATGCTGTCGGATTAGAGGCTGCCGCAGCAGCAGAGCCAAAAATTGCAGCCCTACTCGCCGGAAAAACGATCGTGAAGGTAGTTGCTGTACCAGGTCGGATGGTGAACTTCGTTATCAAGAAATGACCTGAATGACATGAGTTTATCAAGAAGATAAATCATACAGGTGTGGTGTTCGGAAAAATTGGTACGGAATGACCTGTTCCATGAGACTGTTTGTCAGTTTTCAATGAGGTTTACTTGGTCCTGAGGCCGGAGCAACGTAGCATGTACAAGAGGGGATTTGTGGTGCCACATGTCCACTCTGTAGTTTTGTTGAGGCACCCTCAACGCGGAGAATCATTGGATGAGTGTGAGTAATGTATTGGCTTTGGTGCTTGGTGGAGGGCGTGGGACGCGGCTTTACCCTTTGACACGAGATCGTTCAAAGCCAGCGGTTCCACTTGCTGGTAAGTATCGCATCATCGATGTGCCACTATCGAACTGTATTAATAGTGGGGTGCAACGAATCTATGTGATGACCCAGTTTAATTCAGTGAGTCTGCACAGGCATATTCGCCGTACATACAGATTCGATGCCTTCAGTGGTGGGTATGTCGAAATATTGGCCGCCCAGCAAACCAATGAAGCGATGGCGTGGTACCAAGGAACGGCGGACGCTGTTCGGCAGCACATCAAGTTGCTTCAGGATTCTGATATTAAACAAGTATTGGTGCTTTCTGGTGACCAATTGTATCGAATGAATTATGCCGATCTTTTAGCAACTCATGAGGCAAATAACGCGGATGTAACAATTGCTGGAATTCCCGTCGCTGATGACCTTTCGTCATCATTTGGAATTATGCGATTTGATTCAACAGGGCGAGTGGAAGGGTTTCTAGAAAAACCTAAAACTACGGCCGAACTCGATTTGGTTCGGACTGATCCGGCATGGATCGAACAGGCAGGCATTCAAGCAGCGGGCCGTAGTCTCATGGCAAGCATGGGAATATATCTATTTGACCGCGACTGTTTGTTGGATCTCTTGCTCAAAACCGATTACCAAGACTTCGGCAAGGAGGTTTTTCCGGCCGCGATTCGAGCAAAGCATGTTCAACTTCACCCTTTCGATGGGTACTGGGAAGATATCGGAACGATCCGCTCGTACTATCAATGCAACATCGATCTCGCGTCATCAAAACCACCATTTGAATTGGCTGCACCACATGCTCCTATCTATTCACGAGCTCGATTTTTGCCACCTTCACGAGTGGACGGCGCTCGTGTGCAAGGGAGCCTCATCTCAGATGGCTGCACTATTGGTGCGGGCACCGTAATTGAGAACAGTGTCATAGGCTTGCGGTGCCAGATTGGCAAAGACGTAGTTATCCGTAACTCAGTTGTTTTAGGAAATGACTACTACGAAACACCAGAACATTTGGAAGTTGACTTGTCCAAAAATGTTCCGCCTTTGGGTATTGGTGACGGAACTATTATTGAGAAGGCAATCATCGATAAAAACGTGCGAATTGGAAGTCGTGCCAAAGTCATCAATGATTGCGGACTGACTGAACTTCCCGAGAGCAAGCAGTTTACGATTCGAGATGGCGTGATTGTCGTGCCAAAAAATGCAGTTTTACAAGACGAATGGAAACCTGCTTTACGTTCTGGTTGACGTGTATGCTGATCTAAAATGCAAGTGGCGAATGCTTTTCTCTATGACTCTTCAAAAGAGGCTGTGTCAGCTCTTTCAGAAGAAATAGAGTTATCCGTCTCATCCTGTTTGACCTTCTCAGCAGGTTCTGTCTGAGGTGAGTGATTAATAAGTACAGAATTGTTTTCTGAGACGGTTGGTAGCTCTTCATCGTGCGATGCCACTATTACGCGAGACACTGCTGCGGTATTATCGACGGACTCGCCTGTCGCTAAGCGAGGCTCTTCCGCCTCCAGGGATACAACAGGAGGCCACGGCTTTGGTCGTCTCCAAATCGGTAGGATTCCATTTGACCGTATCCGGAAATCATTTTGATTCGCAGAGCCCGGTACTGTTCCTGAATAATCGAAAGGTGATGGGCACATGGTGCACCCATTACTGGCAAGACTAATGATGGATGAGAAAAGTAGGCATAGAGCGATAGTAAGCTTTCGGCCTGGTCTCTTTTGAAGATACACCTTTCTGCCTCCACTGCCTATTTATACGAGGCGTAATTAAATACGGCGGCTGTTCCCCGCAATTCCCAAACAACCCGAATCTTTCTTCGGACCGTCAAAGGTAATACCTTCACAAAATTTTGGCCAAGACTCCGAAAAGATCACTATTCCCGAACGAGTAAGTGTGATCCTTGTCCAAGAATGCCAGCTAAATCATTGAAGTCAGCAAATGATACGAGAAGTACATTGTCTTCTGGTGTTTTCATGACAAAGCTCGGGTCATCAGCGGGTTGAATACGTAAGCCGTTATCAAGAATAATGGCGGCTCGACCTGCGGGACGATAGCCCACCGGAACTGTCTGGGTGGTTTGAGTCTTCGTCCCATCCTGAATTTCAAGCAGCTTTACTGAGGATCCTGTGCGGCTTACGAAGCCGTTGCCAATAGCGGCAGGAAAGGTTCCTGCATACCGACCACCCACTTGAAGACTTATTCTACGTCTTGAAACACTTACAACACCATCGAATGGACCTCGTAGAACTTTGATACGTTGGCCAGTAGTAAGGTCGTCTGATGCAACACCGTTTATTTTTGAAAGTAATTTCCAAGGGATATTGAGTGGCTTGGCAATAGTTTCAAGCGTCTCTCCACCAGCTACCGTATGCGGTGGCAGCAGCATGTCTTGCGTTGAATAGATAACAGTTCCAGCGAGTTGTCCGAGAAGTCTTTCAAGTTGGTGGTTCTCTTCGACGCTAAGGGAAGGATTGTCATACCACACCGAAAGAACAGCAAGTGCTTCGGCATATCGACCGGCTTCAAGTTTATTATGGGCATCCGTCCACGCAGCAGTAAAAGCAGCGGATTCTTTTTGTTCCAGCATATTTTCTGTAACTAGACCAGTCGTGTCATTAGGTGATTGGGACTGAGGGGGAACGGCAGGAACCGCATCAATGTACGTTGGTGGCATCTGTTCGATACCGGGAGCCACAGATTGATCTGTGACCAACGCTTGCCCACCGAGGGGTGCTGAAGGAGCCGGTATTTGATTGGGAGGAAGACTCGTGAGCGCACCGGGAGGACTCTGTATTTCAACTGACGGTGGTGTGGATATTGGCGGTGTAGTTACTGATGGTTTGAATGGCGGTGCATCCGAAGTCGCGGCGTGCGTTGCTCCCGGAGGTTGCCATTCTTGGTTTGTTTCTTTGGGCCCTTTTTGAATGATTGAATAAGCGCCATAAAGGATCATGCCTAACAACCCCAGCACAATGAGTGGACGCAGGGCCTCGAGAGGATCATTTTGCTGTTCTCTGCGATGCTTTGATTTTGATCGACGTGCCATCGAACATGGCTCCTAACGCTGAGGGATTCGGACAACTCCGCAGACACTAAACAAGGGAGGAAATCTGTTCCAGATCGCTTCTGCCGAATGACTCATTCCGCACAGAATTTTCATGGTTTTCGAGAATTACTCATTCTTATGCTGTGCGGACCAGGCATCGATCCATCCCTAATGGCTGTAAATTGCCCTTTTTGACTCACATTTTGTTTCGGAGCAGACAGGCTTTCTTAATGCGCTCGGAGTGAGCCGTGCCGGTATTTCACCGTGTACCATCTCATTTTCAATAGAGCGGTTGTCATGATGACCCTTTTGCTGGTGAAATACAGTAATGCACCGAAGAAATCTTCTTATTGTTGCGATTGTTGTACCGGGGTGCTTCCTTGCCTGCGCTGCTCAGGATCGAACTGGTCAGGGAAAGCGTTTTGCTGAAGTCATCCAACGTATTGATAAGGGATATTTCCAAACACTTGATCAAGAGCAACTCTTTCAAGCGGCAATGGAGGGTGTCTTTCGTGAACTCGATGATCGTTCGGAATTCATTGAGCCATCAAAGTTAAAAAACTATGAGAGAGACTTTAAGAAAGAGTTTGCAGGTATTGGTGTAGAACTTGATGCCGAACCGTCTTCAGGCGACATTGTTGTTGTTGCTCCCGTGTATGGAGGGCCTGCTTGGCAGGCTGGTATTCGATCTGGGGATCGTATAGTCAGCGTTGAAGATGTTGAGACAAGTGGAAGTAATCTTTCCGAAATAGTTTCTCAGTTTCGTGGTGAAGTAGGCACTAAGGTAGATCTTCGTATTAAAAAACAAGGAGTCAGCCCGAATGATCGCTCGGCGATTCAAGACATTACCATCAGTCGCCAAAATATTACAATTGAAAGCGTACGAGGAGATCGCCGTTTGCCTAATGGGCAGTGGGATTGGTGGCTGGAAGGCGATCCGAACATTGCATATCTGAGAATTAGTCACTTTAGCAAACGGACAGATGTTGAGGTTGCCAAGCTGATTGAAGAGCTTGTATTCAAGCAAAATCCAAAAGGACTTGTCATTGACCTGCGTGGTAATTCTGGTGGCATGGTAGAGGGCGGTATTGCGTTGTGTGATCTTTTTCTGGAGGACGGATTGATTGCTGCAGTGACAAATGACAGGTTGAAGGGCCGGTCTAAGCGGAAACAGCTCCAGCAAAAGTGGACAGCAACTTCTGGCCAGGTGCTCAAAGGTGTGCCGATCGCTGTTCTGGTTGATGAATTTACCGCGAGTGTGGCTGAAATAGTCGCAGCCTGTCTTCAAGACCACAAGCGAGCAACGATTGTTGGCAGCCGCTCGTTTGGTAACGCATCTGTACAAACAATAACCACACTTTCAAGTGGGCCTGGAGCTATACGGCTTACAACGAACGAATATCAGCGACCCAGTGGTACTTCTCTTAATCGTTCGAGTACCAGTAGTGAGTCCGATGCCTGGGGTGTTCGGCCTGATTCAAACTTTGCGTTTTCACCTACACGAAAGCAACTCGAAGACTGGATTACTTGGAGGCAGGATCGGGATCGGGTTCGGTCTGGCCAGCCCAATACGTCATTCGACCCAGGCGGACTATTGCCAAGACATGTGGATCCTGTTCTAGGCCGAGCACTCACGCTTTTCGACACTCAAAAGCAACGTTGATTGTGTAATGATGATCCCGAATCTCATGAATCGATGAGTGCAGTCAAAGCGGTGCGAACTTCAGCAGCAAGGAAAAAACTGCCCGCTATGCATAGCAGGCCTTTTCTTCCCGAAAGCCGTTTGCCAACCGATACTGCCTCTGTAGGCGAGGCCGCTACGTGAGGATCTCGCCACCCACCTTCCTCAGCTGCTTTGCGCAGTCTCATTATCGTGGCAGCTCGAGGATTTGTTGCATATCGTGTGAGAACAATATCAGTAAAGTAGGCTCTGCTAGCTCGGAGCATTGCACCAAGTTTTTTGTCAGCACTCGCGGCAAAAACGAGGACTCTTTTCTTGGGTAAGTTGCTTTGGTCAGACAATGTTTGCACTAAGGATTCCATTGAAGCAACGTTATGTGCCGCGTCAAGAATGATGGGAGGAGTATCGGACACCCACTCTATGCGAGCAGGAAGACGAGTTTTTCGGAGGCCGGTGGTGATCGCCTGCTTGTCGATCTGAAAGCCTTTTTCGGAAAGTATTTTTGTGGCCATCACTGCTGATGCAGCGTTTTCTGCTTGATGAATACCCGCCATTGCAGTTTTGTAGACTGTGCCTTGGGATCCGAGTGGGGTCTGAAGCTCAAAAGAATATAAAGCAGTTTGACGGGAACTACTTGGTTTTGTGTTCTTGATTTGGTTGACTGTGAAGTCGCGATTGAGGAGAAGGAGCTTTGTTCGTTGTGCTCGCGCCTTATCGACTATCACCCGAGATGCATCCGGGTGAAGTGCCGTCGATACCACAGGGATGCCTCGCCGTATTATGCCTGCTTTTTCAGTAGCAATGGCACGGATCGTATTTCCCAAGACTTCGGTATGATCGAGGCTGATGTTGGTAATTAAAGATACGACAGGGTTGCACAGGTTTGTTGCATCAAGTCGTCCGCCAAGGCCGGTCTCAATCACAGCAAGATCAACCTGTGTCTGCTTAAAATGAGTAAATGCGACAGCCGTGAGGACTTCGAACCAAGTTGGGCCAGACAGTTTCTTACGAGATGCTATTCGATCAAGTTTTTCGACAGCAGGAATCACTGTGCGGAATGCTGTGAGTAATTCTGGCGAGGAAATCTGTTTGCCTGCTACAGAAACTCGCTCTTCAATTCTGTTGACATGAGGTGAGAGATAGCAGCCCACTCGGTACCCAGCAGCCTGCATAATTGCTGCCAACATAGCCGCCGTTGATCCCTTGCCCTTTGTGCCAGCGAGATGCGCAGAAGGAAACTGATGCTGAGGGTTGCCGATCGCTCTCAGTAAAGCTCGCATACGGGTGAGCGTAAATGCTGTTCTATGGTCTTGGTTAGCCGGTCGGTGCTCAAAATTCGATCTTTTTTCAAGCCACTGAAGTGCTCCAATCCGCGTCAGACGTGGGTTTGTTTTTTCGGAGAAGACTCCCATGGAAGTATCTCGGCAATTCAGGGAAGGTGGTTGTTTTAGGTAGCGGATTGAGAGGTTATCTGATGAAACCGCGGTTGCATTTTACTGAGTATTTTTAAAGGCTCTACAAATAAGTTTACGGCACAATTCCTGTCTTAGTTGCAATACTGCTCGTGCATGGTCACAAGTGTTTTTAGGTTAATCCAATTGTATAACACAAAACAGACGTATGGCATGTCGCCTCGGGGAGTTGCCCAATCCTTAGCTTTGCGCACCGTCTATCGAGCATTGTTTGCATTCGTGCTATTGAGTCTTGTTTGCCAATCAGATTACCTACAAGCGGATGAGTATGTACTGGATGATTCAGGGCAATTAATTGAGATGCCTCTATTGGTCTCAGGAGAATTGACAGCCCCAACACTCCTTGTTGATATCGATGGTGAAAGCTGTGATTTTTATGAGGATGATTGGTGCGAGAGATACGGAGGCAATTCGTCCTGTATTGGGTTGCCTAGTAAGCAATGCTGGCCACGTTGGTTTGCCAGTGCAAGTGGCTTAGTTATGACCCGATCGCTTCCTGATGGCGTGAATTCGACAGGGCCCGGAGGGCCTCCACTCGTAGTTTCAACACGGTCAGCTTCGGCCAGTTGGCCCGGTGGGTTGGACTTGAGACTTGGTCGATGGTTTGGAGATCGTCAAGAGCATGCCATCGAGTTTATCTATTGGGGTGTTTACAATATGGGGTCATCTGCTCAGCAACAGACGGGAGCAACCAATGGAGTGTTATCACGGTCAGACACAATAAATAATATTGAAATTAATTGGCTTTATTCACCACAAACTCGTCCAGAGTTTCATCAGGGTAATCAACGTATCAATTGGATGTGGTTAGCGGGTTTCCGATTTTTCCAACTCGAGGATCAATTGATTCTTGATGTACCATCTAGCCTCAAACTTCAGACAGCAACAAATAACAATTTGTTCGGTGGGCAGTTTGGAGGAAGATTCAACTGGGAAATTGCACCCAAAATGAGGTTTGTTATCGTTCCCAAGTTTTTACTTGCAGGGAATGCAAGCAGCAATAGGGCAATTGAAAGCGGCACAACAACGGCTGACGTACGCTCTGCAGTCGATGTCTTTTCCTGGTTGGGCTCAGTCGATACGTCGCTGGCGTGGGATGTAACCGAACGGTGGAGTCTCTGGCTGGGTTATCGAGTAGTCGGAGTAGGGAACATAGCTCAAGCTGACGGACAGTGGCCGTCGATATTGCCCGCTTCAGCAGCAAGTCTTGGGGGAATTGGAACTGGCTCCGAATCAATCATTCATGGAGCCTTCGCGGGTTTTGAAAGTCGGTATTAAAGGCAGTAAAGACGGCTG